>CAZRKQ010000131.1:0-42322 GCA_964600755.1 uncultured Thiotrichaceae bacterium
GACCAATAGCGGTTACACCCATGAAACCAGGAGGAATACCTATGTTTACATCCATGCGTCATGCGCTCACCGCCGCTGCTGTTAGTGGCCTGTTATTAACTTCTTCCGCTGCATCAGCAGGTGGCTCAGCGTCTTACCACGTTACAATTACCAATATTACAAACTCCATCAACTTCACACCCATACTGGTGACCAGTCATCGCAAAGGTGTGTCTTTGTATGAACTCGGGACACCCGCCAGTGATGAACTCGCGGCAATTGCGGAGGGCGGTGATACTGCACCGTTGACTGCTGTTTTAGAGGATGATCCACGTGTTGCCGATGTGCAGAATTCCGGTGACTTGCTTGGCCCGGGTCAATCTGTCACGGTTACCGTCACTGCAAAACATGGCGCAAGTCATATCAGCCTGGCTTCGATGATGCTACCCACCAACGACGGTTTTATTGCATTGAACAACGTCAAGGCGCCTCGCCATGGCACAGCAACCTACTATTCACCGGGCTTTGATGCGGGTAGTGAACCGAATGATGAACTGTGTATCAGCATACCGGGACCGACCTGTGGTGGAGAAGGGCCGTCACCCGGGGCAGGTGGCGAGGGCTATGTGCACATCAACCGCGGTATTCATGGCATCGGTGACCTGGCTCCTGATGTATACGACTGGCGCAACTCGGTAGCCAAAGTCACGATTACACGTGCACACGGTTATTAAATTTAGATAGTGTCTAATAACAGGGCCGGGAATACCGGCCCTGTTTATTTATTTAAGAAAGCGGAAATCTAGCCTGATAAAACTATATAAAAAACACAATTAATTTAATCATGTGTGTAATAGGTCACAGCTGTATCGAACGTTAGCGAAATCTGAGATCTGACATCGTTCATACCTGATATTAATAGGAATTATTAACATTAATGGCATTTAATAAAAGGTTGATTTTTATTAATTTATCCTTACTATTTGTGATTCATCTTGGATGAATCTGAGTTAGTAATTAAATAGTTAAATATGGAGAACACTATAATGGGCACATTCAAAGAAACATCGTTTGTTAAGCATTCCTTTATATCAATGGCCTTTGTTTTGGGTATCGGCTTTTCTGCTACGGCATCTGCAGTTTCCATTGATTTTGATACGGAACAGGACGGGACACCCTATGTTGGTCTAGGTGGTTCATTTCCAGCTAATGAATACAATGGAGTTGTAATCAACGATAGCGACATTACCCTTGGCTCCACGTATGTTAATCTGATAAACCCACTTAATATGGGCACAGATATTTCAGGTTATTATGTCAATGTGGGAGCATTTCAAGTTGCACCACAGACGCAGCTGACTATTGACTTCACCACTGTTGTTACTGAGGTATCATTTGATTTTGCCAACCCATCAGGTGATTTAACAGTATTTGCGTTTGATGTGTCAGGCGCATTACTGGGTGAATTTGACTTCATGGGTATGGACCTGTTTATAAATCAGGCCGGTTTCGATCAGAATGCAGGTCATGTTGATATTTCCGGCATTGGGGAAATTGCATCTATTTTAATCGAGCCTGATATAAATCAAGCGCTGATCGTTGATAATCTGAATTTCTCACCGGTACCTGTTCCGGCTGCTGCATGGCTTTTCGGTTCAGGCCTTATTGGCTTAATCGGTATAGCTAGGCGCAAGAAAGCGTAGCTGATTTAGAAGGCATTTAATCGCGGCTCCTGCGGGAGCCGTTTTTATTTGGGTAAATGTCGTATTTGGCCGAGAACTGACACTCAAACATGTAAAAAATCCTGAATCTTGTCTGGAAAACTTTACATATTTTCACTGAATTAAAATCAAGGTAATTTGCAACCTAATGTATTTATTGTTTTTTTTAATTTCTGCATAGATATTGCATGTGATTTATACGTTAAATCTTGCTATCGCGATGACGGATTAATTAACAAAAGGGAGGCAGGGAACATGAAAATATTTACGCGAATAGTTATCTGTACAGCGTTTGTACTGTGCTTGCCCGCAACATCGATGGCTGCACTACTGGGCCCAACTTCATATTTATGTTTTGACACGTCAGCCGTTAGTGGTTGCGGTACAGCAGACAGCCCCTTTGCCGGCGAGACATTCAGTTATTTCCATCTTGAGGATTTCGAGGACCACCTGTTCAATACTCCCGGGGTCAGTGCCTCAGCAGGCGGCGTCACCAGCGTTGTTTTCGGCCCTTCGATCCATGATTCTGTGGATGCAGACGATGGCGTAATTGACGGTAGCGGGCTTGATGGTGATTCATATTTCAGCGCAAGCGGTTCTGCTGGAATTACCTTCACTTTCGATGATGCTGTATTAGGCACATTGCCAACTCACGTCGGTATCGTGTGGACTGATGGCGGGGGCACAACTACATTTGAAGCATTTGACTCGAATGGTGATAGCCTGGGTATAATTGGGCCAGTCACAGTTGCAACCAGTGGAAATGAAGGCCAGACAGACGAGGACAGTTTTTTCGGTGTCACGAATATAGATGGAATATCGAGCATCTTCATAAGTAATTCGTCAGGAGGTATCGAGGTAGACCACCTCCAGTATGGCCTTGCCGCCATTCCGGTTCCTGGCGCAGTCTGGTTATTCGGTTCTGGCTTAATAAGCATGATCGGATTAGCCAGACGTAAATTAAATATTTAAGGAGTTATTGTTATGTTCAACTGCCCCCATTGTGAAAAGCCGGGTATCTCGCCACTGCGCAAGGCAATAATGAGCCCCGGGCTGTTAGCATCCTGCAATACTTGTAATAGCGCATCAGGTTTACGTTATCCATCCTGGTTAACTGCAATGCTTCCCGGATCGGTTTTGATGATTGCGTCCATGTTTGTAGACTCTGATTTAGTTGAATGGTCTCTCAGTATCTTCGGATTGATGCTGATGATCGTCATTCCATTCTGGTTTGCTCCGCTGCATAAAGAAGAATAGTAAAGCAGGATTAGATCATGGATTAAACGGCGGCCCCTTCGGGGGCCGTTTTAAATTTGGGATATAAAGCGGCCGTATACTTATTCATTTATGCTAATGCTTGCACCAGTGAAACAAGTATACTTTTCCTCATACACCGGGACGTGCTTGCGATAACATGAATCATCCCCGGATCACGTTTTACTTCATCCGGGCTACGTCGCTGTAACGCCAGGTAAAAATAAAGGAGAAAAACATGTGGTTTACTGATGTGGCATCGGCAGATAATCCAGGGAAAGAAGAATTGCGCTTGTTTGTTCAGGATGTCCGTCATTTTCTGTTCTTTATATTGGAGGACACACAAAACTTCGGCTTTCTCTGGCAGCATGACCCATCGCTTTACGATCTCGCAATAGATACTATGAAGCAGGATATTGCCCAGGGCGCCGGTCTGGAGCTGGATAAAGCTATAACGCAAATTGAAGACATCCGCTTATATTCACATGGTCTCGAAGGACGCCCTTTAAAATTCAAATTCCAGGTATTGAATTCAATAGCAAACCAGTGGAAAAGTGTGCGCAGAGACTTTTCGGTTCGAGACTGGCTCCATCAAGTAGTCGATGCCATCGATGCAATTCTTGATCCACTCATCGACGCAGCAAATGGTAAAGGCCGATTAATAAAAGATTTCAAGGATGCATTATCTTCCCTGGCATAAATTAGAGGTGTTGTCCTTCGACAAGCTCAGGACAGGTTCAGGATAAATTATATTAAGAGGACTCCCTTTTATTTATTAACACGTCCAAATCGCCAATATAACAGCGTCACCAGCCCCAACACTGCTGTAGCCGCCCAGCCAATGATGTTGTCATAGCTGCCGATCAGGATGGCAGCAGGTGTATCGATGGCCGCATTGGTTACTTCCCTGGCCAGTTTGATGGTCAACACCCAGCCTGCATGGATACCGATACAGAGTGCGATATTACCGGTCCTTTCACGTACCAGGCTGAGAAACAGGCCTGCGGCGAACAATGCCATAAAGCTGTCTGCGAAACCTGTAAAGTTTTTATACTGGTGAAACATACCAGCCAGCATCTCCCAGCCGCTGTGCCAGCCAATATTTGTTCCCTCTGCCGGTATGGGCGGATGGATAAAATGTACCGCGGCATAGAGCAGGGCAGTCGTGATTGTGGTGGTCAGCATGGGGCTGCTGCGACGCATGGCATAATGCATCGCACCACGGAAAAAACTCTCTTCGATGAAGGCCACCAGTATCCCGGAGAGCAATCCTGACAGCAGGGCATATGACAGGTCGCCGAACTGAATATCCCCGGGTTCAGGCACACGTGCACCGAGCAGGACCAGCAGTAAGGCATGGATGGTCATGATCAAAATACCGACGCCCAGCCCCCTGAAAAAGGCTTGCAGAAAACGCCTGTGGTCGAGTGAATATCCCAACGCGTAACGGTTGTTGATGCCCAGTAACTTGAGGAATGGCCAGAAGCCCAGCGCGGTGATAATCATCGCCAGCCGGTAGAACACGCGGTCTGGCCTGACCTCCCAGAACATGTCCAGCGCCTGGTATACCGGGTAATAGAGCAGCGCCGACAGAAGCAGGGCAGCACCCAGATAGCTAAGAAAAGAAAATAGGGCCGGCATGGATTAGGGTGAATATTCTTGATATTTTAGCCGCGCGGATTTCATTTCGATAATATTGTATAGTCTGCAAATTAAAGTCACCTGCCTGCGCTGGCATAGTAATTTAAAACTGGTCGGAGTAATTTTTTCTATATGCTATCACTCCAACATCATTAATCTATACGGCCAATATGGGTTCTATAGTTACAGCTATCATAAATTAAGAGGGTTTGTTTTGAAAAAAAGCATCATAGTTACAATTCTAATGTTGTGCGTACTGAATGCACATGCAAATGGATCGTCAGGAAATGTTAATTTCTTCCTTGGAACAAAAACACTGGATAGTGATGACTGGGGACCATTTGATGAACAAGCTGCATTTGGTGTACTTGTCGACTTTAAGCAAAAAAACTGGCCAATCAGTATGGCAATAGACATTTTAGGCTCTTTAGACCGGGAAACGGTAGCGGGTATTGAGACAGAGGGACGTACTTCTGAGTTTGATATTGGAATACGCAAAATTTGGGAAGTCTCTGGCAGCTCAATAAGGCCGTTTATCGGCGGTGGGCTTGCTTTTATCAATGCCGACTTAAAAACAAGCACCCCCGTTACAGTTTCTGTTAGTGATTCTGGTACGGGTATCTGGCTTAATGGTGGCGTTTACTGGACACTTGGGCAACATTTTAACCTGGGCTTACAGGCACGTTACTCGAAGGCAGAAGTCTCATTCTCTGGTTTTGATGTTGAAGCAGGCGGTATACACGCTGGACTCATGCTCGGCTATCACTGGTAGCAGTAATAAGCGAGCTCAGATCACTATTCTCATCGATATTAGAAACAGTAGTGACCTGGCTCCACTTTATATATAAATTTCCTCTGGTGAAACCATGAAATTCCACAAACTAGGCCGTACCAATATCGATGTCAGCGTGATTTGTCTCGGCAGCATGACCTGGGGTGAACAAAACACGCCCGAGCAGGCATTTGAGCAAATGGATTATGCTGTGTCACAGGGTGTGAACTTCATCGATACTGCAGAACTGTATGCCATTCCACCGCGCGCTGAAACCTATGGCCATACGGAGGAAATCATCGGCGAGTGGTTGCAAGCACGGGGTAACCGTGACCAGATCGTACTGGCCAGCAAGATCGCCGGTCCGGGGGAAGACTGGATCCCGCACATTCGTAATGGAAGGACACGGTTTAACCGCATCGACATTGGCGCGGGTCTGGATGCCAGCCTGCAACGTCTGCAGACCGATTATCTCGACCTGTATCAGTTGCACTGGCCGCAACGTGAAACCAACTTCTTCGGCAAATTGGGCTTTGAACCCTCAGATGATGAATATACACCCATCCTGGAAACCCTGGAGGCACTCTACGACCAGGTACAGGCGGGCAAGATCCGGCATATCGGGCTGTCGAATGAAACCCCCTGGGGCGTGATGCAGTTTTTATCCATTGCAGAACAATACGGGCTGCCCCGGGTGGTCAGCGTGCAGAACCCGTACTGCTTGCTCAATCGCAGCTATGAGGTGGGGCTGGCGGAAGTGTCCTGGCGGGAGAACGCCGGTTTGCTGGCCTATTCGCCCCTGGGTTTCGGCGTGCTCTCGGGTAAATACCTGGCCGGTGCCCGGCCGGAGGGAGCGCGCCTGTCGTTATTCCCGGATTACACGCGCTACAGCAGCGAGGCCGCTATCACCGCGACAGATCGCTACATTGCCCTGGCACGTCAGCATCAGCTTGACCCCGCACAAATGGCTTTGGCCTATCTGAATAGCCGACCCTTCCTGACCAGCACGATTATTGGCGCCACCACCATGGCGCAGCTCAAGAGCAATATCGACAGCATTAACGTGACACTGTCCGCTGAGGTGTTGGCAGGCATAGAGGCGATACATGATGACCACCCCAATCCGAGCCCCTGAAAGAGCAGTGAATAACTAATAGTGAACAGTGAATAGTGCTATTCGTGGCTGAAGCCGTTCTCTTAAATATTTTTCTCTTTCCAGATGATATAGGTCAACATGTCCTGTTCCGGATTTGATTAATTTGTAGATATACCTGTAGGAGAAGCATCATGACAATGGCGACTGATGTATATGAAAATACTTCTGAATCTTTATCGGCAGTTATTGAAAAAGTGCTGGATGATGAAGAAATTGTGCAACCGGCGGCATTGGCCAGTGTGCGCGATGAAGTATTGAAGGGGGTAGAGACCGTCACAATTCCGTTGAACAGGTTTGCTGATGATCAGTTGCAGGAATTGCGTGACGAAATTGACTACCTGATTGATGAATATGGCAAAGACGCTCTTGCGGTGCGTTTTCTCAAACCTCGAGCGAGCCAGGCACTCACTGAGCTCATCGATGCCGGCATCAACAAGCTCGGCGAGCCGACCCTGTCTCAGTTGTTTGATGAGCTCGAGAGTGGACTGTTGGCAAACCTGATCGGCAAAGGCGATCTGGATGATGATGAAGCACAGACAGTCATCGCGGAACTACAGGCATTGATAGATAAACACGGTCCTGATGCGATTGCTGAAGAATTCGTACGGTACTTGTGAATCTAGACGAAAGGCTGAAATCTGTCTTTCCGTGTCATATTATTTCAATCTCCGACTATGGTTTTTATCAGCACAGCCAGGATGGGATATATAGAAAAGGCTATAGATATTTACTCTCGCAGAGGCGCAGAGAACGCAAAGGAAGATGAATATCACAACACTGTCTTTGCAACAAATACATGTCATCTCTGCGTTCTCTGGGCCTCTGCGAGAAAACAGGATGTTAAGGCCGGTTTATCGGAGGCGTAAACATGCAGCAACTGTCAGAATAAGTCGGAACCAGTATTATTGGATTCAGTCTCGATTAATCAGGTCATGGCCTCAGCCATCGCCGTAAATAAGACTTTCATGAATCTGTCACATCCTGACCTTTACCAGTATGGCTTAACACTTTCCTGGATTGATTCAAATCAAGATTATTTCTAAATTATGTGGTGCTAATATTGTTGTTGTTATAAATAATACGTAACTATTGTAATATTCCAGAACAATGCTTGAATATCACAATTGATTAACATAAATGAGCTCATATTCGTATAAATATCAGTAAGTTGAAATATAGGAAATTTACCCATACAGGGCAACTCTACATAGGTCTATAAATATACACAACCTGCCAAATACCAACGCATTCTTAGTACCGAATGTTTCTGGTGTGTAATTGTAGGGACAATGGCTAAATTCAGATATTCTGGAAATTTCAGCATCATATAATACGATTTTAAAGGTAGCTCTATGAGTGATATCCGCGAATTCAAGATACACCTTATCGGCATTTCGGATAGTGACAGGCAGATCTTAATGCGCGTACTTAAGCTCAGGCATTCGCCGACATCGGTAAGAAATTACGTTATTACAGATCAATCTGAGCCAGAGGATAATAAATTATATATTGTAAATTCTGATTGTGACAAGTCACTTGCATACTGGTCTGAACGCTTTCTCAGCATAGACAAGAAACCGAAAGAGCCTACAATTTTTGCGGGACATCGAAAAATAAAGTGCAGCAACACATACAGTATAAATCTACCATTTAGAGCTACAACAACTTTAAACACACTGGATATGGTCACAGTAAAGGAACTGGACTATATACCTGAATTAACAATCTCTAAATCAGCATATTCTAGCAGTTTAGATGATAGTGGTATTACGCAGAACTTATCAGAAACATTCCTGGAAGAAATTGCGAATTCTAAAAGCAAGGAAAATAAAACCATTAAAGCAATGGTCGTTGATGATAGCCAGCCAGTTAGAAAACAACTTGAAATTCAACTGAAAATGCTTGGCGTCAGTGTGGAGCTGGCTGAAAATGGTGAGCAGGCAATTGAATTATCGAAAGGCAACGAATATGACATTATATTTCTTGATGTAGTTATGCCGGGAATTGATGGTTATAAAGTTTGCAAACATTTAAAACAAAACAATCGCTCGAAAAGCACCCCGGTGATCATGTTGACAGGGAAGTCTTCCCCCTTTGATAAAGTGAAAGGAACATTATCAGGATGTGATACATATTTAACTAAACCGCTTGAACATGAAGAGTTTCAAAACATAGCAAGAAAATATCTTCCTAATGCAAGTATGAGATAAATTTTTCCCTTTAATAAATAGAGATGCGAATGATTTTAACAATAAAATATAGAGTTTTTCCCATTTATAAATTTCAAATGGTCAATTATAGTCATTTATATAGAAACGAAGTATTGTGATGAATGAATAATAACTTATGTATCTAATAAATCTTTAATTTTAATTTTTATATTGAGGTGTTAACAATGGCTATTAATAAAGTTTTACTGGTTGATGACTCACCAACTGATCTCGCAAACATACGAACAATTGTTGCTGATGCTGGCTATTCAGTTCTTACTGCAACCACAGGCAATGAAGCTGTAAAAATTGCGAAAGATGAATCGCCTGATCTTATTTTTATGGATATAGTGATGGAAGGCGCTGACGGCTATGATGCCTGTCGCGAAATTACGCAAGACAATAGTACCAGGACTATCCCTGTCATCTTTGTTTCCAGTAAAAACCAGAAAGCGGACCGCGTATGGGCAGAATTACAGGGTGGTAAAGCATTTATTACAAAGCCCTATACACCTGAACAGATCCTTGAGCACATTACTGCGCTTAATTAGTTTAATAAGATACATGAGTGACGATAACAACAATATGATGCTGCCCGAAGATGCCCTGAACAGGTTTCAGAAACCTGATACGGCATTATTAGGCCTCGATATATCGCCTCATGACTATGAACTGCCAAGATATGGCTTCATTGTAGGTGGTATCGGGTTTTTGATTTCCTCAGTAATTTTATGCGAAGTAATGAAGAATTTTAAAGTGTACCCAATACCTAACACCAAGCAATGGATGCATGGTTTAGTGAATTTACGTGGCAACCTCATTCCGGTTTATGACTTGTCAATGTTACTGGGCATGTCTGATGAATCCATGAATCAGGATAATTTGTTAATCATCGACAGAGGGCCTGAGTCAGTAGGTATATTAATAGATTCCCTGCCGCAGCCATGCGACATAAACGACTGGACACATCTTCCACAAGTACCAAGACTACCAGCCGGGCTTTCCGAGTGTGTTTCTGACGCCTACTCAATTGATGACGTATTGTGGCTCGGATTCAATCATAAAGAATTTTTTAAAAATGCGATGGATAGAGTTGCGGCTTACTAAAGCATTTAATTACCTATAAATATAAAGAATTAAACCTTGTGAATACAAATTATTATTGCGAATATTTCCGCGATAAATTATAGAGGATTCGGTATATGAAGTTTTTCAAAGTGCCCGCATTTGCAAGCAATTTTGCGATAAATCCATTTAATGCCAGCATAACCGCCAAGTTGACGAGCCTGCTTGTTGGATTGCTTGCTGGTTTTATTGTTATTGGCCTGGCCTACCAGCAGGTACTAGAGGCAAACAGAAATGCAACTAGCATATCTGAGAAAATGTCTTCTTTTGAAAGAGGTCTGCATGATGTACAGTTAGAGCTTCTAAACGCCAAAAAAAGTGAAAGTGATTTTTACTTGAAGAAGTACCCGATTTTCCTCGGAAAATTTGATACGCGCATAATTGTTGCCAGCCAGACCCTGAAAGAATTGACCACCCTGGTTAAAGATGATCAGGAGCTTAAAATTGTAACACAGCTTGGTGATGCTTTCGAAAAGTACAGAGAAGTATTCATTAAGGCTGCTGAATCACAGATTGAAATAGGCCTGGATGAAAACACCGGGTACAACCATGATCTGGTAAAAATCAAGAATTCGATACAAAAAAGCATCGAAAATAATAATCTCCAGACCCTGGATAGATCATTCCTGAAGGTACGCCAATATGAAAATTTATTTTCCATAAAGGAAAATGTCAAATACAAGATTATGGTTTTATCTGAAATTGATACATTCAGAAACTTAAACAATCAATCAAATATCTCAAGCGATACAAAAGCCATGCTTGTAAAGAAAATTAATAATTACGAAGACCTGTATTTAAAATATGCGGACACTGTTGCATTACTCGCCAAGCAAAAAGTTGAAGTAAAACAATCAGCAAAAGCAATTGAGCCTCTTTTTGAGGAGCTATTACTTATCAGTAATAAAATAATTACTGACACGCGCAATAAAGTTGATACTAAACGTGAACAAATTACAACATTTTTCATTGTCACACTTTTAATCACTGCACTTATTGTATCTACTGGACTGTTCGCACTAACCAGGAATATTGTTACATCATTGAAGAAACTGCAGGATACTGTGCTCAAGGTTAATGAAGGTGATTTTACTGCAAGAGCGAAACTTAATCGTAAAGATGAGCTGGGACAATTATCCAATGCATTTGACAAGTTACTCGACGAGCGTCTGGCAAACATGGCACTAGCAGAGAAAGAAAGTGAAAAACTGAATGAATCAGTTATTGAATTGATCAAGGCCGTTGGAAAGCTTGCACAGGAAAAGAATCTTGCTGTCAAAATACCCGTGTCAGAAGACATTACTGGCGCGATCAGCGACTCATTAAACCTGCTTGCTAAAGAAACCGCAAAGATATTATCAGAAGTAAAAACCACCTCTAACCAGGTTGCCAATGTCTCATCCCTGGTAAAACAGCAATCTGACAGGGTAATCTCTGTAGCTAATGCAGAAAGACAGGAAGTAATCACAACAGCAGTTATGCTTGAAGAATCTGTGAAAGCCATGGACGAGATTGCGCATGACGCCCAGGACGCAAGTGCTCAGGCTGATAAAACCATCGATAATACAAAAGGCGCACTCAACACCGTACTATCGTCCGTTGAAGGCATCAATTCGATTCGAAGCACTATTAGCGAAACTGAAAAACGCATCAAACGCCTGGGTGAACGCTCCCAGGAAATCTCAGGCATTGTAAGCCTGATTAACAGTATCGCAGAACGAACACATATTCTTGCTCTCAATGCTAGTATGCATGCTGCTTCTGCTGGCGAGGCCGGACGAGGTTTCGCCGTTGTTGCTGATGAGGTTCAACGTCTTGCTGAAAATGCCCGTGAAGCGACATCCGAAATTTCGACTGTTGTTAATAATATACGTGTAGAGACCGCTGATACGGTTATGATCATGAACGAGGTTATTAGCCAGGTTGCCGACGGTACCAGACTAGCCGAGCAGGCTGGGCTGAGTATGAAAGAAACACAGCAGGTGACAAGTGAACTTGTTCGATCAGTACAGCATATCGCATCAAGCTCTGTAGAACAGGTTCGTATCAATAAGCAGTTACTTGATAGAGCCAAGCAGATTCAGCAGAGTACAGAGCAAACTGGCCGTGAGATGATTGAACAGACCAAGAGTACAGATACCCTGGTTGATTATTCCGATAATCTCGTTTCAATTGTAAGTGTTTTCAAACTACCTGGCGAGGAGATCAAGGGCCAGCAAGACACCATTATTGAAAAAGACGATTTTAAACCTAAAACTGATATTAAAAAGGCTGTTTAACAAGTCAATATTAAATGATTGAAATTAATATTGTATTTGATTAATTTGGGTTTATTGATATGAGAGTACCTCATCACGAGGAATCAGGTCTGAACGCGTCCCTGCTCGCCGGGCTCATTGATACGTCTGCCAGGCTGTATCCGGATTCTCCAGACGCAAAACCAGCACTGATTGACTACAAGGGCCAGTTAGAGCTTATATGCAGCAGTATCAATCTGGTTCAACATTCGTATTTGCTCGATTATTTAATAATACTTATAGAGGGTCTAGAGCATTTAACAGAGCTGGACCGCGATCCCTCTACACCGGAGTACGCCTTATTACAAAAGTTTCCTGAAATCCTCTCTGAGAACCTGACATCACCAAACAACAAAGAGGCGGTTGAGCATCTGCTTCAACTGTTAAGAGATCCACTATGGATCAGGCCGATAACGACAGATGAAGAAAAAGATTTACTACCCTTATTTAATTCAGACCACAACAACGGCAGGCAAGACAACAGCATAGAGCTTGATGATGTTCTATGCAGTATAAATGAGGACAATTCAACATACAAAACGATTACGGACAGTGAAATAACAGCAATAAATTTTGTCGAGAATATTGATCTCGAGGTGAAAATAGATACAAATACAGCAATACCGAATATAAATAGCAACCAGCAGGAGCTTATAGATCTTATCATGGCTGAACTTGCTGAAATAATAGACAACCTGGAAGATCTCGAGCATGACCTTAAAGATGGCAATCATGAAAGCTGCAAAAACCTGCTTAACAACATGGCTGACCAGGCAGAAAACATCAGCAATGCGGTAAGCCTCATTGGCCTCGAAGGTCTGTGTGAATGCGGCAAGTTCATTTCAAATAATATTCAATTATTTTCTCTTACCACGGAGAATTATAATGATAACCAGATATTCATACTTAAACAGTGGCCTGTCAGGTTTTCAGAATATCTACAGGAAATAAACAATACTCGTGCAATCGCAGCTTTATTAGAAATACTTACCAATGAATCATGGAGTCAAACACTGGATAGTGCTGCATGTGCACAAATTAAATATTTACTGGAAAATCCGGTTTTTATCGAAGATGATCATGAAACCCGTCAGGTTAAAGCAACGGATAACGATGTCGATCTGACACTACCTGACGATGTCAACCAGGAGATACTCGATGGCTTGCTGCAAGACCTGCCAGCTCAAACAGAAGAATTTTCTACTGCAATACAAAATATCGCGGATGGCGGAGAATTAGATAATATTGATACCGCGCAGCGTATTGCACATACATTAAAAGGTGCTGCAAATGTAGTTGGCGTAAATGGGATCGCCAATTTGACACATCACCTGGAAGATATATTAGAAGCACAGGCCAAGGCCAATACGCTGCCATCAGAATCTCTTGTAAATGTCCTGGTTCGCGCATCTGACTGCCTGGAATCAATGGCAGAAGCTTTACTGGGAATTGATACCCAACCAGATGATGCAGTGGTTATTTTACAGGAAGTTCTGGACTGGGCGAACAAACTGGATAGTGAATCGATATCCAACAGTGAAGCCGTTGATAATCTACTGGATGCTGGAGTACATATCGATATAGCACTAGAGGCTGCCGATGATATTCCGGTGAAAACAGATACAGATGCTGAAGCAACCAGAAAAAAAGTACAGAAGAATGTCGCTATAGAGAATGTATTGAGAATACCCGTAGCACTGGCTGACGATATGCTGCGGCTCGCTGGTGAGAACCTCATTTATACCTCGCAGATACAGGAACATATTAAAATCCTGTCCAGTAAACAGGATGCACTGGATTTGCATAATCAATCCCTGCTTCAATTATCTTACGACCTCGAACATTTGATAGATATCCAGGGATTCATGCCGGGACACGAAGCAAAAGATAAGGATGGTGTATTTGATCCACTAGAGATGGATGAATACCATGAAGTACATACTATCAGTCGCAGGCTGATAGAAATAGCAGCTGACTCGGCTGAATTATCCCAGGAACTCGACAAAGACCTGTCTGGCCTCAAAGAACTTGTAGTCAACCAGAACCAGTTGCATAAAGAAGGTGAAGAATTAGTGCTTCGCACCAGGATGGTACCCATAAAAACAATTATTCCCCGTCTAAAACGCGGAGTAAGACAGGCCAGTCGCTTGACGGGAAAACAGGTTGAGCTAATTGTTCAAGATAACAATACGTTCATGGATAGCGAGGTACTCAATAATTTAATCGAACCAATTATGCATATATTGCGTAATGCCATCGATCACGGAGTAGAAAATGAAGAAGACAGGTTTGCCAAGGGAAAACCTCCTGGTGGAACTATAAATCTGGATTTTGAAAGAAAAGGCAACCAGATATTGATTGATATTATCGATGATGGCCAGGGACTGGATACAGATGATATATATTCAAAAGCGTTGAGCACCGGGTTAATCACCCCTGACGATGACCTGACTATCGAAAATATCCAGAGATTAATACTGGAACCAGGGGTCACAACCCGGAAAAAAGTTACCCAGGTATCCGGTCGCGGGATTGGGCTCGATGTCGTGAGTGTCAAATTAAGGGAATTAAAAGGCTCTATAGATATTAACTCCGATATTGACGAGGGTACAAGGCTCACATTAAGCCTTCCAATTTCATCGTTTTCTACACATTCCCTGCTTGTGCGCTCAAGGCAATATATCTATGCAATATCAAGCCACGGCGTTGAAGAAATACTTTATCCCGGTATCGGAGAAATACGAGATGTTGGTGAAGATGTTATATACCAGCTTGGCCAGGAAGCCTACCGCGTGGTTTTACTGGATACATTGCTCAACCTCCCAGCTGACAGAAGAAATATCGAACGGAATCACCGACCGATATTGCTGGTCAAGGATGAATCGGGCACGAAAATAGCTATACTTGTCCAGGAAGTGATTGATAGTCGTGACGTTGTTGTGAAAAATATGGGCAGTTATATACCACAGCTAAAAGGTATTATCGGCGCCACAGTATTGGGTGATGGTAGCGTATCTCCTGTAATTGACTTACCCGAAATGTTGCACGAGAGAAGCACTCTACACCAGGATAACAGCGACAATCCAATGAATACCGTCTCAGAATCACAGCTAAGAAACCTGCCATATGTTCTGGTGGTAGATGACTCACTCAGCGCCAGGCGCTCTTTAGCACAATTCGTTGAAGATCTCGGCTTTGAAGTCCGTACTGCACGTGATGGCATGGAAGCAATTAATGTTATAGAAACCAGCAAGCCCGACCTGTTACTTGTTGATATGGAAATGCCGAAAATGAACGGGCTTGAATTAACAAGCCATGTTAGAGCCACACCGAATATTAAGAATATCCCGGTTATTATGATTACATCACGCTCCACAAATAAGCATCGCAAAACTGCCATCGATAAAGGAGTGAATCATTACATGGTCAAGCCTTTTAATGAAGACGAATTAGCGCAGTACATCAATACACTGCTGGAGATAGCCTAATGTTACAGGCAGTAAATAATAACAGTGTACTTTCAGATGACCCAGCGTTGCAATATATGGAATTGTCGCTGGGTAATGCACGTATATTAGTCCGTCAATCTGACATATTCTCGATAGAAAGCCTAAAGGACATAAATAGTGGCAATCCGGCCAATCATTCTGCCGGTAGCATATATTTTAATGAAAAAATGATCCTCGTATATAGCCTGTCTGAGCAACTTGAATTAGAGCATTCGATTGCAGAAAACAAGACTGTATGTGCCGTTTTAAACAAAGGTAATGTTCTTATTAGCCTGGCGTGCATGGAAATCGCTCCGTTTAAACATCGGATTCTCAAGTTACACTCTCTACCTGAATGCATGCAGGCATCAGCTAGTCCAATTGAAGCCTTATGCCTGTATAAAAAGGATAACGACAACGACATAAAATGCGTCATTAGCACCGATTCACTGGCCAGGTATATAGATGAACATAATATATAAACGCATTTGTTACTTAAAGAGATTTAGAGATTAAGATATGAGTAAAGCAGCAGCATGGATAATGAAAGTTGGTGAATCATTTTTTGCATCAGTCTCTCAAATGGAGCTTGTGCACATAGTTAACAATCCTCGTTATATCGAAATTCCGGGAGCGCCTGATTATTGCTGTAATATAATCGTCTGGAACGACAATATACTCCCGGTAATTGATTTTTCCTGCTTGATTAACAGTACAACCAATAGCACAACCTGTGATGTTGCTGCTGTAATAATATACAGAGATAGTAACAACGAAATCCAGTACGGTGGCATTAACCTTGCTAATTCGCCAGAACTGGAATATGTCGACAATAGCCAGTCATGTGAATTTCCTGCACATACAAAAGCTTTACAGACGATATCCCTGTCGTGTTTCAAGAGCAAAAGCGGCTATGAAGTGCCTATTCTTGATATGAACAAGATATTTACCGGAATATCTACGGAATTCTTTTCCATGCAAAGATAATTACATACATAATAAGTCATGAAAAACAGGCTTAATGATCAGCGCAGTAACGTATTAGTCAAGCTAATATCTGATTCTGTAGGGTTTTCCACAGGTGAAGAGTATTTTAATGCGCTTATTTGCGCCATATCTACTCACCTTGACCTGTCTTGCGGATTCATATTCAGCGTTGATGAGAGTAATGATGGCAGCTGCGCATTAATTGCAGATTCAATCGCGTCTAATACATGTCACGATCTTCAGACCAGCCTGGATCCATCAATCATTGAGTTAATACTTAATGACAAATCTATCGTCATAATTGACCTGGAAAGCGATTTTGATGCTACCATGCTTGATAATCCATCTGGATACAAGTCTATTGTATCTTTCCCGCTTTACGATTCTGATAACACCTATACTGGCATCCTGGTATTTCCCAGTACAGAGATAATTCTGGAACAGAATTTAATTGTTGAAGTTATTGAATCTCAAATTCCAAGAGCAGCATCAGAACTCGAAAGATTAAAGATCAAGAGAAAGCTGAATTTATTCGAGCGTAATTACAATAATCTTATTGAGTCAACCCAGGATGCTATATGGGAAGCCGATATTTACGGCCATATCACCGACATTAATGGAGCTTGCAGGGAGATATATGGCCACCCTGACATACGCATGATTGGTAAATGCTATACGGATTTTATGACTGATTCTTCAGCGTTAAAATTCGTTAATAACCTGGAACTGGTGATGCAAGGTAAACCACTTTACAACATCTTGTCTGACCACCTTACAAAGGATTATGAGCACATCAAGGTAAAATACAATATCATTCCCAGGTATGATAAGAATAATAATATTAGCGGAATTATCGGCGCTACAAGAGATATCACTGCTTCTGTAAAAGCACGTAACACTATCAAGAACACGAGTGAACTGTTTTCTTCAATTCTCTCAAGGTTACCTGTAATATTTTTCAGAGTTGATGAAAAAGGAAATCTTGTTGATATTCGTGGTAATGGACTAAAACGTATCGGTGTTGAGGATTTAGACTGGGTTGGTAGACCTGGCTATGGCTTGTTCATAGGTATGGATGAGAAAATTGATTCTGCACTTTCCGGCAATACCGTATTTTTTGAGAATAAAGGCACTTATAAAGGTACACCGTGGTGGTTTTATACTTCGATGTTTTTTGATAGCTGGTCTGGCTATGGCGCTGTCGGTTTTTCAGTTGACATTACCGAGCAGAAATATGTTGAGGAACAACTAGTCGAATTGCTTAATAACAATAGAAAACTGGCGCAAAAACTTGTTGAAGTACAGGAAGATGAACGTCGTACACTTGCCAGGGAATTACATGATGAGTTGGGCCAGTCTATTACTGCAGTAAAAAGTCTCGCTACGGTAATTACCGCAAGCGCTGGAGATCAATATTCAGAAATAAGAAGTCTGGCGAATTCGATAATTGACCTTTCCGGACGATTATATGAAGTTGTAAACAATATAATGCAAAGATTACGGCCTGATATTATTGATGATCTGGATTTTAGCGAAACCATAAAAAATTGTATTGTAAGATCCGAACTTGAAACAACAGGTGTCAACTGCGAATTAATAATAACGAGTAGTATCAATGACTTAGAAGAGGTTGTTAAAGTAACTATTTATCGTATTGTACAGGAGTGTTTAACCAACATCTCCAAGCATGCGATGGCATCCAATGTAACGATTCATATCAAACGCGAAACGGAATCTGGAAACCACAACGATAAAACACTAAGAAACGATCCCAGTACTGCGTCAGTAAAAAGAGATATTATTAAAATAGACATCAAAGACGACGGCATTGGCATGAACGTAAAACAGAAGATGCAAACCGGCAAGCATGCCAAGAGACATGGTCTACAGGGTATTAACGAAAGAGTAACAGCTATGGGTGGTATGTTGGAAATTACAGGAAAACCCGGAAAAGGCGCACATGTGCAAGCTGTTCTCGTATTGGGTGGTAGCAATCATGATGTATCACATGATATAAATAAATGCATTACTGATTTAAGGAAAATGCGGATTTCTAAATCAGAAACAAAAAACATACACACACATTAAGCATGTTTTCAGAGCCTGTCTTTGAATAACAGAATATACGCATGGGTGCTTACATGAACACAATAGGAAACAAAGCGAAATTATTACTTGTCGATGATCACGCGATCGTGAGAGCTGGTTTCAGATACCTGCTGGAAAGCGATGCAGACTATGAGATCCGTGAAGTCAATACAGCAGAGGAAGCATGCCATATTTATTCAGAATATAAACCTGATGCAGTTATCATGGATTTACTGATGCCCGGCATGGGCGGCCTGCAAGGTGTACGCCATATCCATGCAAAAGATAATAATGCCAAGGTTCTAGTATTAAGTATGCGCGATGATCCAATCTACGTGAGCCAGGCGACTAAAGCAGGGGCCCAGGGCTACGTGACCAAACGCAGCGCTCCCGAGGAACTGACAAAAGCAGTTGCTGTACTGATTAAAGGACAGAACTATTTGAGTGCTGATGTGGCTCAAATGAACAGTAAATCAAGTAAAAGCGACCAGGAACAGATTGAATGCTTAACGGAACGCGAATTCGAAATATTCTGTCTACTTGCTGAAGGCCGCACTGTGGTAAATATCTCAGAAGATCTGCACCTGAGCGCAAAAACTGTCAGCAACCACAGAACACACATTATGCACAAGCTGCAAGCAACCAACATCGTCGAGATAACACGCCTCGCAATACGTAATGGACTAATCGAAGCTTAATGTCGTAATGTATTTATTGATTGTTATGTATGAGTGATAACAGAGATATCCAATAATTTCTTCTACTGACTCGTCTATGCTGGATAAGGATGTATCAATTGTTATCTCCGCTCTTGAAGGCTCCTCGTAAGGCGAATCTATACCCGTAAAATGCTTGATTTCACCATTTCTGGCCTTGGAATACAGCCCCTTAGGATCTCTCTGCTCACATATATCAAGAGGGCATTTTACATAAATTTCGATAAATTCATCCGCGTTGACCAGCTCCCTCGCCAGGCTTCGATCTTGTGTAAACGGAGATATAAATGAAGACAATACGAGGACACCCGCATCTACAAATAATTTGGACACTTCACCTATTCGCCGTATATTTTCCTTACGGTCATCACTGGTAAAACCCAGGTCGCTGTTAAGTCCGTAGCGCATATTATCGCCATCGAGGATATAGGTTTGCGCCGAGAGCTCGTATAAGCGTTTTTCAAGCGCGCATGCGATTGTCGACTTTCCCGAGCCTGACAGGCCGGTAAACCAGATTATGGCTGATTTATGATTATTTCGTCTGTTACGCTCCTTCTTGGTCACCTCGGTTGCATGCCAAACTACGTTACTGGATTTCTTTCCCGCTCCTGTTTTTGAATCAAGCATAATAGTCGCCACTTTTTGATTACCTAAATTTAGATTATCTGTGATCGTGTTTTTTGAAATAGGAAATTTTCCTATTATTCTCGAAAACCATATAAAACAGAGCTGTAACAAGCTCATAGAAATATATTTAGACTTGTTACAGATCACGATACTGGTAGGATGTCTCACCGGCATATATGGGAGTTTTTCCCATATATTTAGCCTGAATACTTTCTTACACTCAGTTTAGTGTTTATAAAGCACCACATTGATTTACAACATAATTTGTAGCTAGAGACACATTCCGAGTAGTTATAAGTATCCAGGTCGTCAAGAATATGAATACCACTACAGAGCAACAAATTATGGCCCATAACGAATCGAACTGGGATCTTTTCTGGACGTTCCTTAAAATTGGCAGTACTGCATTTGGTGGCTTTATGGCGCTTATTTCTGTCGTGCAGAATTACCTGGTTGACAGAAAAAAATTATTGACCGAAAGCGAGATTCTTGACGGCATCTCCCTGGCGACAATCCTGCCTGGTCCCGTTGCGGTCAATGTTGTTGCTTATTCTGGCTATAGAATCAATGGTATACCTGGTGCAGTAGTCTGTGCTACTGCAGTTATACTGCCATCTTTTATATTGATCCTGCTACTGAGCCATTTATATTTCACCTGGGGTGAATTACCAGTTGTCAGCAATATTTTTAAAGGATTCATTCCAGCCGTTGCTGCAATAATCGTTGCAGCCACATTGAATTTGGGTAAAAAAACACTCAAGGGCAAAGCGGAATATGCCATCGCAATAATGGCATTGTTATTCCTGACGATTATAGGTGGGTTCTACAGCACCATAGGCATAATCATCGCCTCAGGTCTTGCCGGACTGTTGTTTTTCAAGAATTCAAGCGACACTGGTATTGAAACAGCCAGGATTGTGCCCGATAAAAAACAAGCTTTCCCCAAATCTATACTGGCCTTTTTCGCATTACCATTAGCCGCAATGGCGCTCCCATTGATCAACACCGGCTCGGTAATCTCGGCCAAGTTGTTCATTACATTTGCAGGCATGAGTGTTCTGTTATTCGGCGGCGGTTTTGTGTTCATTCCGATGATCCAGGAAATAGTTGTTGACAGTTATGCCTGGGTGACAAACAAAGAATTTATTGACGGTATAGCACTGGGTCAGATTACTCCTGGCCCCATTCTCATCAGTGCTACTTTTATTGGTTATAAAATGGCGGGAATACTTGGTGCTACCGCTGCAACTATCGGTATATTTTTGCCCCCCGCAATGTTAATGCTCTTATGCACCCACTTTCTCGATAAGCTCAAGCAATCAGTAAGCATCAATGCCGCATTGACTGGAATTCGTTGTGGCGTGATAGGCATGATAGCCGCAGCTTCAATTGTAGTATTACAATCAGCTGAGCAGAACTGGATTTCTGCAGTGATATTTTTGGCCGCTTTAGTATCACTGGTTAAATTTAAACTGGAAGTTGTCTGGATAATCCCCATATCAGGATTAATCGGCTTTTTACTCTATTAACTAAATATAATAATTAAAAATTATAAAAATCTAATTTCATATTTGATTTATTTTTTAAGAAGGTGTTGTTATGAACCCCATATTTATGATTGGCACACAAAGATCCGGCTCAAATCTGCTGAGGCTTATGCTCAACCAGCTAACAGAAATTGCATCTCCTCATCCGCCACACATATTTGAACGCATGCATCCATTACTCGAAAAATACGGTGATTTAATAAACGACGACAATTTTGCGCAACTTGTGGATGATGTCTGTAAATTAGTCGAATTGAATCCTGTTGAGTGGCAAGATGTTAATCTTGATCGTAAAGAGATTACTTACAGATGCGGCGAAAACAGGAGTCTGGCAGCCATACACGGCTCGGTATATGATATCTATGCAGAAACGCAGACTGCCAAAACATGGTGCTGTAAAAGTTTGGCAAACATTCATTACGTGGATATTATTGAAAAGCAATTCGATCGCCCGAAATATATTTTTCTGTACAGAGATGGAAGAGATGTAGCACTTTCATTTCAAAAAGCCGTTGTAGGTGAAAAACATATATATAACATAGCTAAAGACTGGGCAGATACGCAGGAAAAAGCAATAGAATTAATGCAGCATATTCACCCGACGAGAATCTTCTGCATTAGCTATGAACTGTTAACTCAACGCCCCCGCGAAGTTACCAGAAGCATGTGTAAATTCCTGGGCGTAGAATATACAGATACCATGATGGACTTTTATAAGACATCTGAGGCTAAAAACGCTGCCAGGTCCAGTGAGCTTTGGAGCAATGTGACTAATCCTGTGATGTCAAATAACAGCGGGAAATATAGAACCGAAATGCCTGAGGACGATATTCGTATTTTTGAGTCAGTTGCAGGTCATGTTATGGATACACTAGGCTATAAACGTGAACTCATACAAAAGGGTAAAGAGATAAATTTCACAAAAAGCGACATTGATTCATTTAATCAATTAAATAAACTTATAAAGAATGAGATAGCAAATATAGTTGACAAGAATGATATCCAGAGGAGAGAACGCCAGTCACTATTAATAAATGAGATTAAGTCTCGGGCAGGTACAGAGCAGTACTCTGTTTAACAAAAAATAGATAAAACTTTTTCCGTGTCAATATATCGACTTAATAGGTCATATACTATGAAAGTTAAATTACAGCTTATTATTTCAGTTACACTATTCCTACTATATCCATTAACTGCGTTGTCAGAATATACATTTACATCGCCGCCACGTGAAAGCGCGCAACGCGGTATCGAAATATATCAACCCATTGCTGAATATCTGACAATTGTAACAGGTGAAAAGTTTGTTTATAAATACCCTGGTAACTGGGCTGAATATAGTCGCGGTATGCGAAACCACGAATATGATCTGGCATTTGATGGCCCACATTTTGTAAGTTGGCGAATTAAAAATATTAATCATGACGCTATTGCAAAACTACCTCAATTACATATTTGGCGAGTCATCGTAAGCAGCGATAACAAAGACATTGAAACACTTGATGATCTTGTAGGAAAAAATGTATGTGCACCTAAATCGCCTAATTTCGGCATGCTAACCATGATGAGCCATTATTCTAATCCCGATCGAGAGCCGATACATGTCATTACTAAAGGCTGGAAGGATGGTTATGATGCAGTCGTACAGGGCAAGTGTGTGGCCGCGGTATTACCAAAAACAAATCATAAGAAATTTGATCCTGATTTATCTAAGACAAGATCTATACACACACATTTACCTTACCCAAACCAGGCCTTTACCGCAGGTCCAAATCTTACATCGGAGATGAAAGAGAAAATTATTGACTATTTACTGTCAGAAGATGGCCAAATAGCGCTGCTAAATCTTCGCGAAAGGTTCACCCAGGGTGAAAAACTGGTCAGTGTTGATAATGAGGAATACGAAGGTATCAGCATGGTGCTTAAGCGAGCAGGGAACTTCCTTAATACTGAATAATGCTGCATTAAACCTGATATCCACATCAAGTTACTAGTAATTATCTGCACTTTATCTAATTGGTGTAGCAATCGTCAGAGGGCTAACGTGCATAAGTTAGAGAAAATTACCCTCTGACCATTATTAATCAATGCATAATATTATAGCTATAAGCATGGCAATCTGGGTGTCCAGTAACGGATTCAGTTCAAAACCAGAGTATCACTGGTGATACATATTGTAGATCCAGCTAGTCTGATCCTGTCCAACCTTATAGATACCATTCTGATATGCGATGTCTTATGTACGCCTATACTTTAACGCAATTAAAGTAGACTAATTAATAACAGCGCATTACTGATAGCAGATGGTTTACCCACTCCTGGACTCATTCTGTAACCCAACAACATCAACACATCGAAGCAGGCTTCCTGATAGACATCATATAATAATGCATTAGATCCCTTGTATGGAAATACATAATTGTAAGCAATTGTTAAATATTACTTCCTATCGTTGCACATTCATTATGCATTATTTATAGTATTCTTGAATGATTTTTATCAAGTACCCGCAACGGGAGGTCTGCATGGATCTTATAAGACAATGTTTCGAGGAACACAAGGGCTCACTGACGCAAAGTCTGGTTGGTGCAGAATATTCAATTGAACAAGCCATGATTTTCTTGCCAGTAGCAGCACTTGGCTTAAGTGAATCTACACGGAAATCAAGCGTATTTCAGACCATTGCCTGTTTATTATCTGATTCTCATCATCAATTACAAAGAATAATTGATGTAGAATCAATGGCAAGAAATTCCGGAATTAATCAGATCCAGGTGACAGCAGGTCTTTTTGCTATAGCGCCTGTTTTATTGAAGGCTTTTGCGAATAACAACACTCATCAGTTACATATATATTCAACCCCGGTCACTTAAGCAAACAGGAAGCTTCGAGCTATAATATAAGTGGTCAGACCTATTTATCATTAGCTGAAACGAGTAAAAGGCTCAAACCTCTTTTTTTAACGCTAATAATTATAATGATAGATAAAACGGGATACAGGGTAATATCCTCTTATATTTGAATCAGTTATCTCTGACCTCGTTCACTTCCAGAAGAGCCGAGTCGTTAACTATTAAGGAGTAATTATGAATAAATATGCTGTCGCAATATTTTCATATGCTGCCCTGTCAATAAACACATATTCATTCGCTGGAGGCTGGCAAGAGCCAACCACGATTACCCAGTTCACTATTGAAGGTTCTGCGGCGGGAGAAAGGATTTACGTTCAATTTGAAACAGATTTTAATCCTGATTCCTGTACAGGCAACGGCACTGAATGGAAAAGAATTTATGGTGATACTGAAAAAGGAAAATATCTCTTGTCCACTGTTATGAGTGCTAAAGCGACCGGTCAGACTGTGGTGCCGCTATTGTATGGCTGTGATGATTGGGGTCGTCCAAGGCTATCAGGCCTGATGGTTAAATAATACTGGTAACAATACATCAGTCAGATCACATCGGTTCAGAGAACAAAAGCCGCCTGTAGCGGCTAAA
Organism: uncultured Thiotrichaceae bacterium; assembly: GCA_964600755.1. Classification (GTDB taxonomy): domain Bacteria; phylum Pseudomonadota; class Gammaproteobacteria; order SZUA-229; family SZUA-229; genus JABDQW01. The sequence continues at coordinate 25,104 of CAZRKQ010000131.1, forward strand.
TTGTGAATCCTACCAGTAATGCCAGCATCTCGATTAATAGCCAGATAGAAAAGACGCCACCCGCTAACATCAGCACAGTCATGCCGCTTATAAAGAATGACCACTTGAACACATTATTTACTGTATGCATGGAAATTAACGCCTCTTTTCAATAAAAAAGCCCGCTAAAGCGGGCATAAAACGCAACGAGAACCAGGCAATTATATTATTATTATGGCTGCCCGGTGATCAGTAATGGCAATGACAGCATCCTTGCTATCAAAGCCAAATGCTATTGATTTTGACCCCTTTGCCAGTACTATTCCGAAATCCATGATCAAATCTCATTGTCAGATTAATGCGTCACCATGGGATCAAGGGTTTTCGCCTGCCTTATCCAGTCAGCAACAGTTTTTGTACTTGGTGTTGTTTTGCAAACACGTTTGACCTGATTCACCTCGGCGATTTGCAATGCAAGATTTTCCGGATTACGATTGCGTAGTTCTTTGATTGTATCAACACCCGAACCTTCAAGTAGCTCTGCAAACTGACCCGCAACACCTTTAATACGGAACAGGTCACACATGTTGACCCATTTCAATATGCTGGACTCATTGATTGAGGTTTCTTCTGCCAGTTTCTTTCTGCCTGCGCTACTAGCAGCAATTTCCAGTAACTTGTCTGTTGTTTCTATACCATGCTGTTTTAGTAATTCCGCATATTTTGGTCCTATACCTTCTACATTTTGTATATTTCTAGACATTATTTATCCTACTGTGAATAATTTATTGCTTTATTTACTAAACAGATTATTTTGAAAAATTAAGAAAATCACCCCAGGCGATTGAAGCGGCCGCACTGACCACACCACCATTATTATTTGAAAACGCCTCTGCCATGACAGGCGCTATCACTTCGAATCCTGTTGAAACCTGATACGCACTCATGCCGATATTCTCTGCAATTGCGTTTACATTGACTGCTTCCAGCAACGCTTCAGGCTTGTTTAAACCCATAGCAGCAATAATCTTTTCTAATTCTTTATGTTGAAATGCCTTCAGTATGGCTGACGATGCTTCAGGCAAAAATTCTCCTGCCTGTTCTTCTGTAAAACCCTCAGCTTTTAATCGCTCGGATAAGACACTGGAGTTTTGCTCGAAAAATTCCTGTAAAAAGCTCATTTGATTTATCCGTGTTGATCTAAAGCACTACATACTTGTGGGGCTGTTTCATATCCACAGTCACTATAAAAAAGCCATTGACGTCAGGCAATGCCGTTTGTACAGAATTAACAATTGATAACAATTGGTGAAAGGAGTGATTTAGCTTTACGAATCATGAAATGGTGGGATAGCCATTGCTGTAGCGTGTTGACGATTTAGCGGCTACGTTGAAAGCCGCCGGAATGCACCTTACTTACTCGACCTGTTCGACAGGTTCCAGCGGATCTACTTTTGGAATTTTCAAACAAAATCTCGAGCCTTCCCCGAGCCGGCTCTCTACATCAATGTGACCAGAATGGCGCTTCGCCACAGCATCGACAAACGCCAGCCCAAGCCCGATCCCCTGTATACGCTCGACGCCAACGCCATGCGTGCGCCTGAACATTTCGAACAGGTGCGGCAGTTCTTCCTGGGAAATCCCTGTGCCCTGGTCGATAACACAACAGCTAATCTCTTTGTTATCCAGAGTAACAGTTACCCTGACTGTTGTACCCACTTCGCTATGTTTTATCGCATTTGACAGCAGGTTGATGATTGCACGTTCCAGCAAATCGGCTTCTGCATGCGTCCATAGCTCTTCATTATCAAACTCATGTCCTATGGCTACTTCTAATTTATTCGATAACGCCCAAAGCTGATCAATCGCATTCAGTACCACGCTGTTAAAATCGATATCGTGGAATTTAATACTCTCGCTGGTATTGGCACGTGATAATTGTAGAAACTGTTCGGCAAGGTGTAATGTCTTATGGGTATTTTTTTCCATGTTATGCAGCATGGAGCGCATCTCGTCAATACTGGTTCTGTTTTTTGTCAGCTCAATCATGGCGATCATCGATGACAAGGGTGAACGCAAGTCGTGAGAAAGGAAATTCAGTACCTCGTTGCGCTTGCGTTCGCTGGCCTTCAACATACTAATATCGGAGAAGTTGACAACAAAGCCATCAAAGATATCGCCGATTATCCTCAACGGACTGATCTCAACCATAAGATCACGGCCTGCTTCATGCTGCGCTTCTGTGAGCACGCGCTCCTGTCTGAATAGTACACGTTGCAACAGGGGCCGCCAGCTACCGCCATCTTTCAGGCGGACATGTTCCAGTATATTGGTTAACGATCCGCCGTTGATGTCAGCATTATCATCGCCATACAAATACCATCCCGCCCTGTGATTTGAAAGCATAACCTGGCCGCGACTGCTGCAAATCAATACACCATCGGCCATACCAGAGAGGCTGTCATCAACAATTCGTCTGAGTTCTTCGTATTCACTGCCTACTGCCTGTACCTGTTTAATTTTTGCCTGCAGAACATCCTCAACGTAGGCAGCCTGGTCTGTTTCAGCGCTCAATGGGGTACTGATCAAGCCATTTAACAATCGCATTTCATCAGCGGTAATCACCGCATCCATGCCCATACTCAGACCCAGCCTGCAGGGTTTGTTATGGTAGCGAGCATGGGCCCAGTAGCGGTAGCCGTCCACACTCCAGCCTTGAGGACTTAACTTACCCAGGTTGTAAACAGGTGCAGTGCCTTCCTCGATAAGTTTCTGGCCATTTTCATCCTGCAATACCCAGCCCTTGATCGGGACGAAATCTGTAATAAACCTGATTTCATCGGCAATATTCCTGTCCCTGTGCATGCTCAATGCTTTCTGCATGGCTGAAAGCTTATTCAGCTCGGCATTGATATGACGCATCGCCAACACCAGTCGACGCCAGCTCCATAAGGGATAACTGAGAAACTGGAACAGCAATATCGTAGATACCGGTACCCATATTCCAAACAACCACAACAGCAGTGCGATTGCGACCAGGGTGCCAGCCACGATACTGGATAACACCAGTAATGTACTGGCCGGGTTCAGGTAAGGGTAAATCAGCACCGGTAAAGCCACCAGTAAGGCTGTGATCAGTATCAGCCATGGTTTTTCCAGTTCGGTAATACGAAGGTCATTGCGTATCGCATCAATGATGTTGGCAATGATTTCAACGCCCGGCATGCTGCCACCATTACCCGACAGGGGTGTCGGCATGGAATCACCCATGCCTTCTGCGGTAGTTCCAATCAGCACAATCTTGTCGCGAAACAGGTCTTTCGAGTAATTCCCTGACATGACCTGTGAGTAGCCAATGGTCTGAAAATGTCCAGGTGGGCCGGCATACGGTATCAAGAAGGGAAACTCCCTGGACCATTGCATGGAGGAATACTGCTTCACTTGCTCAGCCTTGTTCGCATCAGGCATAAGTTTGATAGCATCATCTGTGATGCTCAACACGGCCAGGCTGTAATGCATCCAGTGAGGCTCGCCGATGCCTTCCTTGAGGTACACTCTGCGCGCGATACCGTCATCGCTGATATCAATATGCACATGACCAAGTGCCGCAGCATTGTCGGTAAAATCGGGTAAGGGCAGGGCCTCTATTGGATAAGAGTTGCTGCTCTCCTGTGACATGAACACAGGCAACACAACCTTGCCGCTCGCACGCATGGCACGTGCCAGTAATACGTCGGAGAGTGGGTTATTGCCATCGGGCTCACTGAAAATAATGTCCAGCCCAATAGCTTTGGGTGATTCATTTTCGAGTTTGTTGATCAGGCGTGCGTGTGTTGATCTCGGCCAGGGCCAGCGTCCCAGGTCATTCAGGCTTTCATCATCGATGGCAATAATGATGATGTCATCAGCAACAGATCTGCTCCAGAATGACAACTGGGCGTCATACAACAGGTTGTCCCAGCGCCACAGCAGGTCGTTATGAACAAACAACACGGCAACAAGCGCCAGCATTGAAACCAGCAATATGTGTTCGATTACGCCTGAGCTATCGCCCTTGATCCTGTTCAAATTCACAGGATCAGATTCTACAGAACCAGTAGCATTACCCCAACCGAAACAGGGATCAACCAGGAAGAATCTTTTTCGGCTGGTGGTTCCTGAATTACAAACACGCTGTTTGCATCAAGACCCTCCAGTTTATACTGGTCTACGCCCCTGACGAGCAGGTAGTAACGACCCGGCTTCAAGTCATTGATCTCTATCATGTTATCTTCTGTTGAACTGTCAAAAATAACCTGGTTGAATTTTTCATCGGAGGCAAGCTGGTAACGATAGAATTCAGCACCTTCCAGTTTTTTCCATGAGACGTTTAACACGGTCTTGTCTTCAGACAGGTTGTCGCTGATTTCAGGCGGAGGCAACAGTTTCACCGGCTCGGGCAGCGGCTTGTCTTTTTCAGCAATAATGCCATAACCACTCTTCACGCTTTTTTCTGTGTCGCCGGCCGATACGCCAACGTAACCTTCGGTAACCTCGGTCCGGCTGATTTGAGAGGTGGACGCTAATCTGAAAACTGTGCCCCGGACGGCTGTAACGGCCGCAGGCGTTCTGATCTCATAATGACTATCCGGTTTAAGTTTTTCGACCCATGTCTTGACGCTGCCAGAATTCAGATGAACACGTGTGTCAACCATGCCTGTGTCTTTATGATGACTGAGCTTGTCGAACACGATGGCACTATTGGGTTGGACCTGTAACTCGGATTTATCTGCAAACTGTATACGCAGGCTTTGCTCGTCTGCCGTCACCACCCGGTCACCGCTATATAATTTAGTGCCCGTTATTAATGTTTCCATATCGCCATTGGCACGCACCAGGCTGGCCTCACCCCTGACCGCGATGACAATGGCAGGGGCAGGCTGCTGCTTCAACATTGAAACCGGTATCAGAATACGGGTGCCTGGAAGGATCCTGCGATCGGGACCTTCTCGTATCTTGTTTAACTTCTGGATCTCAACCCAGTTGCTTACTGATGTCGTATATTTTTCAGCGACCTTCCATATGCTGTCTCCGGGCCTGAATGTGTACTCCCAGTATTCTTCCTCAGCTGCAACCCGTCCTGACAGGCTGACCGCAAGCAGTAACAGTAGTATGAGGGCCTGGCGCAACATGATGGCTCAGTTTGTTGATATCCTGGATAATCGATAACCGCGCTGGTAAATACTGCTGAGCTGCCAGCCGGCCGCAGGATTGATGCCCAGTTTAGAGCGAATGCGGCTGATATGGGTGTCTACCGTACGTGTATTCAGATCTGCCCGCGTGCCCCAGATATGCTCAAGCAGGTGGTCACGTGAAATCAGGCAACCTGCGTTGTGAAACAGGCAGGTTGCCAGTTCAAATTCTTTATTGGTGAGTTTAACCACTTCACCATTTACAGAAATTGTATGTTCATCGTTATTGATTTCATATGGATCAAAAACATCGATGCCGGTCGGTTGACTCGGCTCGCTCGGGGCTGTATTCAAGGAATCGCTGGCAAGCTTGCCGAGTATGTTACGGCGCTGCAGCGCCTTGATCCTGGCCAGTGTAACTTCTTTCTTCACCGGCTTGACCATGTAGTCGTCAGCACCATGGTCCAGTGCTTCAACCACGCTTTCTTCGCTGTCACGGCTGGTAATGAAAATGACCGGGGTGTTGGAGGCTTTCACACCACGCAGCCAGTCAAGCTCCTCAATGCCCGTGGTATCGGGAAGATGCCAGTCGAGAACCAGTAGGTCAAAGTTTTCCCTGCTCATTGCCTCACGAAAACTTTTACCCGTTGTATACGACTGCAGCTGGTCGCCTGCTTCATTCGCCCATAAACTAATTAACTCGATTTGACTTGAATCGTCTTCCAGTAATCCAATTCGCACAACATAGACCTCTTACACACTCATTTCTACATAAATATTGCCATATATAGATTCACAACAAAGTCCCAATACGGTTAACAATTGTAAACTTTTGAACAACATTCTGTGTTACCAACTTATTAATAATCGGCAGTATAATCTACTAAAGAATTTCGGCTATATGCTGAATTCTTCGGTTCTCGACTCGCCAGCTGTCCCAACATAGCATACAGCCCCTCGTGCGCGCCACTTGTGTCAATCGTATTAAACAGAGCTTGCATGGTGTTTTCAGTAATATTATAAGTTCTGATCCATACTGCATAATAATTATGCCACAGGATCTTAAGTGAAAAAAATATTGGGGTTAGAGCACAGTTTTCTTTAATATTGACTTATTCGAACGGCACTAATAGACGGAGTAGAGAATTTTATGGCAAAACCGGACAATGACAAGTTGAACCAGGTGCTGGCCGAATCGCGTCGTGCCAATGAACTACGCGAGCAGGGCTACCGCGAGCAGGCACTGAAAATGTATCCACACATCTGCGGTCGTTGCGCCCGCGAGTTTAACCGCAAGAACCTGCACGAGCTGACTGTGCATCATCGCGACCACGATCACGACAACAATCCCGCTGATGGCAGTAACTGGGAATTGCTGTGTATCTATTGCCATGACAATGAGCACCAGCGACAGCTGGAAGCGCAACAAGGCTATACCGCAGCAGACGACGGTAAATCTGCCTCTGCTTCGTTTAATCCGTTCGCCGATCTCAAATCCATGCTGGACAAAAACAAATAAGGCAGTAGAAGCGGTCGTTATTACCCAAATAACTTATCCAGATCAACACAATCCTTTGTGAAAACATTTCTACCTGTATCCGCAACCGCCAGAGCAGGCATGATGGCCAGCTGCGCTGTTGTCAGTTTTCATAGTTGTATTCCACACTGCTGAAAAATCCCGATTCAGGCTCGATTGATCAGGGCCCTTTTCGATGATACCCATTATCACATCCACCCTTTACCAAAAAGCTTTTAAACTATCTTTTATCAGCTATCAATAATATCGCCGGCAACAGCAGAAAATCCATAACCAGCGCGATGGTGATGGTGATGGCTGAGAGCAGACCCATGTCAGCACTCATTTTGTAATCCGACAACATCAGAACCAGGAAGCCGGCGACCAGTGCGACCGTGGTGGTCCACATTGCCGGGCCGACGGTGGTGAAAGCGTGTTGAATCGCCTGCGCCTGGTTCATGTTGAAGTTGTTTCTGGCCCTGAGATATTTGCTGATGAAGTGAACGCTGTCATCGACAACGACGCCAAGCGTCATGGAAACCACCACAGACAGGCCAAGTCCTATTTCGCCGACCAACAGGCCCCACAGGCCAAACGCCATGGTGGCAGGGATGATATTGGGTAGCAGGCTGATGAGGCCAATGTCGAGACGTTTAAGTGCAATGATGAGGATGAGCGAGATCGCCAGTAGTGCACCGAAAGCGGCACTCAGCATGTTGATAATGTTGCGTTCCGACAGGTAGGCGAACACGATGGAGATGCCGGTTCCCTGCGAGTTCATGTGTGCGGGTGTGTTGTGCTTGAGCCATGCCTGTGCTTGCAGGTCGAGGTCACTGAGTGCACGGGTGCCCAGGTTCTTCGTTGTAACAATTAGCCGCGTTGCGGACTTGTCTACATTGATGATGTTGTTCAGATCCAGTCCGTAGGGCAGCGACATTTCGTACAACAACAGGTACTGTGCTGCCAGGTCATGCTGTTCAGGTAATCGATACCAGGCTTCATCTTCATCGTGCATGACCCTGTTCAGTTTTTTCATCACGTCGGTGATGCTGACGACCTGTTCCACTTGCGGGTGCGCGCGCAACCAATCAACGAAGCTATCCAGGTAGGCGAGAAATTCGGGGTCGTTGATGCCCTGAGGTTTGCCTGCACGGATGTTGTATTCGAGATAATCCGCGCCGCTGATGCGTTGTTCCAGTACATCGGTGGCAACACGTACCGGTACGTTTTCGGTGAAATAGTTTATCCAGTTGTCATTCAGCCGGTTTTGCATAGCGCTGATGCCAAGCCCGATTGCCAGGCAGAGGGTTACCAGCAGTAACGGTGTTTTGTGCTGAATCACCAGGTTGGCAATGGCTTCCATGATGGTGAACTGCCGTGGATAACGTTTGACATGTAACGTTACCGGTAATACCGATACCAGTGCCGGCAGAAAGAATATGGAGTAGAAAAATGCAGCAGTAATACCAATGGCGACGATATTGCCCAGGTTATGGAAGGGAGGTGCATCGGAGAAGTTCATCGTGAGAAAACCCACCACAGTGGTGAGACTGGTAAGGAACACCGCCTGGAAGTTGAACTCTATCGATTCGATGATGGCTTCATGCCGGCTCTTACCTTCGTTCATCAGGCGGTACATGATGAACAGGATGTGCACGCTGTCGGCAACAGCCAGGGTGAGGATAATGGTGGGTGCGCTGGCTGATGCCGGGTTAACGGCGATGCCAAGCCAGCCAGCCAGGCCCATGGCTGTGCCGGTGGCCATGATGATGATGGTCAATGTCATCAGTGTAGCGATGACAGTGCGGAATATAAGGCCGACTGTTACCACCAGCACCAGCAGCATCAATGGCACCAGTGTGGTCATATCTTTCTGACCAACCTCGGAGAAGGCGGTATCGAACATCACGCTGCCGGTTAAATAAAATTCGATATGCGGGTATTTGCTGCTGTATTCATCGCGCAGCTTGCGCGTATGCGCTGCAATGGCGCTGATGATTTCAGGGTTTTTTTCAACGAAGTTGATGGTGACGATGATGTTGGTGACAGCACCATCACGCGAGATGACTCGGTCAAGCAGGATTGGCTCTTTCAGTGCAATATGCTTTCGGTCTTTGATATCGGACTGTGACAGTGCATCGATATCATCGAACAGATCTTCTACGATGAGGTCATCAGCTTCGGCCCAGGTATGCTGGAAGTTGGTAATGGAATCGACCCTGCTGGATGCGGGTGTCTGCCACAGCGCAGCGGTCATCTGCTGAATGACTTTCAGTACTTCGCGGGTAAAGACCTGGTTGTCTTTCGGTGCGATAACCATCAGGATGTTTTCATTCTTGAGGTAGGTTTTCTCGACGGCTTCCAGTTCCAGCAACTGCGGATTGTCCTCGCTGAAAAACACCCTGAGGTCGCTGTCGATTGAGAGCCGGGACAGGCCCATACTGCTGAGCAGGAACAGGGTGACTGAGATCACGATGACGAGCCAGCGATGGGCAAGGGTGCGGGTTATCAGTGACGTGGAGAAGTGCGTCATATGGGGGATTATAAGGGACCAGGGGCCTGGTGCCAGGTACAAGAAATATAAAGGCACTGCATCCCCAGCTTCAAGAGTATTAATGCGGACGTATTAAAGAGGACTGAAGGATAAATACATAATCCTTCAGCCCTCTTTTTTCGTCCTTCTTTCCCTTTCATATGGCCACATGCGATTGGTCAGGTTCGAGTGGCATTTCATCGGAAAATGACCTTATTTGACTACAAAATAACCCTGCAACGTCTAAGAGTACCAGTATGCAGGTATTTTCAGGTAATTGCCTATCGACATAATAACAACTTACCGGCAGGCACTTATTACCAAACGATTGGCGCATTATGTCAAGGGAGAATCATGGGGCAGGGGTACAGTTGGGGTGTACCAAGCACATATTTACGGAGAAATGAAATGTTGTACCTGGATCAAAGACGCAACAGGGTTATGTTCATAGCCGCTTCAGCTATTGCGACTGCCACTTTTGTAATGGCAACAATTCAGGGGATTAACGCGGTTGGCGTTATCCTGGTTACTGCAGTTATCAATATACTCGTGTACTACGCGCTACCAGACAGCTACAGCAAAACTTACATGCAAAAACACCCACACCGTTTTGACTGATAACAACCCAAAATAACACCAGATTAAATAACAAGATCAATGGACTCAGACCTGGATGATCATGCCGGAGTGCTATTTCATTGGGTACTGATCGTATTGATTCCTGTCAATAAGCAGTGAAATATCGCTAGTTTTAAACTAGTCTTTTATTGTATCAATGATTTGCGTGGGGCCTGCCCCGGTTAATATAAAAACAAGTTCCAGTTGCTATGATTGACGATCTTAAAGGTGATGAATCCTGGCGGATGTTCCGCATTATCAGTGAGTTCACTGAGGGCTTTGACAAGCTCACGGATATTGGTTTTGCCATCTCCATTTTTGGCTCAGCAAGGCTCAAGCCGGACAACATCTACTACCAGCATGCTCATGACATTTCTCATCGCCTGGTAAAAGATGGCTACGCCATTATCACCGGAGGTGGCGGTGGCATTATGGAAGCAGCCAACAAGGGTGCAACCGTCGCTGGTGGTAAATCGGTTGGTCTCAATATCCAGTTGCCTCATGAACAACTTCCTAATCAATACCAGAATTTGAAGCTTGAGTTTCGATATTTCTTTGCGCGCAAAGTCATGTTTGTCAAACATTCTATCGGCTATATATGCATGCCTGGTGGATTTGGCACACTGGATGAGTTTTTTGAGGCCCTGACGCTGATGCAGACAGAAAAAATCTATCCGTTGCCGTTGATCCTGTTTGGCAGCGAGTACTGGAGGGATCTTTATGTCTGGATAAAAAACACGATGATAAAAAACGACACGATCGTCAGCAGTGATTTAGACCTGCTCTATATGACTGATGACCCCGATGAAGTGGTCGATATCATCAATAAACACCGTGAATGGAAAAAGCTCAAAATTGCAGAATCGGATGATGAATAACGGACAGTTTAAAACAGGGACCAGGGGCCAGGAGCCAGATACCAGGAGGAGCTCAGACGCTGGATGCCAGATCGGCTCAGGCCCGGGCATAGATCCTGAAATTGAGCTAATTAGAGATAGTCTAAAATGCCAAATTTTCGTTTTGAGCTATGCTCCTTAGAAGCAAAATAATGTCACCAACTAGTGTTCGCTCAAGTTATGGCTCACGTAAAGAAAGTAACCTCTACTTTATCGCTCGCCGCTACCGTGCTTTTAGAAGCATGCAGTAGTGCAAGTACGGAATCAGGACCCGCTGCAGTTCCCAATACTACAGCACCGCAACTTATAGCCACATGGCAGACCTCCTGTATTATCACACAAAATTCAGGCACAACGACAACCACTCAAGCATCAGGCGGCGGCGGTGGTAGCGTATCGGGTGGAGCAGCATACCGGACCAGTGCTATTTTTAACCAGGATGGACGTGTCGAATTATTTAATGAGATTTATGCAACGTCGAACTGCAACCCAAATACACTGTCAAGCTTGAATCGTTACAATGCCGTTTATTACATTGGTGGGTCAGGCCTTGCTAATGATGGCAGCCAGGTCACAGAAGTTAATTTTAATGATGGCAGCTCTACTACTTATTCCATATTTCAGGTTATAAACAGCACCGATCTATACATGGGTGATGCAACAACAAGCACACCTGGAAATGACGGTAGCAGCGAAACTACTCGATATGATGGCCTCGGCCCCAGGATGTTGAAATAACGGAATCAAGAAGCCAGACCGCCTGGCTTCGCTCTGTATGATAAAAGAGCCTGACTTCCGTTTCCCTTTTCTTATTCCGCATTCTGGATCATGCTAAACAGCTGGTCTTTCAGGTAGAGCCTCTTTTTTTTCAGTTCTTCAAGATAATCATCTGAAGGCGTCTCGAAACCTTCTTCCATTCTTAATATCTGGTGATCCAGTTCGTTATATTCATCGTAGAGCTTTTCAAAATGATTGTTGCTCATTTTGAGTTGATTTATGCGTTCCCTGTGTTCCGGGAGCTCATGGATCAGGTCATGTTTTTCGCCTAGCATTGTTCAACCTCTTTATGTATTCAATGATGCACAGGTTAAATCATGTATCTGCAATGTCCATGATTTTAAGCAAGTTAAGTCAAATTAAAGCGGCGGAGAGTGCTTAAACTAAAAGTTAATAGTGAATAATGCTAATGAGGTAGACCCGTTTGCAGAAAAAGCTCTGGCAGCATACCGGACGATCCCGGCAGTTATATATCGGCCCCGGCCTGCGTGATTATGTCGATATTAACGAGCGGTAATAATATATATTATTTCAACGCAGAGGCGCGAAGACGCAAAGGGCGCAAAGGGCGCAAAGTTATATTGCAGTATTTGTAATAGTCAGGATTTAATCTGACACGCAGTGTCATACTTATTTCGAACTCCGACGATGATTTTTTGTCAGTACAGCCAGGATTGGCTTATAGAAAAGGCTATAGATATATACTCTCGCAGAGGCGCAGAGAACGCAAAGGAAGATGAATAAAACCATACTGCCTGTGTAAAAAAAATACATGTCACCTCTGCGTTCTCTGCGCCTCTGCGAGAAAACAAAATGTTTAGGCCGGTTTATAGGCCAGGCGAAAACATGCGGAAACTGTCAGATTAAGCCGTAACTAGTAGAAATAAAGCAATATAACTTTGCGCCCTTTGCGTCTTCGCGCCTCTGCGTTGAAAACAATCTTTTCAAATTGCGTGCTATCATAGCCGCTCAAGCAGGTGTCGTAAAAATTAACACCTCGAAGTTGTCTTAAGTAAAATCGATAACATATTGTTTTTATTTGTTTTGCACTAACAATGGTACTCAAACTGCGGTCGGCAATGTTTACATTCGGCCAAAACCAGACATACTTATCTAGTTGATAATAATAGGATTATTAATCTGGTATGCATATTGCTTAGTAAGCATAAATGGTATAGAAAATGGAGCTCGAGATGGACTTGGTGAAATGTTTAATTGCAGCCGGTTTATTGGTTTTTTCCGGCCAATCCCTGGCGTTATTTATGCCCGATGGTTTTACGGTAAGCACTGACAGTACCGTGGCATCTGATGAAGGCTGCGGTGTCATAGTTACCGAATCAACAAAACTGATTTGGTAAAACCTTTACCACTCCAGATTAACGCCCAATCTTTTGTGAGAATACTTCAACCCGTTTCCAGAACCACTGGAGCAGGCGTTTAAACCAGCTCATTTGTTGCCATTTTTCCAGGGTGTATTCCACGCTGTTGGAAAAATCCTGTTCAAACATTTCTTTAACTTGCCTGGCCAGGGCTTTGTTTATGACTTCCTGGTTTGCTTCAAGGTTCCAGCGCAGGCTCCAGCGGTCGAAATTACTTGAACCTATCGCCACCCAGTCATCACACAGTACGCTCTTGGCGTGAAAGAAACGTGGCTGGTATTCAAATATACGTACACCGTTTTTCATCAGTCGTCCGTACAAACGGTGGCTGATGTAGCGCACCCCGGTATGGTCGGTAATCGGCCCTGGTAATAACAGACGCACATCCACGCCCGTCCTGGCCGCACGTTTGAGAGCGCGTCGAATGCGCCAACTGGGTACGAAATAAGCAGTCGCGAACCATACCCGCTGTTTGGCATGAGAGATCTGCTTGCTTAGAGAAAGCAACACCTCGCTATAACGTTCAATCTCGTTGACCGTTATACGGCCGCGTTGTGTATCAGCAAGTTCGCCAGGTTTTATTGCAGGCAAGCTTAGCGTCTGCAACGTGCTGTTATTCCAGGTTGAGGTAAACAGTTGTTGCCAGTCAGCAACGACAGGGCCTTGAATCTTGAGCATGGTTTCGCGCCATTGCAATTCAGGGTGGTCGGGCGGGTCAAACTCGTCAATGAGACCAGTACCACCGACAAATGCAGTCTGGCCATCTATCAGTAACAGTTTGCGATGATTGCGATACAGGCTGTGTTCTTTATGCAGCAGGAATATTCGATAAAGATTATAAAGCGTGCTGTGTGAACGCAGCCTGTTGTAATAAACGACGCGTATGTTTTTGTGATCAAGGCGTTCACGGTCACGCTGTTTCAGACCAATCGCGCCATAATCATCCAGCAGCAGGAACGCCCGTACGCCACGTTCTGCTGCATTTTGTATGGCATTGATGAAGCGGTCCACGACACTGCCTGATTCGATCAGATACATCTCTAGCAATATAGTCTGCCGGGCAGAATTTATTGCATCCAGCATGTGCGGAAGGAAATTCGCGCCATCAGCAAGAATGTCAAAGCAATTGCCTTCACGCCAGGGGAAATGGAAATGCCGTGATGTATTAGATATGCCACTCATATTGTTAATATCAGCCTCATTTCGCAGTTCCTGATCTTGCTCTGGATAAAAGCAGTGCGGAGAAACCAGGTAATGGCTAGTCACGGCCATTATTTTTTTTATTGAAGATTTATTAATACATGAATGCAGACTAATGATTACATATTATCGTATGTTGCTGATAGACTTGCGCTTCCTTTACCACAACGGGGCAAATAAATGGCTACAAATAAGAAAAAGCCGGTTACCAGGAATTCTGTTATAGCAAATTCTATTGATACTTCAGTCTACAATCTCGAGGTTGCACTTGATAATGCAAATAAGGCGGTAACTGTAAGGTCTGCCGAATCCAGGAAGCTGCTAAACGAAATACGTCGCTTGAGAAAACGTCGTGCTACACAAATGGGCAAAAAGAAACGCGCCATTGCTGCTGATAAGAGGAATTCGACAGTTGATTCACGCAAGGCAGTCAGGACCATCACGTCTGAGCTGAATGCAACCACCAAGGCTATCGCCAAGGCAACGCCGGCGCGTCAGGCTGTACTCGAAGAACTGTCCGGTCTGAAAAATAGCCAGAAGATGCTCAACGGCTATGTGAAGGGTATTTCTGCCGCTGATAGAGTGATTGCCAGATCGAATAAAAAGAAAAGAAGTAAACGTTAGAAAAAATACAAAACACATCAGAACCCGGGCCAGAGGGCAATGCTCTTCAATACTGGAGCATTTGCTCTCTGCCGCTTGTCAGCCTTGCTCCTGCTCCAAGTTACTCTATAGCCTAATATAAGCGTTTCCTGATATACTACACGGCCTTCTCACGCTGTTAAATCCCCCATAGGTCATTAATGTTCAAGCTTGGTTGCGCCAGCCGCGTATGCTTTAAAAACGAGATTTTGTCTGGTCTAACCGTGGCACTGGCACTGGTGCCGGAAGCTGTGGCGTTTGCCTTTGTCGCAGGGGTTGATCCCCTCGTCGGGCTATATGCTGCATTCATGGTCGGTTTGCTGGCCGCCATCTTTGGTGGTCGCCCCGGCATGATTTCCGGTGCAACAGGGGCCATGGCAGTGGTGATGGTGGGCCTGGTAGCCCAGCATGGTGTCGAATATCTGTTTGCTGCCGTGGTTTTAACAGGTCTACTGCAGATTGGTGCCGGTGTGTTACGGCTGGGTAAGTTTATCCGTATCGTGCCACACCCGGTTATGCTGGGTTTTGTTAATGGCCTGGCTATTGTGATATTCCTGGCCCAGTTACAGCACTTTCAGGTGACTTCAACAGAGGGGGTTCTGGAATGGATGACGGCTGAGCCGCTGATGATATTTGCTGGCCTGATAGTGCTCACCATGTCTATCATCCATTTTCTGCCGAAATTAACCGGAGCTGTTCCAGCATCGCTGGCAGCGATTATTGTGGTAAGCCTGCTGGCGTTAGGCCTGAATCTGGATACTGCGACCGTCGGTGACCTGGCCAGCATTAAGGGTGGTTTGCCTGCTTTTCATATTCCTTCGGTGCCGTTCAATTTCGAAACCCTGATGATCATCCTGCCGTATTCATTCATCCTTGCAGCTGTTGGCCTGATTGAATCCTTGCTGACGCTTAGTCTCATTGATGAAGTAACCAATACTCGTGGCCGTGGTAATCGTGAATGCATGGGGCAGGGGATTGCCAATACGGTAACAGGTTTGTTCGGTGGCATGGGTGGCTGTGCCATGATCGGCCAGAGCATGATTAACGTGAATTCCGGCGGTCGCCAGCGCCTGTCTGGAGTCGCTGCAGCCCTGTTCCTGTTGATGTTTATCCTGTTTGCCTCCCCGCTGATCGAACGCATACCCATGGCAGCCCTGGTAGGGGTGATGTTTGTTGTTGTAGTCGCTACCTTTGAATGGTCGAGCTTGCGCATCATGGGAAAGATACCTGCAACCGATGCCTTTATCCTGGTACTGGTTTCTGCAGTGACCGTGTTTACAGACCTGGCAATTGCGGTCGTAGTGGGCGTGATAGTCTCGGCACTGGTGTTTACCTGGGAGCATGCCAAACACATCAATATAAAAACCTATGATGATGAACGAGGCTCTCGTGTACATGAACTCAATGGCCCGTTGTTTTTTGGCTCAGTGAAAAATTTTCTCGAACTGTTTAATCCCGAAGAAGAACCAGGCGATGTGATCATCGAATTTCAAAACTCGCGGGTTGCGGACCACTCGGCGATTGAGGCTATCGACACGCTGGCGGAAAGATATATACGCGCAGGTAAAACATTGCATCTGCGACACTTGAGTGAAGAATGCCGTCAGCTACTGAAGAAGGCCGGTGATTTGGTGGAGGTGAATGTTATGGAAGATCCACGCTATCGTGTGGCGGACGATCAGCTGGCTTAACACAGGTACCAGGAACTAGGGGCTAGGGGCTAGGCAAATAAAAACAAGACTCTCAGGCTGACCTTTGGCCATTAAATTCGATCAGACTAAGTTGCTTACAGAAGTAAGTCTTCTTCAATCGGATGATAGGTGCTGGCGGCATTGATAAGCGAGTTGGCTGTGAGTGCTGGCACACCATAGACCTCGGCACTAACGGCATAATCTTTTTTGATTTTTTCCAGCAATAGATCAAAGTCTCCATCACCGGATAGCAATACCACAGTATCAACGTCTTTTGCCGATTCCATAACATCAATGGTTATACCCACGTCCCAATCGCCTTTGGCGGAGCCATCACTACGCTGTATGTAAGGTTTGAGCTTTACTGTAAAGCCAATGTGCTTGAGCGCATCCTGGAATTTGAGTTGTTTGTCGTCGCCACGATGTGTTGCATATGCGATTGCAGAAACTATCTCGCCTTCAGCACTTAATCGCTGCCAGAGTTTTCTGTAATTAAACTGGCGGCCATAGGCCTGGCGCGTGGTGTAATAGATGTTTTGCACATCGGCAAACAGGGCGATTTTTTTCATCTCAGGTTAAACAAAATACTAATCATCACAGAGGCACTGAGAAAACATGTTTTTATGCGGCAAAAGTCGCAAAAATGCGCAAATTTAACAAACATAATAAAGCTTATATGTAATAGTCAGGATTCAATCTGACAGTCAGTGTCATATTAACTCAAACTCAGACCATGATCATTTGTCAGTACACTCGGAATTGGCCATATAAACAAAGGCTTTAGATATTTACTCTCGCAAAGGCGCAAAGCCCGCAA
>CAZRKQ010000132.1:0-37286 GCA_964600755.1 uncultured Thiotrichaceae bacterium
AGACTTCGCGGAGAAAGGAATATATCATATTGTAAAGAAACCTGACAAGCTTTGTCGATAAATCAGACAATTCTGAAAAATGACGTAAGCCACTGTAATAAATAAACATATCCTGCAGACATTGAATTTATGATTAAAAAAAACCACATTATTGTGGTTTTTATTAAATTTTTTACAATTCATGGGTATTCACGATACGGGTAGCGCATTCAGGATGTGTACAGATTCCAGGCAGAGGGGACGGTCAGTAGTATTTAAAACAAGCTTATCGCCCCCCGTTATCGATGCAAGCCAGACCGTCATTGCCGTTCTTGGTATCAACCACGCCATAGATTGTGCAGTTCGATAATTAGCGGCTAACGATGTTTTTATGGTTATTGAAACTTCTTCAGAAAACATGCTCTCACGTCCATCAGTATCCAATGTTGTGATAACAAAATAGTCGCGTCCCAGGAGTCTGCGCATATTGCACAAAGGCGGACGAATAATCTTTAGTCTTTATAGATATTTCAATCATCTACAGCAAAAAAATTGATTCATTTCGGTTACACTTCATCCTATTTGGTTTTATGGGCGATATTTTGTTCCTGACAAAATATCGCCCATAAATTCCGAATCCTTCATGCAATATGTGGGCTAAATTGATGCGATATCCAATTGTGCTGTTGATATGTTTTACGCTGTTTGCCTGCGGCAAAACCGGTGCGCTGTTCCTGCCAGAAGAGCCGCCCGAACCGACATCCGAACCGGCACAGCAGAATGAACAAACACCGAAGCAGGAAACCGGCAATAGCGAGAATGCTGACTGATGGATTATTTTAATTACCGCGATGGACGGCTCTGGGCTGAAGATGTCGATATTGCAGCGCATGTCAGGCAATGGGGCACGCCCTGCTATGTCTATTCACGTGCAACCCTGGAGCGCCACTGGCGGGCCTTCGATGATGCACTTTCATCGCTTCCTCACCTGGTGTGTTATGCCGTCAAGGCCAACTCCAACCTGGCGGTGCTCAATATACTGGCCAGGCTGGGCTCTGGATTTGATATCGTCTCGATAGGTGAGCTCGAGCGTGTACTGGCGGCAGGTGGTGATGCTGCAAAGGTCGTGTTTTCCGGTGTTGGTAAACGCCGGGATGAAATAGAGCGTGGACTTGAAGCGGGTATTCGTTGTTTCAATGTCGAGTCTGTTGCCGAACTCGAGCTGATCGACCAGGTTGCACGTGCGCAGGGTGCCAATGCGCCGGTATCGTTGCGGGTCAACCCTGATGTCGATGCCAAAACACATCCGTACATTTCTACCGGCCTGAAAGAAAACAAGTTCGGGATTTCGATTGACGATGCGGTGGTTGCCTATCAGCGTGCGGCTGAAGCAGAGCATATCGATGTTCAGGGTATCGATTGCCATATTGGCTCCCAGCTCACGGAGATCGCACCCTTTGTCGACGCGCTTGAGCGTGTGCTGGCACTGCTTGACCGTCTTGCAGACAAGGGCATTAGACTCAGGCATTTGGATATGGGCGGCGGGCTAGGCATTCGCTATCGTGAAGAAGAGCCACCACAGCCGGCCGAACATGCCGCTGCACTGGCCAGGCATCTTCAGGGGCGTGACCTCGAAATACTGATAGAACCAGGGCGCGCTATTGCAGGTAACGCAGGTATCCTGCTGACCGAGGTTCTTTTCCTGAAGCATCACGAACATAAGAATTTTGCTGTCGTTGATGCGGCAATGAACGATTTAATGCGCCCGTCATTGTACAGTGCCTGGCAGGAAATCATTCCCTTGCAACAGCGCGAGGATGAGTCATCACAGACAATTGGTAGCGTAAAGACCTATGATGTTGTGGGCCCGGTATGCGAAACCGGTGATTTTCTGGGTAAAGACCGTGAGCTGGCGCTTGCTCAGGGCGATATTCTGGCCGTGCGATCTTCAGGTGCTTATGGATTTTCCATGAGCTCGAACTACAACTCGCGTCCGCGAGCTGCAGAAATCATGGTCGATGGCGATTCCGCCACGGTTGTGCGAGAGCGCGAAACACTGACGCAGTTGATGCAAGGTGAGCATATTTTGCCTGGCTAGTCTGCGGCAAAGCCGCCCCTTTTTTACATGACAAATTGTCCTGTTGTTTTAATTAGACTTTAGCTAAGCTAGCTCGGTTGAAACAGCTGTTTTTTTGAGGTCGCAAGATGAATTTTCTATCCCGTCTGATCATGATCCTGATCATGTCCATCAGCTTGATTACGCCAGTTGCTGCGGCAGTGGTCCTACCCGATGTCGATGGCTACTGTGGTATCGTTGCTGCTGATGATGACAAAAAGCCTGATGAAAAAAAAACCGATGGCGACAAGAAGCCGGAAGATGATGAAGAAGAACCCGATTGTGATTAATCAAGCATTCCAATAATTCCAATAAAAGCCAGATTTAATTACCTATTTTTTTAATAAAGCGGCAAATTGCTGCATTTTTTTAACAACCGGAGGAGACAACTCTAATGAATAAAGCAAAACTGATTGCTGCTACCCTGCTGGCAGCTGGCCTGACTTTGTCAGCCAACGCTGGTGCTGCAGATAAGGGCAAGCCTGTTGGAATTACGCCGAAAATGATGGATGCAGAAGTCATGCATGACGGCAAGAAAGTAAAAATCTCACGTAACCAGAACAACAAGAACACAGTTAAAGCTGCCTTTGCAAAGACATCGCGCCCTTGCCCTCCATTCTGTATTCAACCTTCAACACTGGCACCGGGTGTAGAAACCATTGGTGAAGTCGAAATGATCAGCCACCTGCAGAAAATGGCCGCTGGTGACAAAACCATCCTGGTGGTTGACTCACGCACACCTGACTGGGTGAAAAAAGGCACCATTCCAGGCGCAGTAAACATTCCATGGACCAAGCTGAACCCTGCCAAGGGAGCAGACCCGATTTCCATTGGTGAAATTATGCAGGACCAGTTCAACGTAACTGAAAGCGAAGGTCTGTGGAACTTTAATAAAGCCAAGACACTGGTCATGTTCTGTAACGGCATGTGGTGTGGACAGTCTCCAAACAACATCAAGAACCTGCTCAAGTTCGGCTACCCGGCACACAAGATCAAGTGGTACCGTGGCGGCATGCAGGACTGGGAAATTCTGGGTCTTTCAACCGTACCCGGCAAATAGTCCCGTCATCATCTGATGATGCAAGAGGCCGCCGCAAGGCGGCCTTTTTTTATGTCTTTTCACCGCAAAGGCGCAAAGAACGCAAAGAAAAAACGATTATTAACCGCAGAGGCGCAGAGACGCAGAGGTTATTTATTGTTATCTATATCCTAAATGTCACTTCAACCAGCGGGAGACTAAGTCGCCTGAAGCTATTTGAACAACCAAAAGCTGGCCCCAAATAAGTATCCCACGCATCAGGAGATCTCTCACATGCGTTCGAGATGGCAGAAACCAGGGCTGTATATACATAGCATCACAACGCCTTTACAAAAAAATCTCTGCGTCTCTGCGGTTAATACTGTCTTTTTTCTTTGCGTTCTTTGCGCCTTTGCGGTGAAATCATGTCTATGCAATTCCAATTCACCAAAATGCACGGTATCGGCAATGACTTCGTTGTGATCGATGCCATTAACCAGGCTATCGAACTCAGCCCTGAGCAGGTGCGCTTCATCGCGGACCGGCATTTTGGTGTCGGTTGTGACCAGCTGCTACTGGTAGAGCGCCCGCTGCTTGAGGGTGCCGAGTTTCGTTATCGCATATACAATGCTGATGGTGGCGAAGTGCAGCAATGTGGCAACGGCGCCCGCTGTTTTGCCCGCTTTGTACATGATCAGGGTATGACCAGTAATACAGACATTCCCGTGGAAACAGCTGCTGGAATGATCTACCTGAAGCTCGAAGATGATGGCCTGGTTACGGTTGACATGGGTGTGCCTTCGTTTGATCCGGAATCGCTGCCGTTTGAGGCGGATAATTTAAATGATGATGAAACCGAATACCATCAACTCATGGTTAATGGTGAGAAATATGCTATAGGTGCTGTATCGGTCGGCAATCCACACGCGGTGTTGCTGGTTGATGCAGTAGCTGAAGCACCCGTAGAAATACTCGGGGCAGCTATCGAAAGCCATGAGCGGTTTCCCGAACGTGTCAATGTCGGCTTTATGGAGATTATGGATCGATCGCATATTCGGCTTCGAGTATTCGAGCGCGGCGCGGGTGAGACACTGGCGTGTGGTACGGGAGCATGTGCGGCTGTGGCCGTAGGCATCCACAACAGTCTGCTGGACAACACCGTTCAGGTAGAACTCAATGGGGGCCATTTAACTATTCGCTGGCAAGGCAATGACAACACATTGTTAATGACTGGACCGGCACAAACTGTATACCAAGGGAAAATGACACTGTGAGTACACAAGCACAAAAAAAACAACAAGAAACGCTTGATACCGAACAGCAACTGCTGGAGTTGCTAAAAGACTTTCCGGACATACTTGTCCGCAATCCTGCATTACTGGCCGAGCTTGAAATTCCGCATGAGTCCGGCAAGGCCATCTCTCTAATCGAAAGACAGGTAGGTGTATTGCGCGACAAGCTGCAGTCATCCGATAAACGATTGCGCGAACTGATGGATATCGCCCGCGCTAATGAACGTCTTGCCGAAAGCCGGCATCGCCTGGCGATCAACCTGCTTGGTGCGCACGACCTTGAAGATATCATCAGCATCGTTCTGGATGAGCTGGGTAATGAGCTGGGTGCTGATTATGCCGTTATTCGGCTGTTAACAGACGACAAAGACAGGCTTGGCGACAAACCGGAACTATTCATCGATAAAAATACTGAAGAACTGAATGCATTCAGCACCATGCTGGACAACAGAAAATCGATTTGTGGCCGCTGCACAGATGCGCAGAATGATTTTCTGTTCGGTGATGATGCTGATCAAATAGGTTCTGCCGCGGTGATTCCGCTGGTGGCCGGTGCCAGGCTGGGCTTACTTGGTCTTGGCGGTAATGATGAACGTCGCTTCAGCATTGCCATGGGCACCGAGTTTCTGACCCAGATCGGTGAACTGGTCAGTTCTGCACTGGCGGTCCATCTCGAAACCTGATGAGTTTCGAGTCTGATCTAAAAGACTTTTATAGTTATCTGGAATCCGAGCGCAGGTATTCACCGCACACACTGGCGGCGTACCAGCGCGATCTGGATGCTTTTATTACTTTCAGCAAACAATATAATTTCATCAGCTGGAAGCAATTCGATGACCTTCATGTGCGTGCATTCGTGGCCAGCCAGCACCGTAAGGGTCTTTCTGGTACCAGCCTGCAGCGCCAGTTGTCTTCTATCCGCAGCTTGTTCAATTACCTGTGCCGGCATCATCGAGCAGATAAAAATCCTGCGCAAGGCGTGCCTGCACCAAGGGCGCCCAAGCGCTTACCTGAAACTTTAACGGTTGATCAACTCGAGTGCCTGCTCGCTTTCCCCGGGGATGACGCCCTTGCCTGCCGTGACCGTGCTGTGATGGAGTTGTTTTATGGTTGCGGATTGCGTCTCTCAGAGCTGACCGGGCTTGAGCTGGGTGACATTGACTGGCAGCAAGGCACCGTGACAGTAACAGGTAAAGGCCGCAAGCAGCGCCATGTGCCGTTTGGCAGCAAGGCTGAAACCGCTTTAAAGCAGTGGTTGCAGCATCGGTCCATTCTGCTTGAGCAGCCAGAAAAAGCGCTGTTTATCAGTCGTAACGGCACCCGCATAAGCAACAGCAGTGTTCAACAAAGATTAAAAAAACGTGCCAAGCAACAGGGTGTGGGCATATCGTTGCATCCGCACATGCTGCGCCATTCCTTTGCCTCACACCTACTGGAATCATCCAAAGACCTGCGCGCCGTACAGGAACTGCTGGGGCATGCCAACCTGAGCACCACACAGATCTACACCCACCTCGATTTCCAGCACCTCGCCGGCGTCTACGACAAGGCGCACCCAAGATCTCGAAAATAATTCACCGCAGAGGCGCAGAGGGCGCAAAGAAAGAATTTGGGCATTTGTTTTACCGCAGAGGCGCGGAGACGCAGAGGTTTTTTGTGGGAGCGGCTTTAACTGCGAGTCACTGTCATACAGTGGGCAAGAGAGTTTGCCGGAAAACTGCACCCTCACCCCAACCCCAACCCCAACCCCAACCCTCTTCATGCAGGTGAGGGAGTAAATATTGTCTTTGTTTTTCCTCTTCCCTCGTTACTCGTCCCTTGTACCTGTAATTATTCTCTGCGTCTCCGCGCCTCTGCGGTTTAAAACAATCAATTAACTTTGCGTACTTTGCGCCTTTGCGGTGAAAAATGGTCTTACAACATGTATGTCAGTCAAAACCATTGAAACAGGTATAATCGCCACCATTATTAAATTGTCGCCATTTTTATTCTGTACAGATCGTTATGCTGATTACCCTCTCACCGTCCAAAGGCCAGGACTTCGAAACACCGAGTCTGAGTAAAACCCACAGCAAGCCTGGTGCATTGAAGGATTCCGAGCTGCTGATCAGGGAGCTGCGCAAGATCAAGCAAAAAGACATTCAGCAGCTGATGAGTGTCAGCGAGAATATCGCGAAACTGACCGCTGATCGGTACAAATCATTCAGCACGCCATTTACACCGAAAAATGCCAAACAGGCGATTTTCGCTTTCAAAGGCGACGTCTACAGCGGTATCGATATTGAACAGTACAAGGAAACAGACCTGAAGTATGCGCAAAACCATTTGCGTATTCTTTCAGGATTATATGGCTGCCTGCGCCCGCTCGACCTGATCCAGCCCTATCGCCTGGAGATGAAAACGAAACTGCATAACGTTCGTGGCGACAACCTTTACCAGTTCTGGGGCGACAGGATTACCGATGAATTGAATAAAGAGCTGGATAAACAAAAACAGCCTGTGCTGGTGAATCTCGCCTCGAATGAGTACTTCAAGTCAGTGAAGCCGAAACAACTGAAGGGGCGTTTACTCAATATTAACTTCAAGGAGACCAGGGACGGCAAGACGCGCGTTGTAGCGATATTTGCCAAGCGCGCACGTGGCATGATGACGGACTACATACTGCGCAATCGAATTGAAAAACCCGAAGACATCAAGAAGTTCAAACAGGCGGACTACAGGTTTTCAAAAGAGCTCTCAGATGACAGGCAGTGGACTTTTGAGCGTCCGCAGCCACCATCAGCTTAAATTGTAATAGTAAGGATAAAACAATCCTTGAAAGCGAAAAAGACAGGCGCTCTCGCCAAGGCGCCAAGCCCGCAAAGAAAAATTACATTTATGGAACAAATAAACACATCCAGCCTTAGAGGGCTTGGCGCCTTGGCGAGAGAAAAAACACGAATTATCTGGCACGAGCTGGTTTCGGTCATGCGAAGTCTGGCGGGGATCGTCCGAACAGATTTGAACTACTGCACCTTAACTATGTGTAGAATGACGTCCCCTTTAGCCGATTGATCTAACAGGAGTTACACGTGGAGAATTTTCATGGCACCACGATTCTGACTGTACGCCGTGGTGGTACCGTCGTCGTTGGTGGTGATGGCCAGGTTACGCTGGGCGATACCATTATGAAGGGTAATGCCATCAAGGTGCGCAAGGTCTACCAGGACAAGGTCATTGCAGGTTTTGCAGGCGCGACTGCAGATGCGTTCACCTTACTGGAGCGCTTTGAAGGTATGCTGGAAAAGCACAATGGCCAGCTCAAGCGAGCGGCAGTCGAGCTGGCAAAAGACTGGCGCACCGATCGCATGCTGCGTCGGCTGGAAGCGATGATGATTGTTGCGGACAAAGATGCGTCACTGTTGATATCGGGTACTGGCGACGTGATTGACACTTTGGATGACCTGATCGCGATAGGATCGGGCGGCCCTTATGCGCAGTCAGCGGCGCGCGCACTGTTCGATAATACCGAATTAACGGCAAAGGACATTGTCGAAAGAAGTCTTAGGATCGCAGCAGATATATGCATTTACACCAATTATGGCCTCACGATCGAAGAAATTAGCATTTAAAGGAATCAACCAAGAGTTTGAAATATGTCTGAAATGACCCCGCGAGAAATTGTCCAGGAGCTGGACAAGCACATCATCGGCCAGGATGCGGCCAAGCGCGCCGTGGCGATTGCCTTGCGCAACCGCTGGCGACGCATGCAGATCCATGAGGAATTGCGTAACGAGATTACACCGAAGAATATCCTGATGATTGGCCCTACCGGAGTAGGTAAAACCGAAATCGCGCGTCGCCTGTCACAGCTGGCAAAAGCGCCTTTCGTCAAGGTTGAGGCCACAAAATTTACTGAAGTTGGCTATGTTGGGCGCGAAGTTGACTCTATAATTCGTGATCTTGTGGACATTTCCATTAAAACCACGCGCGAGCAGGAAATGGAAAAAGTCCGCCATCTGGCTGAGGATGCGGTAGAAGAGCGCATCCTGGACGCACTGTTGCCACCACCGCGCGACAGTTTTGGCGAACCTGAGCCCGATCGCGATTCTTCCACGCGGCAGAAATTCAGGGTCAAATTTCGTGAAGGCCAGCTCGATGAAAAGGAAATCGAGATCGATGTTACTGTGAAACCGGTAGGTGTTGAGATAATGGCACCGCCGGGCATGGAAGAAATGACCAGCCAGCTGCAGGGTATGTTCCAGAATATGTCCAGCGACAAGACAAAAACACGCAAAATGACCATAGCGCAGGCGAAGAAACTGTTACTCGACGAAGAAGCTTCGAAGCTAATCAAGGACGATGAAATCAAGGCAAAAGCACTGGAGAATGCTGAGCAGAATGGCATCGTCTTCATTGATGAGATCGACAAGGTGGCGAAACGCGCCGAAAGCGGGGGTGTCGATGTTTCACGTGAAGGTGTGCAGCGCGACTTGCTGCCATTGGTAGAGGGCTGCACGGTGACGACTAAATATGGCATGGTGAAGACAGACCACGTTCTGTTTATCGCTTCAGGCGCGTTTCATCTTTCCAAGCCGTCAGACCTGATTCCGGAGCTGCAGGGGCGCTTGCCAATTCGTGTCGAGTTTACGGCGCTTAATGCCGATGACTTTAAACGTATACTGATCGAGCCTGATGCCTCGCTGACAACACAGTATTCAGCGCTTATGAAAACCGAGGGTGTTAATCTTGAGTTTGCAGAAGATGGCGTCGAACGCGTGGCCGAAGTTGCTTTTGATGTGAATGAGCGTTCGGAGAACATTGGTGCACGCCGCCTGCATACGGTAGTGGAGCGATTACTGGAAGAGATTTCATTTGATGCGCCTGACAAGGCGGGACAAAGCCTGGTTATCGACAGGGAATATGTTGACAACAGTCTTGGAGAGCTCGTCCAGGATGAAGATCTGAGTCGCTACATCCTTTAATAATGGTCTTGAATAGCGATAAATCACCAGTGATTTACCCGGACCATCATTTTTTAGAACAATACAAATATTAAAGAATCGATATGCATAGACCAACAAACATAAATTTGCACCAGAAAAGCAGGGTGCTCGAGCTCGAGTTTGAAGACGGCAGTAATTTTCAACTGCCCTGCGAGTATCTTCGTGTCTATTCACCATCAGCTGAAGTGACCGGTCATGGCCCTGGTCAGGAAGTGCTTCAGCTTGGCAAAGAGGATGTGAACATCACTGCAATCGAGCCGCAGGGTAATTATGCAGTGAAGCTGGTATATGATGACAGGCACGATACCGGTCTTTATACCTGGGATTACCTGTATGAGCTGGGTGCGGATTATGACAACAAATGGAAAGACTATCTCGAACGTGTAGAAAAGGCCGGGCATAAAAGAAAGAAAATGGAATAGTCCACAGATGAACTCAGATAAACACAGATATAAAATAAAATATTTAAGCTTGTTTCACACACCTGCATTTCAGCGGAATTCAACTTCTTTAATTAACATTGAAGGTATGAATAAATGGCTTTTTCACATATAACATCCGTGTTCATCTGCGTTCATCTGTGGACTGATTAAGTTATGTCAAAGAAAACACACTTTGGTTACAAGCAGGTTGATGCCGAACACAAGGAAGGACTGGTCGCCGGTGTGTTTGATTCGGTCGCGAGTAAATACGATGTTATGAATGATGTGATGTCATTCGGTATCCATCGTATCTGGAAAAAAATCACCCTTGCTCAAACAGGCCTTACAAAAGGCCAGCGTGCGCTTGATGTTGCCGGTGGTACAGGCGATTTGACTATTGGGATGTCAAAGCAGGTTGGACCCGACGGTGAAGTTGTTATGTCGGATATCAATGCTGCCATGCTGGAGCAGGGCAGGCGTCGTTTAATGGACAAGGGCATTGCCGGTAACGTCAAGTTTGTTGAGGCTAATGCCGAAGAGATTCCCTTTGAAGATAATAGTTTCGACTGCGTCACCATAGCCTTTGGCTTGCGTAATGTTACACATCAGGACAAGGCGCTTGCATCCATGTATAGAGTACTCAAGCCCGGCGGCCGTTTGCTGGTGCTGGAATTTTCCAGGCCGGTTATGCCCGGGCTCAACAGGGCATACGATTTTTATTCCTTTAATATATTACCGAAGATGGGCAAGGTCATAGCCGACGACGAAGAAAGCTATCGTTATCTTGCTGAATCCATTCGCATGCACCCCAATCAGGAAACACTGAAGCAGATGATGCAGGATGCGGGTTTTGAACGCTGCACCTACCATAATATGAGTGGCGGGATCGTAGCGTTGCACAAGGGCTTCAAACTTTGAAACCAGTCAAAATAGTCTTTTCACACGATAACCGCGTCAGCGCCGTGCTCGAATCCTCTTGTACCGGGTATGTACACTCAGGTGCTGTGCGCGGCGCTTCCTTGTTCTCGCGCGAAAATCCATATTTTGATCCCACACGATCAAACAATGATTAACAGTACTACAGCCAACATGCTGACTTCAGCGTTTAATAAGTACCTGGCACTGGACCCCGAGGCGCCTGCAAAGCTGACAGCATTTGATGGCAAGCTTATATGTATCGATTTCATAGGTCCGGGCAAGAATATATATCTGTCGATTAATGACAATAAAGTAACCATTGTTAAACAACATGATGCCGAGCCAGATGCAACAATAAGCGGTTCACCGGCAGCTTTATTTAAACTCGGTGTTCACAGGGACGCGGCGCCGCTGTTTTTTTCCGGCGAAGTGGAAATACGTGGAGACACCCGGCTTGGTCGTCAGTTCAAATCACTGCTTGCAGAAATGGAAATTGACTGGGAAGAGCATCTTTCCACGCTTATAGGAGACATTGCTGCGCACCGTGTTGCGGGCCTGTTTAATGAGCTGAAAACGTGGAGTAAGTCAGCAGCTGGTAATTTTGCAGATGATATCGGCGAATATCTTCAGGAAGAAAGCCGGGATGTTGTAAGTGAAGCTGAAATGGGAATGTTTTATCATCAAGTCGATAAATTAAGAGATGATACAGAAAGGTTAAAAGCCCGGTTCGATCGACTGTCAGGCATCAACAGCTAATTATGATGATCAGGCCAGGACAATTTATCCGCTTGTTGCGCATTAATTTTGTATTAATGCGACATGGTCTTGATGACATCGTCTTTGCGACCCACCTGTTCAGGCCTTTTCGTTTTCTAATATATTTAAATCCGATTAACTGGTTTTTGCGTAAGCGTGCATCGCGTGCGGAAAGGGTCAGAAGGTCACTGGAAGATCTGGGCCCCATATTTATCAAGTTTGGCCAGATGTTATCGACACGCAGAGATCTGCTGCCAGATGACGTTGCTGATGAGCTTGAGCGTTTGCAGGATGCAGTGCCGCCGTTTCCCGGTGCGATTGCCCAACAAATAATTGAAAAAGCATTCGGGCGCCCGGTTGAAGATATATTTGATGAGTTTGAGTCCAGGCCGCTGGCTTCAGCATCAATCGCGCAGGTTCATGCTGCCAAATTAAAAAATGGTAAAGAAGTTGTTATCAAAGTCTTGCGACCTGATGTTTTACCGGTGATTCGGCGTGATATCTCGCTTCTCTATATTGTTGCCGAACTGGCTTCACGCTATTCCACTCAAGCCAGGCGCTTGCGCCCTGTTGAAATTGTTGCTGAATATGAAAAAACGATTCT
Organism: uncultured Thiotrichaceae bacterium; assembly: GCA_964600755.1. Classification (GTDB taxonomy): domain Bacteria; phylum Pseudomonadota; class Gammaproteobacteria; order SZUA-229; family SZUA-229; genus JABDQW01. The sequence continues at coordinate 12,091 of CAZRKQ010000132.1, forward strand.
TGATGAGCTGGATCTGTTGCGAGAGGCTGCGAATGCAAGCCAGTTAAGGCGTAATTTTGAAGGCGCGACTAGCCTGTATGTCCCGGAGGTTTATTGGGATTACACCTATGTGAATGTGCTGGTTTTGGAGCGTATATATGGCATTCCTATACGTAATGTCGATGAGCTCAAGGCCAACAATACCAACATGAAGCGCCTTGCCGAACTGGGCGTGGAAATTTTCTTTACCCAGGTGTTCAAGCACAATTTCTTTCATGCAGACATGCACCCGGGAAATATATTTGTAGATATCTATGATCCGCAAAATCCTAAATATGTGGCAGTAGATTTTGGCATAGTAGGTACCCTCAATGCTGTTGATAAACGCTACCTTGCAGAAAACTTTCTTGCGTTTTTTCAGCGCGACTATCACAAGGTGGCAAGATTGCATGTTGAATCTGGCTGGGTTCCGGCAGGTACGCGCGTTGATGAATTTGAATCGGCTATAAGGAGCGTTTGTGAGCCGATTTTCGAACGACCGTTAAAAGACATTTCTTTCGGCCAGTTGTTATTGCGCCTGTTTCAGACCGCGCGCAGGTTTAACATGGAGGTTCAGCCACAACTGGCATTGCTGCAAAAAACATTACTCAATATCGAAGGTCTTGGTCGACAACTGTATCCTGACCTGGATTTATGGAAAACAGCAAAGCCGTTTCTTGAGCGCTGGATGGAAGAACAGGTTGGCCCGGCTTCCATGCTGACCGCGTTGAAAGAGAATATCCCGCACCTTATAGAAAAGCTGCCGGAGATGCCCGGCTTGATTTATGCAGCCACGAAAAAAATAGCCGAAGGTGAAGAACACGAACAGCAGCTCCGAGAAATACAAAAGATCCGCGATGAGATAAGGCGCAGCAATCAGCGCACTGTTATGACCATCGCCGGCACTGGACTGCTATTGGGCGGACTCATTGTATATGGCCTGGATGGATTTACTGCTACCCAGGTCTGGGGTGCGCCACTCGTATCCTGGGTAACCGGCGGTCTTGGCGCTTTTATTCTGCTTGTGTATTTGCAGGACTAGGCGCCAGGCTAGAATGGGCGCGATGAGAGATTCAATATCTAGGTGTGGCGACAAAAACGCAAATAACAATTAACTAACACATGGCTTATTGAATACAAATGACAGATGACGTTGATTTTGCAATAGATGAATCTGCTATGGCAGATGTGTCGCATATCCTCGACGATCTTAATGAAGCGCAACGTGAAGCTGTGACTGCACAGCCAGGGCATATGCTGGTGCTTGCCGGTGCAGGCAGTGGCAAGACCCGGGTACTGGTGCATCGAATAGCCTGGCTTTGCCAGGTGGAAGGAGCATCACCTTTCAATGTTTTTGCAGTTACGTTTACCAATAAGGCCGCGGCGGAGATGCGTTCCCGCGTTGAAAAGCTGCAGGGCATGCCATCAGCGGGCATGTGGGTCGGTACTTTTCATGGGCTTTCGCACCGTTTGTTACGCTCACACTGGAAAGAAGCCGGTTTGCCGCAGACATTCCAGATCCTGGATGCAGATGATCAGTACCGCTTGATAAGACGTGTATTAAAAGCGCTGGAACTTGACGAGGCACGTTGGCCACCTCGACAGGCGCAGGCATTTATCAATGGGCGCAAGGATGAAGGGCAACGGCCTCAGCATATCGATACTTCTCATAATCCTGTCTATACCCAGCTCGTTCGCATATACACGGCATATGAAGCAGCATGCCAGCGTGCTGGTGTAATTGATTTTGCAGAATTGCTGCTAAAAACACTCGAGCTGCTGCGTGATAATGATTCCCTGCGCGAACATTATCAAAACCGCTTCAAGCATATACTCGTAGATGAGTTTCAGGACACCAACACCATCCAGTATGCATTAATACGACTTCTTGCCGGCAACAAAAACAAGGTGTTTATCGTTGGTGATGATGATCAGGCTATTTATGCATGGCGCGGTGCCCGTGTAGAGAACATTCATAAATTCCAGAAAGATTTCAAAGGTACTCAAATTGTTCGACTGGAACAGAACTACCGTTCAACCACTACGATTCTATCTGCAGCAAATGCGTTGATTGACAATAACAATGACCGCCTCGGTAAAAAGCTGTGGACCAGTGGAGAAGATGGTGAACAGATACTTTTTTATAACGCCTTTAACGAACTGGATGAAGCGCGCTTTGTAATCGATCGGGCCAGGCAATGGGCTGAACAAGGGTATGCGCGTTCTGAGATGGCGATACTTTACCGTTCCAATGCGCAGTCACGTGTATTTGAAGAGCGACTGGTTAGTGAAGGGATTCCTTACCGGGTATATGGTGGCCTGCGGTTTTTTGAACGTGCTGAAATTAAAGACGCACTCGCTTATTTGCGCCTGATCGACAATAGAAATGATGATGCTTCATTTGAGCGTGTAGTAAATACACCAACACGCGGTATTGGCGACCGCAGTGTCGAAAAAATACGGGAGATCGCCAGGGCAAAAGATTATTCGATGTGGGAGGCCGCGCGTACCCTGCTTGACAGTAAAGAGCTTGCTGCGAGGGCAACCAATGCGATAGCCGGTTTCATACGTCTTATCGATACATTGTCCGAAGATACTGCTGAACTCGATCTGTTTGAACAGGTCGAGCACGTAGTACATGCAAGTGGCCTGATTGAATACTACAGCAAGGAAAAATCAGAAAAAGCTGAAGCACGTGTAGAAAACCTCGAAGAACTGGTGACGGCTGCTCGTGGATTTGATTTCGATGCCGAGTCCCCTGTCAATGAGGAATGGCAGAACATGGACAAACTGACTGCATTTCTGACACATGCAGCACTCGAAGCTGGCGAAGGCCAGGCTAAAGAGTGGGAAGACTGTATACAGCTGATGACACTGCACAGTGCAAAAGGTCTGGAATTTCCGCTGGTATTTATTGTTGGACTGGAAGAAGGTCTGTTTCCAAGCCAGCGTTCACTGGATGAAGAGGGCAAGCTCGAAGAAGAACGCCGACTTTGCTATGTCGGAATAACGCGCGCGCGCAAACAACTGGTATTAACTTCTACAGAACACAGGCGCCTGTATGGCCAGGACATGTATCCGACACCATCACGCTTCGTCAGTGAAATACCGGAGCACTTATTGAATGAAGTGCGTTCCAGACCAACCGTTTCGCAGCCCTTATATTCACCAAAATCACAGGCATCGATGCCTGCATCAATAAACGGTATTGGCGTCGGCCAGAGGGTGATGCATGCCAAGTTTGGTGAAGGTGTCGTGATCAACCTTGAAGGCAACGGCGCGCATGCCAGGGTCGAAGTAAATTTTGAATATGCGGGAACGAAGTGGCTGGTAATGGCCTATGCCAACTTGCAGCCGGTTGGGTGATTTTTCACCGCAAAGGCGCAAAGAGCGCAAAGCAAAAACGATTATTAACCGCAGAGGCGCGGAGACGCAGAGGGATTTATTTGTTGTTTTTGTAGGAGCGGCTTTAGCCGCGAACCAGTTCTTGCTAGAACATGCATCTATTCGCGGCTAAAGCCGCTCCTACATGGGCGAAAACAGAGTTGCAAATATTAGAATACAAACGCTATAGCATTCTCTGCGTCTCCGCGCCTCTGCGGTTAACAAACGCCTAAATTATTTCTTTACGTTCTTAGCGCCTTTGCGTTAAAAAAACAATGTACGAGAGTATTTATTATGAAGCGTCGTGATTTTATAAAGAAAGCGGGAATCAGTGGTGTAGCTGCAACAAGTGTTGCAGCACCCATGATCGTACGTGCGGATACAAAGCTCAAATGGAAAATGGTGACGACCTGGCCAAAAAATTTCCCTGTGCTGGGTACAGGCGCTAACCTACTGGCGCAAGCCATAACGGAAATGACTAACGGCCGTATAAAAGTAAAAGTATACGGTGCCGGTGAGCTGGTGCCGGCCTTCGAAGTATTCGACGCTGTGTCGCGCGGTACTGCGGAGCTTGGTCACGGTGCTGCTTATTACTGGAAAGGAAAAATAGAAGAAGCACAGTTTTTCTCCACGGTGCCTTTTGGTATGAATTCACAGGAGATGACGGCATGGCTGTATCATGGTGGCGGTATGCAGTTGTGGGAACAAACCTATAAACCGTTTGGTGTGCTGCCTGCGGCGGCGGGTAACACCACGGTACAGATGGCCGGCTGGTTTAATAAGGAGATAAACAGCGTAAAAGATCTGAATGGCCTGAAGATGCGTATTCCCGGACTCGGTGGTGAAGTGCTCAAGCGCGCTGGCGGCACGCCGGTCAATTTGCCGGGCGGCGAGCTGTTTACATCACTGAAGACAGGCGCAATCGATGCTACTGAATGGGTTGGGCCATACAATGACCTGGCCTTTGGTTTATACAAGGCTGCAAAATACTATTACTATCCGGGTTGGCACGAACCGGGTACAACGCTTGAGGCATTGATCAATAAAAAAGCTTTTGATGCGCTCAGTAAGGACCTGCAAAGCATCGTGCGCAACGCATGCAAAATGGTTAACCAGGAAATGTCGACAGAGTTTACCGCAAAAAACAATGCGGCACTCGATACACTTGTAAACAAGCATAATGTGGATGTGCGCAAACTACCTGATGATGTGCTGGTAAAGCTCAAGGCATTGTCAGAAGAGGTCGTGTCAGAGCTCGCCAGCAAGAACCCGGCGGCGAAAAAAATCTATAGTTCCTATGACAAGTTCCGTAAGCAGGTCATGGCCTGGCATGAGATTTCGGAGAAGATATACTACAACGTGCGTTAGTGTAGAGATAAGTTTTAACGCAAAGACGCTAAGGCGCAAAGAACGCAAAGTTAATTGAATGTTTTTTACCGCAGAGGCGCGGAGGCGCAGAGTTTGTTGGGTATATGTAGGATCGACTTTAGCCGCGAACTGTTTTTTATCGCGTTTATAAGAATTTTATTTCGCCTTGATGGCGAGTTACGTTGCAAATCACATCCTTGTGATTTGCCCTGCGGGTCTGCTTCGCAGCACAAATTCATTCCTGATGAATTTGTCTTTGCTTGCCCAAAGAGAAGTAACCAAAAGAAAGGGCACCCCAGTCAGTCTGCCCTTCGGGTCCCCTCACCATTCGCCTTTGCCAACGGGCCGTCCTGATTCGCCGTCCAGGCTCAACAGGACTAAATCAGGCGTCCTGCCTGATTTGCCCTACCAAAGCCGTATGGCTCGGCAAACTTCAAGGGGCCCAATAAGTACTAACAAATAGTCGTACAAGACATGAAATTCTCTGCGCCTCCGCGCCTCTGCGGTAAAAAACATTTAATTAACTTTGCGTTCTTTGCGCCTTGGCGTCTTTGCGTTATATAACCCGTATCTACCCGCGAAAGCTATCTGTTGCTACAGACACTAACTAGGATCGGAGCAGTTTGCGGCTGTGCCGTAAGGGCTGGGGCCGCCGCTTGGTGGGTCTATAGTCAGATCGGAGATGTCTTTTATTAGCACCCTTAAATCCAGAGTATATGTTGCTGTGTTGCCTGGAAGGCCATCGGACACTTCGGCCGTTACCAGGATACTGGACCATGATCCTTCGGATTTTGGGTATGTGATAGCAAAATAACCAAAACCATTCTCATCTGTTAACACTATGTTTGAGCCAGGTATAAGTGTTGGCGTTTTGTCAGGGTGTGTGGTTAAAGTAGGTACATCCGGCTCGAGGAAGCCATTACCATTCACGTCTTCTCCTGCATCAAGCGCACCGTTGCTATTGGTGTCTTCCGAAGCGCAAACTGCAGACACGACCGCTGTCCAACGGTCAACCGTGCCGTCAGGGGGTGTAGTGATATCGGTCGGTACATACTGGCCTTTATTATACGTAACCGGGGTGAGTTTGATTGTTACAACAGCATTAGGTGATGGGGCGCCATTGGGGTCTGAAACCTGTACCGCGAATTGCTCCTGGTATTGAAGCTCTCCAAGCTCAAACATTGAATTCGAGTTGCCAATCAGAACACGGTTACCATCATCATCGCTGTCACAGCTGACACAGCAGGGCAGTATAAGAGCAAGCACAAGTGACTTGAATAATCGAGTTGAAAGCATGTGTCCGTAGATTTTTTACTGATTTACCAAGGATATATAGCAGGTTTTGAGTAATTATGTATGCTTGAATATGTTAAATGCTGATCTCAACGCCGCCAATCGCTTCTGCATCGTCGCTGTGCTCAGGTTCACATAATATCAGCCGTTCGTGCGCTATTTTGCCAACTGAGACCATGTGATTTTTGACGTTTTCCTGCCGCTCGCTGCCGAGCTGGTTCAGTCTTTTCAGGCGTTCTGATGAAGGTGGAGGAGTGGGCTTTGTCTTGTCCAGAATTTCAGTAAACATCTTGTTTCTATCGTTAAGGTTGGTAGAACCGCATAGAGTCAGGTGAACAGCTGGACGTTCAACGAGCAACTTGGCAAGCGTGGCTAGTTGCTCGTTGTGTGCATCTGTCAATTGTGCTGATCCAGCATCAAATATCAGCGGTTCAAAATTCATCGCAGTGGCAATATTGAACAGGACATTACCACCGGCATAAGCAAGTCCGTACGGTGTATAAAAAGTTATTAAAGTAACCGAGGTTGCTTTGGCGGTTGCTTTAATAATAGCGTCAGTAGGATTGAATTCGGGATTGTTGATATCGCCTGTAATTGGTATATCAAGTTTTATCCTGTCTTTTTTGTCTTTCAACAGCATTAATGACTGGTTGATTGGCATGCCAAATTTTTTATCAAGTGCTGCAGCGTCTTCCTTGCTCTTTGCCTTTAGCTTGAAATGGTGTAGTACGAGGGCAATGTTGCTATCGAGCTGTCCTTCTTTAGATAAAAGGTTAAGATCAGCATTCATCTGGCCACTTTTGATAATATGACCAATTGCCTGCTCGGCTTTGGGAGAAGCGGCGCGTAGATCAAGGCCGGTGATTTTACCAGTCGCATCAAACGACGGTTTTGACTCAAACGGCATGGCAACGCCCTTGATTTCAACAGTACCGTGACGCGTTGTTGTTGCACTGAATTCAATCGGACTTTCCTGCCTGGGATTCTCAGAATCAAGGTCTTTGATATTAAAGCGAAGCTCTTTCAAGCCAATGGTCATATTTGGGGTGACGCTTAAATCGGTAAACTCTACCAGGCGTGAAGTTTTAAGGCTGAATTCACCGAGCTTGATTTTAATAGGCTCGGCATCAGGCGCTTCCGCTTCGGTTATATCAGTAGCTTGTTGCTCGGTTGTGTCGATCTTCCACTTTTCAAAGTCCAGTGAGCCGTCCTTGTTCAGGGTGATTTCAATACCGAGATCATTAATTGCTACCTTGTTAATTGCCAGGGTGTTGTTACGATAACTGAAGGCGGATAAACCAAGGTTGGCAGCAGTCATGGTGTGCTTGTCCTCAATGCTGGTCAGTTCAAGGCCTGCGGCATTATCCAGTTCGAGATTATCAAATGCGAGATCCTCAAAGCTGTTAAGCGCAATTTTATAAATCGCAAGTTTTTCGAAACTAAGCAAGTCCCTGTTTAATAAATTGTTCGTTGTAATAAAGCTGGAGAGAGACAGGCCTCCGTTTAAAGAAAGTAATAAAGGTTTTGTGCCCGCAGGTGTGGTAATAGCGATATCTCCCTTCCACTCGCTGCTGGCCAGGTTCAGGCAGTAATCAATTGCCTGGATCTTGTTGTTGGATTCTGAGGAAAGCTGTTCATAACATACTTCCGAATCTAAAATCCTGATGCTTCCTAGTTTTATGTTGAATGCGGCATTATCACCTGGTTGTTCAGATGGTGCCTGCTCAGTTATTGCGGGCGCTGTTTTTTGCTGCAAGAGCCATTGTTCATATTTGAATTTTCCGGTTTCATCCCTGGCCATGGAGATCACGGGCTTGTCTAATACGATAGAGTTAATTGCAACTGAATCAGAGTTTTCGACAGAAATGCCGGTCATATCGAGGGTATTGAACTCTACTGCATGTTTATGCCTGCTATGGCCAGATTTCTCTAGCAGCGCAAATTGAGCAATATTTATTGCACCAAGTTTTATATCATTGACCCCATTCGTTTTAATATTAGATAAAGATGTGTCGCCGATAATAATAAGTGTGCCTTCAAGCTTGTTATTGAACAGTTGCAGCTGTTTGATCTTTAATATTCCGTCTGCGGCCAGCTGATGTTCGGGGCTCTGCTTCGGAGAGCCGGTATTGCCCAGGCTGAAATCACCCTGCCATGAAAGTTCGCCAACATCGCCGCAATAGTCGATAAGTGTATTTTCCTGTGCGCGCTCGTCGTATGGGCTATCAAATTGCTGAAAACAGAAGACAAGGTTTTTAAAGTCGATGTAATTGAGCGATGCGCCCCAGGCTACCTGGCTATCTTCTTTTGCGGGTTTCTGTTGAACACCACCATCATCTTTAATAACAATTCCGGCGATTTTAATTGCGTCCGAATATTGCTCGGCATTTAAATTAAACCCTTCAAGCTGAATGCTTTTTATATGTATGGTTTTCCTCGAAAGGGGTCTCCAGCTCCAGTCAATTGATGCCTTGCTGATATTGAATACATTGGCCCCCTCTTTTGTGCCAGTGGCGCCTAGAACAGCAAATGTACCCTTGTTGATATTGATCGATATATCTTCGATTTGTGCAGTTACGCCTTGTTGGTTGAGCCAGTAGATTGAGCTGTATATGATTGTGTATGGAAGCGAAATTCGCACAACTACGAGCACGAGTATTATTATTAATGAAGTAAGTATTAACCTTCCCTGCCACAGGTTCTCGTTATACAGGGTTTTTGCCCGGCCGATTTTTGTAGATAAGATGCTCATTCGTTAATTGCCATGCTGATTTGCATTTAACAGCTGTAGTATGCTGGTGCGTATGTTCTTATTTAGTAATGAAACTGCATCCTCACCAACTTTAAGATAATCAACACTGTATTCGATTAAGCCATTTTCATCAATCTTTACATAATTGATATCTCTTAAGCTATCAATAAAGTTGGTAATCAGACGTTTATCGAAGAAATCAGGTGAATTTAGTTCATATATCATGGACACGCGCTGTGCCATCAGGTAACTGTGCTCTATAAGGTCGGGTTCAGTAATGTTATTTGATCCAGTGTTCAGCAAAACAGCGAACGTCATATAATAGAGCTCCAGTATCGGTGAGATAACCTTGGCCAGAAGTTCCAGCTGGCCACATTCAATACTGCTGGCCCTTGGCCTGGAATATTCGCGTTTACCGGTTTTTTCCAGCAAGCTGAGATCTACCAGGATGCCCAGTATATGTTCAATGACTTCTGGTAACTGTTCCTGGGTCCATGTAATAAACAGCTGGCGCCTGAGAAAAGGGTAGGTAATCGAAACAAGGTCAATAATGTTCTCAAGTTTTTGCGTAGGGGTGTTGTTGAAGCAGCAGGCTATTACCGAGGGCAGCGCAGTTAAGTGCAATATGTTATTACGGTAGTAAGTCAACAATACCGAGTTCTTTGAATCAAGATAGATTATGTCACCCATCTTGTGTTTACGCCTTCTTATGCGTTTAAGTGACTCGGCACGTTTGATTTGTTCTTCACCACTAAGTGATGCGACTATTATATTACTTGAATAGCCGAGAGAGTTGATAAGTGAACTGTAGATGTTAATCATCGATGCCAGCTGGGTTTCATCCATATGCTGTTTGGGCGTGGCGAGTAAAACTGTTGATACCAGGTTAATAGCATTAACATGAGCGGCACCATTGATATTGATCATAATGCTATCGGCAATATCATTCACGGTGTCCTTGAACCACGCAGGTCTATGCGTGTCATCATATTCCTGTATAACCCAGTTTGGGTCATGACTGTCCAGGTGCTGTGTAAGCATTACCGGCGTACCAAAATTTGTGTAAACGTGCCCAAAATTGCCTTTTATGCTCAATATTGATCGCACTGATGTAAATAGCGACTCTGCTTTTTTGTCGTGTCCGGATAACTCGGCAAGATAGGCCTTGCCTTCAAGCATTTTTTCGTAACCAACGTAAACAGGTATAAATGCAACCGGGCGTTTACGGTATTTTAGAAAAGCACGCACCGTCATGGCCAGCATGCCCGGCTTGGGTTTTAACAGCCTCCCCGTGCGGCTGCGGCTGCCTTCAACGAAATACTCAACGGGCGTACCCATTGATATCAGTTTTGCCAGGTATTCAAACATTACCGTTGAGTACAGCTCATTACCTTTAAAGCTGCGCCGTATAAAGAATGCACCACCACCGCGTAGAATAGGCCCGATTAATGGCATGTTCAGGTTCTTGCCGGCTGCAATATGCGGAATAGACAACCCCTGGTAATGAATAACATAGGAGAGCAGAAGGTAATCAACATGGCTCCTGTGGCAGGGAACATAAACCAGCTCATGTGTGAGCGCCAGCTTACGCAGTTGTTCGGCATGGTGTACCTTTATCCCCGAATAAAATTTATTCCAGAAGGATGTAAGGCCAATCTGCATTAATCGAATCGTAATACTGGTACGATCAGCGACAATTTCATAGAGATACTTTCGTGCCTGCAGGGCAGCTTTATACGGAGACTTGTTTTCTTCAATGCTTCTTTTTCTAATCGCATCCTGAACATCGGGAACAAGAAGCAGGTCTCTTACCAGGGTGCGTCGATGTGATGTGTCGGGACCCAGTGTTGCCGTCTTTAGCTGAAGTAACCTGTCAGAAAGTGCTCGCTGAATATTATCGATGTTTTCATCATTATCAAGCTTGTCGACTAACAGGCTGCGGAAACTGATAACTTCTGAGAACTGCACCAGGGTGTCCCTGCCATGAATGAGAATTCTGAAAAACTGTCGAATACGTCCTGCTATTTCCCATGAGTGTGCAAACAATACGGCGAATGCGCGTTTTTGTTTGGCAACAGGTCTGCCCCAGAAAATTGACACCGGGACAAATTGTATATCGATGTCGGGATACTCGAGTAAGGTTTCCAGAATACCCCTGATCATACGGGAGCGTTTGGGCTGGTTTTGCAGCCAGGCCTTGAACGGCTGGCGTGGAGCTATAGTGTATACACAATGCCAGTTACGCAGTTCCGGCGTTGGCAGCCGCAGCAGAGGAGACGCCAGGCCAAGTTTTTCGCATTCGTGTTCGAGTACCAGCAGGCTGGACCAGGCGCGCGAATCCAGTACATAAATAACCGGTTTGTCAGGATCCAGCTTTAATTGCTCTATGCTGGTAGGAACAACTTCAACTTTTGCCCACTGATAAAGCAGTTTCCTGCCAATATAATTGAGTGGGTGGATCCTGCTCATAAGTGCTTGCGCGTGTGCTACGCCACCTGTTTTGACATCAAGGGCACAAAAAACCCGGCGGCAAAATCAACGGAGTCATGCAGGTCGAAAATTTCGCGGTTATCAGCGTCTTTCGCCTGCCATCGTCCAGCTACCTGTTTTCCTTTCAGAAACATCATTTCAGTACACAGGCTGGTTGCGCAACAGTTATTTGCGGCCGAGTTCCAACTGATGCCGAAGAAGACATTACTGTTGTTTTCTGCGTTTATGATTTCACGGTTGTGCTGATGGATACTGATGGGCTCTGCAGTGACATGGCATCTTGAGTTTATTTTCGTTTCCATGTCAAACATCGGACTAACGGCCAGAGCATCGAGAGCACACATGCAATGTACTTTGTTACCATTGACGGTTACCTCATGCTCTCGCTGTTCCATGGTGAATGGATAAGCGCCGATTGGTTCATTGTTACTGTCAAATACGACCATGTCATTATGCTTGAGAACTTCTATGGACTCATCAATATTGCCAACCAGCCGGGCAATCTCGCTCCTGTTCAGTGTTTTACCCTGCTCGACATAGCTGCAAAGAATTTGTTGATGTACATCGGCCAGTTCCTTGCTCAGTTCTGTTTGACGTTTTGCTAAAGGCAGAATTTTATTTAAACGCTCAACAGCAATGTTAACTTTAGTGTTCATCTTTTTTCTCCTTCATATCCTGTACCAGTACCCAGGGCTTTACCACCACTGCCCAAACAGCCGCGTCGTTATCGATCCAGTATCTCGCCTGATCATTAGAAACGGGTGCAACTTTTGCCGTGTCCATCCATTGCCGGACCATTTTGCTGTTGTCGTTGCTTACCTGCACGGCGACTTCGATAAGGTCAAGCTCGAGTGATACATATATGGCTTTGCCAGCGGCGAAAAATCGCTGTAATTCAGACCAGGGTATTTTCGATGTTTCCGAGTGTAACTCTTCTCTTAACAGTGTTTGCAGCTTTTCTGCATCTGTGCCAGCCATAGCAATAACCAGGTATAGTTAATCAGATATTTATGATTGTACAGAAAACCGGCTTATATTTTTAGGTATACATAACTGCTGCTGATAGCAGGTATGAGAGGCGTTATTGAGCTTAATAACGCACTGCAGGCGTCTCAATCCTGAGACCATTGGAGCGAGACATTAAATATAACCCCAGTTGATGGATTTCCTCAGAGTCTGAAGCAAATGGTTCAGCACGCATCAACGTCAGGCACTGTTGTATGCGTTGGTGTAGATTTGTCATTTCACCAATGTCCAGCCTGTATGCAGGGAAACCGTTGCCCTGTCCCTGGCTGATTTTCTGGCCGCGTATCATCTGGCCGGGATACAGGGCATGGCAGTGGGAGCACGACATATCTATCAGGCCAAAACGCGTTTGATAGATTTTTTCACCCTTGTTGAGTAATTCGGCCACCGGCCCATCTGTTTGCACATTAACAGCTTCACCAAACGCCCTGTTGCGCACAAACGTTTCTAGAGTAACAAGGTCTGGATGATTGGCAGGCAAGGGCTTGCTGCTGATATTATTTCGGCAATTACTGATGGTCTTTTGCAGTGTGACTATTTCACCCTTTTTTTCGTTGTAAACGGGATAGCGGGCAATGCTTTTTGTATCCATTTTCAGGCCATCTATCCCATGGCAGTCAGAACAGGCTTTACTGGCGCCATCCTGCTTAATATTGAACAGCTCCATACCCTGTTCAACAGCAAGCATGCCCGGATTTTCAAACTCATCATCCTGCATAGCACGTGTTGACGGTTTAATAAATTCATACCCGGATTTCGCCGTGTCGGCAAGTAATGAACCTGTAGGGATGACAAAAAGAAAGCCGAGTAACAATATCAAATATTGTTTGGACGAAATCATTTGAGTGTTACCAGGTATGCTATGACATCTTCAACTTGCTGGGCAGTAAGAAATGTTTTACCGCGATAGGGTTTGCCGGGCCTGTTGATCAGGCGTGGGTCCCGATAAAAGCCGGGCATGATTGACATGGGGTTGATATTACGGGTATCTACAATGCGCACACGAATCTGGGGTTCGGTCATGCGCGATGCTAAACCTCCCAGTGGTGGCCCAATCGTGCCGTAAGCTTCGATCCCGGGTATAGGCAGCTGATGACAGGCGAGGCAATTGCCCAGGTGGCTGTCTGAGACTATTTTCTTACCGCGTTGGGCGTCGCCGCCAAGACCGCACAAAGGCGCCTCGATAGCATAATCTACCACTTCCCAGTTGCAGTAACCTTCCGGCAGTGGATCAGTGTCATCCGACATGGCTGTTACTGGTACAAGGGCAACAAATAAAAAAATAATTATGCCGATTCTGATAATCATTCGCATGATTATATACACCCGACCAACGCTACGTGTTGATACAGGTCATCAGCCGCGTTTTACTCGAGTATCTTTATTACAGTAAAGGCACCCCTGATATCACCTTTGCTGAAGCCGGTTGCCTGGTCATCTGGATACAGCTTGTTAAGCTCTGCGGACAGGTTCGGTGGAATTTGTTCACCGTGACACATCAGGCAGACATCGTCGGTTGGAATGGCCTTCATATAACGAAATACCTTGTTGCCGTTGTGTTGCGTGATTTCCGAATATTCTATCGTTTTCAGCGACTCACCTTCGGCCTTGCGATGCTCGAACTGCTCGAGTACAGACAGCTCCCACGAATCAGGCGCATTTAATTTGTTTCTGGTTTTGAGGGATGTACGGCTCACTTCCATGCCTTTCTCGGTAGAGACTTTCCTGGCCAGCTTAGGGGCCTTTACATTGCAGACTGATATCGCCTTTAGCGGCCCGTCTGATTTCATGGTTGACTGCAAAGTGGCCTTGAGCTCAGCTCCAAGAGCCTTGATTGCCCCGCGGGTTTCGCTGATGAGTTGCTCATTATCTGTAGCGTAGACAGAGGATGAGATCAATAGTGTGCTGATAATGCAGAGGATTTGCTTTGTCATGGTTTTACTCTAATTAATTGCAGGCAGAATTTTTAGTAATATATTAAGTGTTTCGGTAAACGGTGCTCAGTAAAATGCTGGCGTAATGTCCTGGAGTAATTTATAAGCCGCCAGGCCAGTGATTGAACCCGATTATCATGAACTCAACACCCAGCATGCCACATAGCAGCGTGACGATAGCAAGTACTATATCAAAGCCGTTTTTAGCCAGCGTTTGGCCGCCTAAAAAAACAGCAATGGCCATAACTATAAAACCAAACTCACTGATTATAAGCACGGTTAACAGCGGCAGTACAAGTTCGACATCGGGATCTGTGGCACCGGTTTTAAACAGGACACCCATCAGGAACAGGCCTATCGCAAATGCGATAAAGGGGAAGTTAGACTTTTTCATTACCTGGTGGTTATCGTGATCATTGCAGTGGATCGCAGCCTTTAACAATCAATGCCAGGTTTGCGCTATTACGCGCTTTATCGTAATAAGTATCAGCAGACTGTGTGGCAGTTTTTGTAAAATCAAAACCGGTCATACCTGATAATTCAGCAAGTGCGTCAAATGAATTGCGGTCTGCATCATAAGCTGTGAAGGCGGTGCGTATCTGATCACAGGAAAAAGCTTCTGCGCCGCTGCTGGTCATGTTCCTTGCCTGGCCTGCCGTTTCGCATCCGCCGAGTGAGAATATTATGAATGCGGTAAATAGTAATCTGTACATGTTGGATAATTCCGTGTTTTTATTAAATTCAGGTTATTCAGGGGTGGATATAATAACAGAGCACTGCCGGGTTTGAACTGACTATTTGCCAGACCAGGCTGTTACTTTCGGATTAAAGATAATGAACATCAGCCTCATGATTTTTGTGGAACACTGGCCTTCGCATCATAGATGAACAGGGCACGGATCTTTTCCCAGAAGTCCTGGCCGAGGATAAACAGTGTTATAACAAGCAGGAAATCTGCAGTCAGGTTCATGTTGACACGGTACTCATCATAGCCGGGAATCCACTGAGGTGCATAAAAAGTAATGTAGGCAAAAATGACGTGCGGAAGCAGCAGAAACAGGCCGATATTGTAGCGTAGCCTGCTTACCTCGCCTGTGGGTAAGGCGAGCTTCAATAAAGCAAACACTTTTGATTTTATATAGATGAACCCGGGCTTGCCCATAATTGCGATTGCAATTATGCTGAATACTTCAGGTCCGCCGATTAGTAGTATCCCGGAGATCAGGGTCTTTATCTCTGTCGATACATCAAGGTGCGAAACAAATGGTATTAATAGTGGCAGCAGAAAGCCGATGATAAGGATTGTGACGCCCGTATAAAAATGTGGTCCCGGCGTTGGTGCTTTTGCTGTTTCGTTATTGTTCATATTTAATATCTTTAGTTAAACTTTTTAATTGTTGTTTGCAGACTTAATGCAAACTTGTAGATATGTCCTGTTATATAAATCTGTTGATAACGTCTGCAAGTGCTTCAGGTTTCTGTGAGCCAATCAGCAAAGGCTTGCCTTTCGAAAATTCAAGCTGCACGCCCCTGTCACCACTAACATTATAGGCCCTTCCTTTTCTGCTGAAACGAATACCCCAGCCACCGTATTCCCTGATCGGCCTGTAGGTTCTGACTTTGCAGAATGTAATAGTTTCAAATGGAATGGTCCTGCTGGTAAGCGGGACGAACCGTATATGAATGCCGTCAGCATCAACTTTCGTGATCAACTTTAATTTATAAAAAAGCAGGGCCAGGCCGGCCGTAATTAAAATAGAGATTGTGGCGGAAATAACCAGTGCGTTGTTTGACATCGGCCTGTCGCCCCAGGGCTGTCCCAGGTATAGCTGGGTGTATATGCCGTGAATAAACATGCCGGCTACGCACACGGTAATTACCAGCAAAAGCACCCAGACCCAGGGCTGGCGGAATTGTTGTTCTTCATGAAATTCTGAAATCGGTTCTTGCGTATACTGCATGTGTAAACTAATAAAATGATTGCTATGGAAAAACAGCGCCCGAATTCAAGCCGTGATTTGTCGACCTGTCGTATTCCTTTTCTATCCGGCTATATTTATTTATCACATTTTTACCAATTTTGTTTGCATCAAGTTCCAGCTGATCACAGCTACTCTTTGGGCCCATGTTTGATATTTCATTTTCCACTTCAATGGCAGCCTTGACGCCAAGGTCCTTGTGTCCCTGCTCATGCTCGAACAAAGCAGCATAATATTCTTCCCAACGAGTTATTACCGGTTCTGGCATGGTTGAAGTTTGTTTCAGCCTGGGCAAGGTGTATGTAACATCCAGTTTGGTTGTCACCTTGCTTATGTCGCACGATTCACCTTTATCAAGCCACCAGAACCGCCAGTTTACATGCCATTTGGTATAGGCAACGTGTTGTTTTCCATTTTGATGCACAGGTGTTTTCGCCATAATATCTGCCCATATGTCCTCGGCTGTATTACCGCCGACCATGTAATAAACAGTATTGAAGCGGGTCTCCGGCGCGGCAAGCACAACAGAAGACAGCAAGTAAGCGGGTAAAAACAGAAATTTCGTTATGTGCGGGATCATTCTTGAGAGATTGGTAGCTATCAGACAATTATAGTTGGCAACCAGGTCGCCAGTTGAGGCCAGTAAGCAATCATGCCCATGGCCAGTATCTGTATCAAGATGAACGGGATCACACCTTTATAAATGTGTGTTGTTTTAATAGTTTCTGGCGCAACGCCACGCAGGTAAAACAGTGCAAAACCGAACGGCGGCGTCAGGAACGATGTTTGCAGATTGATCGCAATCATGATGCCAAGCCAGACGGGGTCGATGCCCATTGCCAGCAATACCGGCCCCACGATTGGTACTACAACAAAAGTAATTTCGATAAAGTCGAGGACAAAACCCAGTAAAAACATCACCAGCATAACGGCGAACACGGCAGTGTATGTGCCGCCAGGCAAATCACTCAGCAGTTCCTCTACGAGTTCATCACCGCCAAAGCCCCTGAATACTAACGAGAACAATGATGCGCCAATCAGGATCATGAAAACCATGCTGGTGACACGCGTGGTGCTGCGTACAACTTCAGTCATGTTTGCGCGATTAAGCTGTTTCTTTGTGGCGGCCAGAAACATGGCGCCAACAGCACCGATGGCGGCGGCTTCAGTTGGTGTGGCGAAGCCACCTATGATGGAACCAAGGACAACTACGATGAGTAATAGCGGCGGCATCAGGCTCAGCAATACATCTTCGATAATATGCTTTGAGTGATTTTGCGCATCGCTGGACATTGCCGGCATGGCACCAGGTTTAATAAAGGCGAAGAATACTATGTAGAGAATGTATAAACCGACCAGCAACAAGCCGGGAATCACTGCACCGACAAACAGGTCGCCAACCGAAACTGTTTCCGGCGAAAAAATGCCCATGTCGAGTTGCGCCTGCTGATAGGCAGACGATAAAACATCGCCAAGCAGAACCAGGACAATGGATGGCGGAATGATTTGTCCAAGCGTACCCGATGCGCAGATAATGCCCGTTGAGATCTGCGGGTCATATCCGCGTTTGAGCATGGTCGGTAATGACAGCAGGCCCATGGTTACCACCGTGGCACCGACAATACCCGTGCTGGCAGCAAGCAACATACCGACCAGTGTGACCGATATTCCCATGCCGCCGCGAAGGGAGCCGAATAAACGCGCCATTGTTTCCAGCAGGTTTTCTGCAATCCTGGAACGTTCCAGCATGACACCCATGAAGACAAACAATGGCACAGCAATGAGTATCTGGTTGGTGATGATGCCGTATAAGCGATTAGGCAATGCTTCAAGAAAGGCCGGATCAAAAGTGCCTGTGGCTTCACCAATAACAGTAAATAAAAGCGCTGTGCCCGCCAGGGTAAAGGCAACCGGGTAGCCGCTGAGTAAAAATACAAAAACCGCTGCAAATAAATAAAACGCCATCCATTCCATCACCCGGCACTCCTGATGGTTTGTGCGCAGCGTATTATCTGTACCAGTGCCTGCAGTACCAGCATGCTGGCCAGCACAAGTATCAGGCTTTTCAACAGGAACACCCCGGGTAAGCCCCCGGCTTCGCGTGAACCTTCCAGCACACCCCAGCTGCTGATGACATACTCCCAGCTGATCCAGGCAACAAACAACATCACCGGCAACAACAGCAACAGGCTGCCAAGCATATCAACCCATGCTTTTGTTTTTGTGGAGAAACGGCTATAGAAGATATCCACGCGCACATGCGCTTCCTGTTGCATGGCCCAGGATGCACCTACCAGGAATACCATTGCATGCATGTAAGTGACGGATTCCTGTAATGCGATCCAGCCGATATCGAACACATAACGCAACACGACAACGATGAAGGTGACGATGACCATCAATAGCGTCAGCCAGGATACGGCACGGCCTGACCAGTCGATGAAACGTTCGATGTTGTTAATTAATGAATACATGATTTACATTGTCATACCCGCTCGTTGGCTAAGCGCCAGGTAACAGTCTCATCTCCTTATTAATGAGAGAGGGGCAATATTTATTTACTCTCGCAAAGGCGCCAAGCTCGCCAAGAACTTCAAAAAGTTATTTGTTAACCCACTTTACCTCTGCGTTCTCTGCGCCTCTGCGAGAGAAATAGTTATATACCCTAAGTTACGTTACAAGGTTTGTTCAGAATCAAATCCAGTAGTCGTGGTACAAATCATTATTTGCAACACGATCTTTCAATATCGCTCTGAATTCATCAGGATTTTTAATATGCACCAGTTCACCGGGGCGTGGAAAATGTTTGTCATACAATCTTGAGAGCCAGAAGCGCAACGCGCCCGCCCTTAACATAGCGGGCCAGTATCGTTGTTCGTGTTGCTGGAAAGGCCGAAAAGTGTTGTAAGCCTGCAGCAAGGCAACAACCTTATCGTGGTCGAGACCGGCAGTGCTTGTGTTGCACCAGTCATTGACCAGCACCGCAACATCGTATAGCAGCACATCATCGCAGGCATAATAAAAATCGATAATGCCGCTGAGTGTGTCGCCATCCCATAATGCATTGTCGCGAAACAGGTCGGCGTGAATCACACCGCGTGTAATGTCAGCATCACGATTGGATTTCTGAAAGTCTATTTCCGCCTGCAGCAATGCAGCGTCTTCATCGGCCAGTTTGCTGTATACCTGTTTCGCTGTAGTGGCGCACCAGGCGGGACCGCGAGGATTTGGCTGATGTGCATGGTAACTCAAGCCGGCAGCGTGCATCTTGCCCATGGCCGCGCCAATCTGCTTACAGTACGAGAGGCTGGTTTCGCGAATGCTGCCACCGTTAAGGCGGTGCACTATCGCTGCGGGCTTTTGTTTGAACAGGCGCACATAGTTGCCGTCATTATCGGCAACCGGGTCTGCGCTGGGCACCTTGTGATCTGCAAGGTGATGCATCAGGCCAAGGTAATACTGCATTTCCTCAAGCGTGTGGTGCTCGAACAGAGTCAGTACAAATCTGCCGTCAATACCGTTGCCGGTGTTAACAAAGTAATTGGTGTTTTCGATGCCGTCGGAGATGCCTTCATAATCACGCAGCGCACCCACTGAATAGCTGGACAGAAAGCCTTCCAGTTCGTCAGTTTCTATGGTGGTGTAGACAGACATAGCGTGCGTGATGTAAGCCGTTACGAAGGATGGGGATTTTAGCCGATATGGGCCGAGGATTCAGGCGGATATTGAACCACAGAGGCACAGAGTACACAGAGGTTTTTTAGTCCACAGATGAACGCAGATAAACAAAGATTTTAGTTAAATAACAACAACACAGAGGACCCCCCGACATTGGCGCACGGTGAAAACATTTATGTATATCCGATTTTATCTGCGTTCATCTGTGGACCAAATAGCCCTACAATTCCATCAGTTTCTCCTGTTCTTCCTTCGATGGTTCAAAGTCGCGGCCTTCGTAATGATCGAAGATGGCCTTGACGATTTCGTCAGGTTCATCGATCAGCTTGAGTAGTTGCAGGTCCTCCTCGTTGATCATGCCCTCGGCCACCAGGGTGTTGTTGAACCAGTCGAGCAGGCCCTGCCAGAAGGGTTTGTTCACCAGGATGATAGGAATGTTGCGGGTTTTGCCGGTCTGGATCAGGGTCAGGATTTCGGCCATTTCATCCAGCGTGCCAAAACCGCCGGGCAGCACGACATAGGCAGATGCATATTTTACGAACATCACCTTGCGCGAAAAAAAATGGCGGAAGCTGAGGCTGATATCCTGGAATTTGTTGGCAACCTGTTCGTGTGGCAGCAGGATATTGAGGCCGATGCTGGGAGACTTGCCAGCGCTGCCGCCTTTATTGATGGCCTCCATGATGCCGGGGCCGCCGCCACTGACAACTGAAAAGCCGGCATTCGACAGCGCTTCTGATATTTTTTCTGCCTGCTTGTAATTAGGGTGCTCAGGTTTGGTACGTGCTGAACCGAACACACTGACCGAGGGGCTGATCAATGCAAGCCGTTCAAAGCCTTCAACGAATTCGGCCATGATCTGAAAGATCTTCCAGGATTCACGAATCAATGCCGCATCGTTCACCGGCGACATGCGCCTGAGCTTGTTCTTAACAGAATCGTCCATCATATAACCTTCAATTGAATAAATAGGCGACCAAGTCGCATGGTTTTTCAGTACCTAGCATCTAGTACCTAGTGCCTAGCACCTAATTAAATCATAGCCACAAACGATGTGCTTTTGCGATAATCGTGCACACATTTTATTTTGCGGAATTATCCATGGCTGAAAAAGACCCGCCCGTGATACTGGTTGATGGCTCTTCCTACCTGTTTCGAGCTTTTCATGCACTGCCGCCGCTGACAAACAGCAAGGGGCGGCCAACGGGTGCCGTCTATGGCGTGATCAATATGCTGCGCAAGTTGCGCGAAGAGTACCAGCCTGAATACATGGCCGTGGTATTCGATGCCAAGGGCAAGACCTTTCGCCATGATATATATAAGGAATACAAGGCACACCGGCCGCCGATGCCGGATGACCTGAAAACCCAGATCGAGCCGTTGCATCAGCTGGTAAAAGCGCTGGGTTTTCCACTGATATCAGTCGAAGGTGTCGAAGCCGATGATGTGATCGGCACACTGGCGAGTAATGCCACGCAGCAGAAAAAAGAAATGCTGATTTCAACCGGTGACAAGGACCTTGCCCAGCTGGTTAGTCCGCATGTCACCCTGATCAATACCATGAATAACGAGGTGCTGGATGAGGCCGGTGTTGAAGGCAAATTCGAAGTACCGCCATCCCGCATCATCGATTACCTGACCCTGGTGGGTGACACCTCCGACAACATACCGGGTGTCCCCAAGGTCGGTCCGAAGACAGCAGTGAAGTGGCTCAAGCAATATGATTCTCTCGATAACCTGCTTCAACATAAAGAAGAGGTCTCGGGAAAAATCGGCGACAACCTGCGCAACAGTGTTGATGATCTGCCGATGTCGCGTGACCTGGTAACGATACGTTGTAACCTGGACCTGGGTCTCGATCTGGCTGATCTGAAAATGCAGCAGCCGGATAACGAAACCTTGCATGATATGTATGTTGATCTCGAGTTCCGCACCTGGCTGGACGACATGTCTGCCGGTGGGTCTGCGCCTGCGAAGAAAACATCGGACGCCAGTTACCAGACAATACTGAATAAAAAGGATTTCGACGCCTGGCTGAAAACACTCAAGGCCGCCGATGCATTTGCATTCGATACCGAAACAACCAGCCTGGATTACATGGCTGCGCGTGTTGTCGGAGTGTCGTTTGCAGTCAAGGAGGGAGAGGCGGCCTACGTTCCTTTTGGCCATGACTATGCCGGCGCACCGAAACAGCTGAGTGAAAAGCAGGTGCTCGGTGGCTTGAAAGCGTTACTGCAGGATACGAAAGCTTCCAAGATCGGGCAGAACCTGAAATACGATGCTCACGTGCTCGCCAACCATGGCATCCACATGCAGGGCATTGCCGAAGACACCATGCTCGAATCCTATGTACTCGATTCCACCCAGCGTCACGACATGGATAACATGGCGCTGCGCCTGCTCGGCCACGAAACCATTCATTTTGTAGACATCGCCGGCAAGGGCGTGAAGCAGCTGACCTTCAACGAAATCGATCTCGAGCAGGCCGGGCCTTACGCCGCGGAAGATGCCGACATCACCCTGCAGATTCATCACAAGCTGTCGGCGCAGTTAAAGGCTGAGAAAAAACTGATGTCGGTTTATCGCGATATCGAACTGCCGTTGTTGCCGGTATTGCTCAAGATTGAACGCACCGGCGTCAAAGTGGATGTCGCCATGCTGAAAAAGCAGAGCAGGCAACTGGCAAAACGCATCGTTGAAATCGAGAAGCAGGCGTTTGACGCTGCCGGTGAAAGTTTCAACCTGGCATCACCGAAACAGATCCAGGCCATATTGTTCGACAAGCAGGAACTGCCGGTGATACGCAAGACGCCCAAAGGCCAGCCATCCACTGCCGAAGACGTGCTGCAGGAACTGGCCGTCGACTACGAGCTGCCACAACTCATACTCGAGCACCGCAGCATGAGCAAGCTCAAATCAACCTATACCGACAAGCTGCCGCAGCAGGTCAATGCAGACACCGGGCGGGTACACACCTCCTATAACCAGACCGTTGCCGCCACCGGCCGGCTGTCATCCACCGACCCCAATTTGCAGAACATCCCCGTGCGCAGCGAAGAAGGCAGGCGTATCCGCCAGGCGTTCATTGCCGAAAAAGGTTATTGCCTGCTGGCAGCGGATTATTCCCAGATCGAGCTGCGCATCATGGCCCACCTGTCGCAGGACGCGAACCTGCTCAAGGCCTTCAGCGAGGGCATGGATATTCACAAGGCAACGGCAGCAGAAGTATTCGGCGTTACGTTAGATGAGGTAGAAAGTGACCAGCGGCGTGCTGCCAAGGCCATCAACTTTGGACTGATCTACGGCATGTCAGCGTTTGGCCTCGCCAGGCAGCTAGGCATTGGCCGCTACGAAGCGCAGGAATATGTCGACCTGTATTTCGCACGCTACCCGGGTGTCAAAGCCTACATGGACAGCACCCGTGAAAAGGCACACGAGCAGGGCTATGTCGAAACCGTTTTCGGCCGGCGCCTGTATCTGCCCGAGATCAACTCGCGCAACGGCCAGCGTCGCCAGTACGCCGAACGCACCGCCATCAATGCGCCGATGCAGGGTACCGCGGCCGACATCATCAAGCGCGCCATGATCAGCGTCGACCAGGCATTGACCGGGAAGAAGCTGGATGCCCGCGTGGTGATGCAGGTGCACGATGAACTGGTGGTCGAGGTGGCGGAAAAGCAGGCAGACAAGCTCGCCAAATTGCTGCACTCCAGCATGGAAAGTGCCGCCGAGTTGAGTGTGCCCCTGATCGTGGAAGTGGGCATGGGCTCAAACTGGGACGAAGCCCACTAACGACAGATACGAGATTTTTTTAACGCAGAGGCGCAAAGGCGCAGAGAACGCAAAGTTTTTTATAAGTTGTAGCCGCGACAAAAATTTCTGGAAAATTTTTGAACGCGCGTAGTGCGGCCCGAAGGGTGAAGGGCAGGAAGCCCGTAATAAAAACGCGAAATGCGCAAAAGCTATTTTTGTTCGTAAATAAAATCAATAGATCTCGATTATTGAAACACAATTTGCGTACTTGGCGTTTTTTGCGGCTAAATTTTCTCTGCGCTCTTTGCGCCTCAGCGCCTCTGCGTTGAAAAGGCTTTGGAAAAAAAAGCCCGGCCAAAAACGACCGGGCAAGAAGACGGGACTAGCTTGGGGTTGCTAATCCCTAACGGTTCGCTCAGGGAGGCAAGCGAACCTGCGCCGGGCTACAGCGCATTCGGTAAAACAAAGTCCAGCATTAGTCTCACACATTCCCTGATACTGATTAAAGACCAACCATTTCATATTGCTGATTGAAACCGATGGGCGGTAATGTATTGACTGCGACCAGAGAAAATAATTATGTGCATAAGCTGTGGATAAGAAATTATACCTAATAAAAACAATAGTTAAAATACCTGTTTTTAACTATGTGGAGAAACTATGTGGATAACTTGTTAATTGTCGGAGAATTTTCCAGTTTGAGGGGGTGAGTTTTCAACGCAAAGACGCTAAGGCGCAAAGGACGCAAAGAAAAAAGACTTTTTACTAACCGCAGAGGCGCTGAGGCGCGGAGAACTATTTTTGTGTTGTTATCTCGATCGGATTTGAGATTTAATCGCCTGGTACGATTTCAACCTAAGGGTGAAGGGTAGGACGTGCTTAGTAAATCTCCTTTTACCTGGGAGATTTCTCAGTCGCTTTGCTATTACGAAATGACAACACAATAAAAACTCTGCGCCTCCGCGCCTCTGCGGTTAAAACAATCAATTAACTTTGCGTCCTTTGCGCCTTAGCGTCTTTGCGTTGAGATCTTTAATCCAACTCCAGCCACTGATTGAGTTTGGCAACCAGTTCATCCAGACCGGTTTGCTTCAACGCAGAGAACACCTGCGCAGTGGCAGTTGAGCCGCTTTCTTTCAGCTGCTTCCTCACCGCCAGCAGGCTGTTTTGCTGGGGGCCGCGCTTAAGTTTGTCGGCCTTGGTCAGCAACACGTGGGCGGGCAGGTTGTAATGATGACACCAGTCCAGCATTTGCCAGTCGAATTCCTTCATCGGGTGGCGGATGTCCATAATGATGACCAGCCCGCGCAGGCTCTGTTGCCGCTGCAAATAGGCTTCCATCAACTGCTCCCATTCCAGTTTCATTTTTTCCGGCACTTTTGCATAACCGTAACCGGGCAGGTCGACCAGGCGACGGTGCTCATCCAGTGCGAAAAAATTGATTAGACGGGTGCGCCCGGGGGTTTTGCTGGTCTTGGCCAGGCCCTTGTTGCCACACAGGGTGTTGATGGCACTGGATTT
>CAZRKQ010000133.1:0-8201 GCA_964600755.1 uncultured Thiotrichaceae bacterium
TCTTGCTGGTAGTGCAATTGATCTTGGTATTGATGAAGATCTCGATCGCGGCCACACTACCGAGCAGGTGGCTTACTGGGTTTTCGAGCCCGTCACTGTTTCAGACATTGGTGTCACCATTGATGATGGCAGTGCAACATATACGCCAGGGTCAAGCGTTGTCTTTACCGCTACAGTTAATAATCTCGGTGTCAATGACACAAGCAATGCAACGCTGACAATTAATGAGCCTGCAGGCACGACAATAACAACGTGGTCATGCGCGGCGGCTGGCGGTGCTACATGTGCCAATGCAAGCGGTGTTGGCAGTATCAATGAAACGTCAGGCAACGTGCCGGTTGGCGGAAGCCTGACATTTACTGTCAACGTTGACGTGCCATCGGGCTTTAGCGGCAACCTGGTCATCAATGCCAACGTTGCAACCACTAACACGGACAATAACAGCAGTAATGACACCGCTAGCGATACCGATACGCAGTCCAGCCTGGTCGATATTGAAGTTAATAAGGATGATGGTGCAACGACGTATACTGCAGGCGCTACCGTCGCGTATACCGTGTCAGTGACCAATAACGGGCCCAGCGATGCGACGAATGTTGTGGTTACAGACACGGCACCTGCTGGCACAACGATTAGCAGCTGGAGCTGCACAGGTGCTGGCTGTCCAACTGCCAGCGGTACCGGTAACCTCAGCGAGACTGCTGCGACACTGACAAGCGGCGATTCACTGGTGTACAGCGTGAATGTTGATGTTCCAGTGAGCTTTGTTCTGGACCTGACCAATGTTGCTACTGCAAGCGCATCCGAAACTGACAGCAACCCGGCTAATAACAGCGCCAGTGATACCGATGTCTTTTTCGGTGACTCCGATGGCGATGGCATTCTCGATGGTGCCGAGATCGGCCCTGATCCAGCCAATCCCGTCGATAGCGATGGCGACACGGTGCCGGACTACCTTGAAGCCAACAATGTCGATACCGATGGTGATGGCATCACTAACAATGTAGACAGTGATGATGATGGCGATGGTATACCTAGCAGTGATGAGATCGGCAGCGGTGGTGCACTTAATCCTGCGGACAGTGATGGTGATGGCATCCCTGACTATCTGAGTGCTGCTAAATTACAGACAGGCCTTGATGGCGGCGCGGGTTCGCCGGGCGTGTCTGTATTGTTCATCGCTATACTAATAATAATGACCAGAAAAATAACAATAAGAAGGCATATACAATGTTCACCAGGGCTATACAGGCGCTGCTGCTGACAGCCTGTTTATCATCCGTTAATGCAGCGGATATAAATCATCAACACGAGGACCCGATCTATGTCGGTCTGGGTCTTGGTATGTCTTTTTTGCAACCTGAAACCAACAGTGTGGCACTGTCGCTGAGTGAAGACAGCGATATTGCCTACAAGTTGTTTGCCGGTTATCAGTTTAATAACAACTGGTCGCTTGAAGCCTTCTGGGCCAACCTGGGTGAGGCTGTTGTAAGCTCAACATCCGGCAATAACTATAATATTGAATATAAAACCTTTGGTGCTGGTGGTTTGTACACCTACCCTCTGAGTGATCGCTGGGATATATTCGCCAAAGCCGGTGCCGGCAGGCTGGAGAATAATGTGCAGGGAATTGCGGTGGAGCGTGTCGAAGACTACTTTATTTTCGGTGGCGTCGGTGTTACCTGGAACATGGCGGGAACATGGGACCTGCGTGCCGAATATGAATACTTCGATACCGACGCACAATTACTATCAATCAATGTAATTAAACGATTTGGTTCGGGAACCTCGAGACGCATTAATAAACTGGAACAACGGGTGGATGAGCAGAACGCAGAACTGGCTGCAGTTACAGCCGTAGCCGCTGCTCCTGGCAAACAATCGAACTGCGAAAATTTTTCTGTAGAACTTCATGGTGTATTGTTTCCGACTGGTTCAATTGAATTAAACGCGGAATCTTTGAAAGCGCTGGATTCAGTCGTAGCAGAAATGCGATCAATGCCTGCTGATATTCGCTTTGAAATTCGTGCACACACCGATAACAGGGGTACAGAGCTCTATAACTACACGCTGTCTTTATCGCGTGCGCGCAACGTACGTGATTACCTGATGATGAAAGGAATACCGCAGAGCTATATCGATGCCAATGGTTATGGCGAATGGCGGCCGCGCGCATCAAACGATTCCGAGGCGGGAAGAAACAGAAACCGTCGTGCCGAACTTGTTGTTATCGGGCTCGAAAAATATGTAGATGATGTTGGCAGCTGTCCAAATTCCATCTCTGACACGGTCCAGCAATAGCAGGGTGCTCGCGTTACAATAGGTGACAGGCTCCCGGTTATTCAAGGGTGTGTAACATGCTTATCGAACTTTTAACCAATATCTGGGCTGTATTTCTGGATACAGCTTTCTGGCTGTTGCTGGGATTATTAGCAGCAGGTTTTATCAAGTCCTATATTTCCGAAGACACCATGCAACGCTGGGTTGGTGGTAACGGTCTCGCCGCTGTCTCCCGGGCCGCATTGTTCGGCGCGCCTTTACCATTATGTTCCTGCGGTGTTTTACCGGCCGCAATCGGATTACATCGTTCCGGTGCATCTAAAGAAGCTACTGTTTCGTTTCTTATATCCACACCGGAGACCAGTGTTGATTCTGTCGCGGTGACATATGCCCTCATGGGGCCGCTGATGGCTGTTTACAGGCCGATTGCCGCATTAACCAGTGCTGTAATAACCGGCCTGCTTACTGCATTAGTCAATAACGAAGTGACAACTGCAACAGCAGTAGCTGAATCGCAATCATGCTGCAGCAAGGAATCAGCATCAATAGAAAAATCCTCTTGTGCAGGTAGCACTGAAGAAGTGCACGAGCCAGATTGCTGCAGTACTGAACAAACCATTGTAGAAAAACAGAATCGATTTTTCATTGCTATTCGCTATGCGGCATCGGAATTGCTCGATGACATCGCTGCATGGATGGCAGTTGGTATCGTAATTGCCGGTGTGATGTTGACCTATATTCCGCCCGACTGGCTTGCCCAGTGGGGGCAAGGGCTTTTTGCAATGCTGGTGATGCTGGTAGTCGGCATACCAATGTACATATGCGCAGTGGCCTCGACGCCGGTAGCTGCAGGTTTGATTCTTGCCGGTGTGTCACCGGGTGCTGCTCTGGTATTTTTACTGGTAGGACCGGCAACAAATATTGCCGGACTTGCGCTTATCAGCAAGGAACTGGGGATAAAGGTAACGGCAGTCTACCTTGCAGGAATATCCGTAGTCAGCGTGGCAATGGGACTGCTGCTGGAGTACCTGCTGCAAGTTACAACCTGGCAGGTTGATGTTCGGCTTGGCGAAGCCAACATGATGCTGCCGATGTTTCTTGCCTGGGGTTCCGCGATTCTGTTGCTTGTGCTGGCAATCAAACCACTGCGTCGCCGGCTGTTGCCTAAGCTGGGTTGAGTCGGACACATCCAGGCAGATGCTAACCTGCTCTATGTAACGCAAAGGCCGCCAAGAAGCAAAGTGCGCAGAGCGTACCCTGCAGTTCAATCCAGAATTTCAGCAAATCTGTAAAATTTCCTTTGCGCCCTTTGTGCCTCTGTGTGCTTTGCGTTAATTGAGATGTATCTACCTGGAAAATGCTTATGCTGTCGGGTTGAGCTGCCTGTTGCACAATCGCGGTGAAATCGATCAAACACGGATATCCGCTGCCTGTATAATACCGTGCTCCTGAAAACTGACAGACAACTGAAAATAGTTATGCCCCTGATTCGACCATTTGCCGGCTTGCGGCCTGTTCCCGAGCGTGCAGCCGATGTTGTTGCGCCTCCCTATGATGTACTGAATTCAGCCGAAGCACGCGAGCGTGCCAGTGGCCGCCCCTGGAGTTTCCTGCATATTTCCAAGGCGGAGATCGATTTGCCGGAGGATACGGACCCGTATGATGCGGCTGTTTATGCCAGGTCCGCTGAAAACCTGGAGAAGATGCTGGCTGAAGGCATCCTGATGCGTGAAGACAAGGACTGCTATTACGTCTATCGCCTGATCATGAACGGGCATTCGCAGACCGGCCTGGTAGCTGCCGCATCGGTGGCTGACTATGATGTTAACCGTGTGCGTAAACACGAGTATACGCGCCCGGCGAAGGAAGATGATCGCGTACGCCAGATTGAAGCACTTAATGCGCAGACCGGCCCGGTGTTGCTGGCGTATAAATCACAGCCTGATATGGACGCTGTGCTAGAAGCAGTAACGAAATCAGAGCCCGTGGTTGATGTAACAGCTGATGATGGCGTGCAGCATACCTTCTGGGTGGTTGATGATGATGCAACCATGCAGAAACTGACGGATGGCTTCGATGCCATGGATGCTATTTATATTGCCGACGGCCATCACCGTTCTGCTTCTGCATCCCGTGTCGCCAAAACAAAAGGCGGTGATGGTAATCAGAACAGTGATTACTTTCTGTCTGTTATTTATCCGCACAACCAGATGAACATACTGGATTACAACCGTGTCATTACTGACCTTAACGGACTGTCAAAAGACGAATTAATCAGTGAGATTGAATCGTCTTTCACGGTCACTGCAGAAGATGCTGCGGTAAAACCAGAAGGTCCGGGAGAATTCGGCATGTATGTCGAAGGGCAATGGTATTGCCTGAAAATATCCCCTGCCTTGATCCCCGATGATCCGGTAGCGAGTCTGGATGTCAGTTTGCTGGCAGATCATTTAATAGAGCCAATACTGGGTATCTCTGATCCGCGTACAGATTCTCGCATCGATTTTGTCGGCGGAATTCGCGGTCTTGGCGAACTGGAAAAGCGGGTCAATAGTGGTGAAATGGCCGTTGCGTTTTCCTTCTATCCGACCAGTATGGAAGCCTTGATGGCTGTTGCTGATGCCAACGAAGTGATGCCGCCAAAATCGACATGGTTTGAACCCAAGCTTGCCGACGGACTGGTTTCGCACGTACTGGATTAAATACAGGGGCGAGGGCAAAGGTTCGAGTGGCGAAGAAATTGTTATAGCAGCCTGGAATCTTGGGGCTGAGGCAAAGTACACAGGACCCTCTGGCTTTACATATAATTTTCTCGCAGAGGCGCAGAGGCGCAGAGAACGCAAAGGAAGATGAAAAAAACGATTCTGTCTTAGTAAAAAATACATGTCACCTCTGCGCTCTCTGCGCCTCTGCGAGAGTCAATGTCTTTTATATGTTTCTGCCCATTGTCGTGCACGATTTCCGGGACACAATCACCAGGTAAAGTCGGTGTAATTCCTTTTCAATCGGCGTATATTGTGTGTATGTTCCAAATGCAGGAGACATACCATGCAGCCAGCTTATACTCCCCGGGACTGTATCCCCTTGCCGGCCAATCTCTCGATAGAGCGTCCGGAGGAACCTCCAGAGCTTGTTCACTTCCATGATTCGGCGATGCTGGTGTTCACCGATTTCGCTCGTGTTTACCCGGTAACCATTACTGCTGACAGGACGATCGATTATGCCCTGCATAAAATGAAAAACTCGGGTGTTCGCCTGTTGCTGGTTGTGAATAAAAAACATCACATGATCGGCCTGATAAGCGCGGACCAGATTATGGGTGACGGTCCAGTCAGGCTGGCCGAGGATAAGCAGCTGGATCATAGCCAGATCACCGTAGCTATGCTGATGCAGCCACAGAAGAACATCAAGGTACTTGAATTAAGCCATCTGCGTGACGCCAGGGTAGGCCATATAGTCGCGACATTGCATCGTCTCGAGCAGAAATATGTGCTTGTAGTTGATCACGGCATGGTTAGCGGATTGTTTTCTGCCAGCCAGATCAGCAGACAGCTGGGCAGGAATATCCTGGAGGAGGAGGCACCCGCACACTCACTGGCCGAAATGGTCCATTCAATCGGCTAGCCCCCGTTGCAGCCTCTGTAAAATATCTATTGATAATCTATCTATGGATTTGTAGATTAAATTAATATATATGTTAAATTAACATATATATTAAATATTTCATGGGGGCTGCGATGTCTGAAGAATCGATTGATTTAGTGCTTTTAAGCTGGCTCAAGCAATTGAAATTGAGGCCCGGCATCGGCATGGGCTGGATCAGGGCGGTTCGCACACAGCGCAGCATACAGGGCAAACAGCTTGCAAAAAAAATGCATGTAAGCCCGGCGAGGATTTCTGTACTGGAAAAAGATGAGCAACGCGGTGCCGTAACACTGAGGATGATGCAAAAGGCTGCTGACGCGCTTGATTGTACTTTTGTCTATGCATTTGTGCCGAAATCCGTACAACAGCAACCCAAGCCCAAGATACGGCTCGATTCAGCTCATATGAAAGAAGATAAAGAGCGCCAGGTTTCTGATTTGCAGCAGGAATACGCGCGCAGCCTGTCGAAAACGACGCATGACTGAAACATGTATAATCAGCCGCTAATATAACAATGCTGCATCAACGGTTTTGAAGCTGGCGTCTAATTTCAAAACATCTCAGCACACACAGGATCAACTTTGTCGTACCATCAACTTGAACAACGATTGTCCGCGATAACTGGTTCAGGGCAGGTCAATACTTTATCTCAATCAAGGATTGGCCTGGAAAAGGAAAGCTTGCGTGCGGCAGAGACCGGCGGCATATCCCAGACACCCCATCCACAATCGCTGGGTTCAGCGTTAACCAATCCTTACATCACCACTGATTTTTCTGAAGCAATGATGGAGATGATTACACCTCCTTGCGATTCAGTTGAACAGGCGCTTGGCTTTTTGAATGATCTGCAGGTGTTCGTCTATTCCCAGTTAAGGGAAGAAATACTCTGGGCCACAAGCATGCCCTGTGTTGTAGAAAGCGGTGACAGCATTCCTGTTGCACAGTATGGTATATCGAATGCCGGCACAATGAAGACTGTATATCGTCGTGGTCTGGGAAACCGCTATGGCCGCACCATGCAGGTGATTGCCGGCGTACATTTCAATTATTCGTTTTCAAGCGGTTTCTGGGACATGTACCAGGATATTGAAAATGACAATCAGCAGAGACAGTCATTCGTTTCAAATCAGTATATGTGCCTGGTCAGGAACATGCTGCGTAATGGCTGGTTGATACCTTACCTGTTTGGAGCTTCACCTGCAGTTTGCAAATCATTTCTCCAGGGCAAGCCATCGATGCTCTCATTATTCAATGAAAATACAGCGTATGAACCATATGCTACTTCATTGCGCATGGGGGACATCGGTTACACCAACAACAAGGAGAGCATGGCAGGAATAAAAGCCAACTATGACAGTCTTGATGCTTATATCGAAAGTTTGAGATGTGCTATCGAAACACCATTCGAAGAGTATGAAAAAATCGGCGTCAAGGTTGATGGCGAATATCGCCAGCTGAATGCCAACATTCTGCAAATTGAAAACGAGTATTACAGTACTGTTCGTCCCAAGCAGGTACTTCGTGATAACGAAAAGCCAACCAATGCATTAGAGCAACGCGGTGTTGAATATATAGAAATCAGATCTATTGATGTTAATGCGTTTGATCCTTTGGGTATTAATGAGGATCAATTACGGTTCCTCGAGATATTTGTTCTGTTTTGCCTGTTGCAGGAAAGTCGTGCGTTATCACCTGACGAAGTTAATGGAATTGATATGAATCTTGTACAGGTTGCCCATATGGGACGTGAGCCGGGCTTAAGGCTTTCGTGTAATGATACATCAGTTGAATTAAAAACATGGGCGAGTGAGCTGTTAGCAGCGATGCAGGGTGTCGCACAATTACTGGATGATGCACATGAGTGTACATCCTATACAGAAAGCCTGGCCAGTCAGCTTGAATGTGTGCTTGACCCTGCGAGGACAACATCTGCCCTTATGTTGAATGAAATGCGGGAGAACGACGAAGGTTTCTTTCATTTCGCCAGGCGCATGTCACTGGAGCATCATAATTATTTCAATTCACTTGCGCTGAGCGAAGATAGAAAGCATCAGTTCGAGCAGGCCGCAAATGATTCAATTGTACAGCAGCTTCGTATCGAAACTGAAGATACTAGCGACTTCGATGAATTCCTCAGGCGCTACTTTGCGCAATAATGCCAACATATAATATAAGCTGTAGTATTGAGGCTTGATCTTTCAATTACTGTCAGATCCAGCATCACCGGAGCTGGCCTGTGCTAGAGGTATAACATCTTGTTATCTCGCCAAGGCGCC
>CAZRKQ010000134.1:0-12510 GCA_964600755.1 uncultured Thiotrichaceae bacterium
AGATCGAGCCGAACCCTGCGAGTCACTCAATGCCAACACGGTATTCTGCCTTGGCCTCAAGGGGCACAAAGTACTGATTTCTTCTGAACAGCTCGATAATTTTCGCCTCGGTGAAGAGTTGCAGCAGGAAGAATACAGGCGGGGCATACGTGGTGCATACCTGGTAAACCAGTCCCTGGAACTGGCGCCGCATGCATCGCAGCACTGGCAGTTAGTGGCAAACATCGAGCAAAGCCAGGGCCAGGTGGTCGAGTTGCGCAGGCAGCTTGATAACCCGGACGTTGTTGCCGAGGCGATTGCCAGCTCTGTGAATGCAGGCTCAGATAATCTGGCGCGTATTACGGGTCGTGGTGACGGCTTTCAGCTAATGGCTGAAGAAAACGTTGCCGTTCATCATTATGCAAACGTGTTGTTCAATATAATGCGCGGCGGCGTGTTCGATGATCAGTACCAGGTATCTTCGCGGGATTTCACCGCAAACATCGAGAACTTTAATCGCGGTTTGCATCAACGCCACCTGGAACTGCTTGAAGGACTGCCGGAGAAGCTGGACTTTGCACAACTGCTGTTGATCATCAAACAACAAGGTGACCTGCAACTGGAGCGTCTTTGTCTCGAGTACCTGCCTATCACCTTTGGCCGTCGCCACGGCGACCCCAGTCGCCCCTGGAACCAGTTCGCCATCAAGCTAAAAGACGAACAGGGTAATCGCCTGCTATCTTATGAAGGTAACTGGCGCGATATTTTCCAGAACTGGGAAGCCCTGGCATTCAGCTATCCGGAATTTATTGAGAATATGATAGCCAAGTTTGTTAATGCTTCCACTATTGATGGCTACAATCCCTACCGGATTACCAAGCAGGGCATCGACTGGGAGGTAGAAGAAGCGGACGACCCGTGGAGCTACATCGGCTATTGGGGCGACCACCAGATCATCTACCTGCTGAAATTGCTGGAACTCTCCAGCAATTTTCACCCGGCCAGGCTTGGCGCTTTGCTGCATCAGCCGGTTTACAGTTATGCCAATGTACCCTACCGGATCAAGCCCTTTGAAGACTTGTTTGAGAACGCCAAGAGCACGATTGTATATGATGAGGATCTTGCAGAACGTATAGAGCAACGGGTCGCGGACATGGGCGCCGATGGCAAGCTGCTACTGAACGGCGATGGCAAAGTTTATCAGGTCAACCTGCTTGAGAAGCTGCTGGTTCCGCTACTGAGTAAGCTGGGTAACCTGGTGATCGACGGTGGCATCTGGCTTAATACTCAGCGCCCGGAATGGAATGACGCCAACAACGCCGTGGTCGGCCAGGGCTTGTCCATGGTAACGCTGTATCACCTGCGTCGTTATATCAGTTTCCTGCAGCAATTAATCGCAGAGGAATCAGAACAGGCTGTCTTGTCCAGCGAAGTGAGCCAATGGTTGGCCGATACGGCCGCTGCTTTGAGAAGAGTGCGCCCGTTAACAGGCGAAAATCAAGTCTGTGCCGAACAACGATACCGGTTGCTGAAGGAGCTTGGCCAGGCGGCGAGTCGCTATCGCCAGCTTGTTTACCAGCAGGAATCGTTTACGGGTAGAGTTACCCAGCCCCTCGACTCGATCAGGATTCTGCTGGACGATGCGCTTGCAGCCATCGACCACAGTATTGCGAATAACCAACGTAAGGATCATCTGTACCATGCCTATAACCTGCTGGATCTGCAGCCGGATGCAGTCACGATAGATACGCTTTACCCGATGCTGGAAGGGCAGGTTGCAGCACTTAGCGCTGGTGCTATTTCTCCGCAACAGGCGGTGTCAGTGCTGGAAGCGCTGTTTGATAGCGATGTATACCGTCCCGATCAGCATAGTTTCATGCTCTATCCTGACCGGCAATTGCCGGGATTCCTGGAAAAAAACCGTGTTCCTCAAGAGCAGGTCGAGGCGATACCACTGCTGCAGAAAATGCTTGCAGATAATGATGAATGTATCCTGTTGAGTGATGCTGACGGCAGCTATCGCTTCAACGCCGAGTTAAGCAATGCAGGCGAACTGAATAAGCGGCTAGACAGCTTGACCGATGTTTACGGTGATAGCATAGAAGAAGCTCGTAATCCCTTGCGAGATCTGTATGAAAACGTATTCAATCACAAGGCATTTACCGGGCGTTCAGGCGGCATGTTTGGATTTGAAGGACTGGGTTGTATCTACTGGCACATGGTATCCAAGCTGTTACTGGCGGTACAGGAAAATTTCTTTACGGCGCTGGAACAGGGTGCTGACGATGCTGTCTGCAAACAACTGGGACAGCTGTATTACCGTGTGCGCAAGGGCATCGGCTTTAACAAAACCCCGGCCGAGTATGGCGCCTTTCCGACCGATCCTTATTCCCATACGCCCAAACACGCCGGTGCCCGGCAACCGGGTATGACAGGGCAGGTGAAGGAAGAGATACTGACCCGTTTTGGCGAACTCGGAGTTCGTGTAACTGGTGGTGCAGTGAAGTTTCAGCCCGACCTGCTAGGCTGTCGTGAATTTGTTGCAACCCCGAGAACATTCCGCTATCTGGATGTGAACGATAACTGGCAGTCGCTCACTGTACCCGCGCACGGGCTTGCCTTTACCTGGTGCCAGGTGCCGGTTCTATATATATGGAATGATGAGCTGCAACCTGCGCTGAACATTACCCGGGATGATGGCAAACAAGAGGTGTTGACACAACTGCAACTATCCGCGGAGGAGAGTTCCGAGCTGTTCCAGCGCAGCGGCCGAATTCGCCAGTTGACTGTCGTCCTGACATCAGAGCAGTTGTTCTCCGACTGATATGAAATTTGGCAAAGAATTTATCTGGGGCGCAGCCACATCCAGTTATCAAATTGAAGGCGCGGCCTACCGTGATGGTGGTGGCCGTTCTGTCTGGGACATGCTGGGCCGGCAGAGTGACAAAATTGCTAATGGTGATACCGGTGAAGTCGCTTGCGATCATTATCATCTATATAAGAATGATGTTGCCTTGATGGCGGAAATCGGGCTGCAGGCTTACCGTTTTTCAATAAGCTGGCCTCGTATACTGCCTGATGGTGCAGGTAAAGTTAATCAACAGGGTCTGGACTTTTACAGTCGCCTGGTTGATGCATTGCTCGAAAAAAACATCACCCCCTGGATAACATTATTTCACTGGGACTTCCCTTATGAATTGTACTGCCGTGGCGGCTGGCTAAATCGAGATAGTGCTGACTGGTTTGCCGACTATACAAAGCTGGTGGTCGACAAGCTTTCAGACCGGGTTTCACACTGGATTACCCTGAATGAACCACAGTGCTTTATTGGATTAGGCCACCAGGATGGTGTTCACGCTCCCGGTCTGAAGATGGGCGTATCAGAAGTGCTGTTGGCCGGACATAATGCTCTGCGGGCGCATGGCAAGTGTGTTCAGGTGATTCGCGCGAAGGCTAAAACCGAGCCTTTTGTCAGTGCATCGCAAGCGAGCAGAATATCCATACCTGTTTCAGACCAGCCGAATGATATCGAAGCGGCACGTCAGCATATGTTCTCTGTGCGGAAAAAACATGTATTCAATAATGTATGGTTCTCAGATCCAATGTTATTGGGAAACTACCCGGAACAAGGCGTCAAGTTATTTGCCGCGGATATGCCAGACATATTTCCAGGAGACCTTGAGTGCATCAATCAGAAGCTGGATTATTTTGGTGTCAACATATATTCAGGCATTCATGTTCGAGCCACTGAGGCTAATGGTTTTGAAAGTGTGGAAAAAGAAGAGTTGCCTGTAACTGCAATGGGTTGGCCGGTAACGCCCGAAGCATTGTATTGGGGACCAAAATTTTTCCATGAGCGCTATCAGCTGCCTGCCGTAATCACTGAAAGTGGCATGGCTAATGACGATACTGTGCACAACGGTAAAGTTCATGACAGGGAACGTATCGATTTCCTGTATAAATATCTAAGTGAATATGCTCGCGCAATTGAAGATGGCGTGCCTGCGCTGGGTTATTTTTTATGGTCACTACTGGACAATTTTGAGTGGGCAGAAGGTTACAGCAAACGTTTTGGAATAGTTTATGTGGATTATGAAACGCAGCAACGAATCTTAAAATATTCCGCCTACTGGTTTAAGGCGCTTATCGCTGGACATGAGTCCGGCCATTCAATAGATGCTATACCGGCGGTTGATAATGGATTGCCTGATGAGGTTGTTTGATGCTAATGCCGTCTCCTCATATGTTTTTAATCCTGTTCAAATTTAATGCTGCCCTGTATTAATTGATTAATTTCAAGTTCAATGGCGCTCGGAAAAATTTAAATATGTGTTTAATAGCAGATATCGGTGGCACTAATGCTCGATTTGCGCTTGTTGAAGAGGGTGGTTTAACACCACAGCATGAGCGTACTCTGTCATGTGCAAATTATCGTTCACTGGTAGATGCGGTGTTGGCTTACCTTGACGATGCATCACAATCGATGCCTGAAACGGCGTCGTTAGCGATCGCGACGCCTGTATCAAATGATCGAATCATAATGACAAATCACATATGGGATCTATCAGTTAATCAAACAAGAAAGACCTTGGGACTCAAGTCGCTTAAGGTTTTGAATGATTACACAGCGCTTGCACTTGCGCTACCGTATCTCGGTGATGATGATTATCACCAGGTAGGGCGGGGAACAGCTGTTGATAAACAAACTTTGGCCGTACTTGGACCGGGTACGGGGCTTGGTGTATCGGGTGCGATCTATGCCGGCGATTACTGGTTGCCGCTACAGAGTGAGGGCGGGCATGTTTCCTATGGCCCGTTAAATGATCGGGAATCAGCTGTTATCGATATTATTCGTGTACATCATAATTTCGTTTCTGCTGAATCCCTGGTGTCCGGACCCGGTTTGGTTCTTCTATATGAATCCATTGCCAAGTGTGATGGGGTTGAACGTGAATTGCTATCCCCTGACCAGGTTACAAATAAAGCATTAAAACGAACTGACGAATCAGCAGTAGAAGCTGTAGCCATGTTCTGTGGCATCCTTGGGTCCATTGCCGGCAATCTCGCGTTGACACTGGGCGCTCGAGGTGGCGTGTTTATAGGTGGAGGCATAGTGCCCAGGCTGGGTGATTATTTTACCAACTCGTCATTCCGCACTCGTTTCGAATACAACAGCAGGTTTGGTCATTACCTTGCTGAGATACCTACTTATGTCATCAGTTCGAAATATCCTGCGCTCATTGGTGCAGCAGTCGCAGTAAAACAGCAATACAGTTATCTGGGTGCTACCAGTGTTTCACACTAGAGTGTTTGGATAAAGATGACTACGTTATTAAAAAAAATTATGTATACGGAGGTAAGGGCATTGGGTATACAGCATGTCAACCAACATTTGGCGGGTATTGATTTTTCATCGTTATCGCATACCGAAAGCATTTCAATGCTGCGAGAAATACTTGATAGCAAGATACACGGCATTGCATACAGCCCCTATATGGATGGACAGGGCCCCGGCGCTGAAATCAGCGAAGCGCAGATAGAGCAGCGCTTGAAAATCATTGAGCCCTATACGCATTGGATCAGAACTTTTTCCTGTGTGGAGGGCAATGAACACATCCCCCGTATTGCTAAAAAACATAACTTAAAAACCATGGTTGGAGTTTGTTTGAGCGAAGACAAGGATAAAAATGAAATCGAGCTCGGTAATGCAATTGATATTGCCCGTCAGGGTTATGTCGATATTCTTGCGGTAGGTAATGAGGTATTGCTTCGCGGGGATTTAACCGAGCAGGAATTAATCGATTATATCTCGCGTGCCAGGCAGGCAGTGCCTGATGTGAATGTCAGTTATGTTGATGCGTATTTCCTGTTTGAAGATCACCCCGCATTAGTTGATGCATGCGATATGTTATTGGTTAACTGCTATCCATTCTGGGAAGAATGCCCGGCTGATTACGCTCTTCTCTATATGAAAGATATGTATCATCGCGCGATTAGAGTCGCAAATGGTAAAAAAGTAATTATTAGTGAAACAGGCTGGCCAAGCTCCGGTGCTGCTTGTGGTGCAGCTGTGCCTTCTATAGAAAACGCCGTGCAATATTTTATTAATAGTTACATATGGGCAGAGCAGGAAGATATAGAGATCTTTTATTTTTCATCTTTTGATGAAAACTGGAAAACCGGTGATGAAGGAGATGTCGGTGCGTACTGGGGATTGTGGGACAAAGATGGCAACTTAAAATATTCTTAAAATATATGGGTTAGATATACGATGAAAAACAATACATTAGATTTAGGCTTCGAACATGCCATTTGTTATTCCGGCTATAGAGAAGGCCAGTCACCGGTTGATGGCATCTTTCCTTCTTATCAGGAGATCCATGAAGATTTAAATATCCTTAAAGATAACTGGAAGTTGCTCAGGCTTTACGATTGTAGCTGGCATGCTGAATTCGTACTCGAAGTTATTCGTAATGAATCGTTGGATCTTAAGGTAATGCTTGGTGCTGATATGTTGGCCGAGCAGAGCAACTATAACTGTCCCTGGGGGGCTATTTATGACGAGAGTATACTTATTGCAAACAGGCGCGAAAACAGCCTTGAAGTGGACAGGTTAATCAGTTTGGCAAAGCGTTATCCGGAAATAGTTTCTTCTGTGTCTGTTGGTAATGAAGCCAGCGTTGAGTGGAGTGACCACCTGGTATTGGTCGAGAAGTTGATCAGTTATGTTCGCAGGATAAAGGCCGCTGTTGATCAACCAGTCACTTTTTGTGAAAACTATGTGCCATGGACTAAAAAACTGGAACCTCTGGCTGCGGAACTGGACTTTATTTCATTACATACTTATCCAGTGTGGGAATACCAGACAATTGATGGCGCCCTGGACTATACCAGGCAGAATTATTACAGCGTTGCCAATCATTACCCAGACAAACCGGTGGTGATAACCGAAGCAGGATGGACGACCTGTTCCAATGGTCGTGGCATACATCCCTGGAATGCTTCGCAGGAGTTCCAGGCCACTTACTATTGTGAGCTATTGGATTGGTGTAAGGAAGCTGACATTCTGACCTTTGTTTTCGAAGCTTTTGATGAACCCTGGAAAGGGTCGCCTGATCCGCATGAGCCGGAAAAACACTGGGGTATTTTTACCGTAGATCGAAAACCAAAGCTGGTGATGCAGGATATTTATGCACACCTCTAGCCTGTTTGACCGATTGTGTATCGTCCTGGTGTTCTTGCTTAACAATGAGCGCTTAAAGTGAAACTCGCAATGATAGGTTTGGGCAAAATGGGCGCCAATATGGTGCGGCGTCTCGTACGCAACGGCCATGAAGTCGTTGCCTTTGACAAAGATACCGAGACCAGCGCGGCACTTGCGCATGAGCTTGATAACGTTACCGCAGTAACAAGTCTTGACGAATTGATAAACGCACTGAATGCACCGCGAGTTATCTGGTTGATGGTACCGCACCTTTATGTTGATAGTAGTATCGAGGCCTTGCGCAGTTCCGGAATGAGCAGCGGGGATTTACTGGTTGATGGCGGTAACTCGAATTTTAATTTATCCATGCAGCGTGCAGCTGATCTGCTTGAATCAGGTATTCACTTTGTAGACTCAGGCACGTCTGGTGGCGTCAGGGGACTGGAGAATGGTTACAGTATTATGGCAGGTGGTAGCGATGAAGCTATCGCCATGCTGCGACCGGCGCTTGAATCTTTGGCGCCAGCAAAAGATAAAGGCTGGGGTCATGTCGGTCCGGCCGGTGCCGGTCACTATGTGAAAATGGTCCACAACGGAATCGAGTATGGAATGATGCAGGCTTATGCCGAAGGATTTGAAATGCTTGATGCACGCAAGGAACTGGTTCTCGATCTCCTGCAGATTTCTCAAATCTGGCAGCACGGCAGTGTGGTGCGCTCATGGTTGCTGGATTTAATTACTGATTCTTTAGCTGATGATAAAACGCTGTCTTCTTTGAGTGATTACGTCGATGATTCCGGTGAAGGCCGCTGGGCGGTGCATGATTCGGTAGATCTTGGTGTGCCAACACCGGTAATGACAATGGCCTTGCAGATGCGTTTTCGCAGCCGCCAGGATCCGTCTTTCGGCGGAAAAGTAGTTAATGCAATGCGTGCCGGTTTTGGCGGTCACAGCATTAAGTTATCTGATTAATTGAAGAGAGAGCAGAGTAGAAAACATCGCAACAATACTTCGATAGATAATTTCCATTGCTGTTTATTGGCTGGCGCAGGAGAACGTTATGAGTCAAAACGAGTTACATGATATCTCACCGAAGAATGCATTACAGATGATTCATGATGATCCGCGTGCAATATTAGTCGATATCCGTTCAAGCATGGAGTTTCTGTTTGTCGGACACCCTGTTGGTGCAGTGCACTTACCGTGGATTGATGAACCTGACTGGGAGGTTAATCCGCATTTTGTCGCTGAGGTACGTAAATTAATCCTGGGTGGGGCGGTATGTG
Organism: uncultured Thiotrichaceae bacterium; assembly: GCA_964600755.1. GTDB lineage: Bacteria > Pseudomonadota > Gammaproteobacteria > SZUA-229 > SZUA-229 > JABDQW01. The sequence goes on from CAZRKQ010000134.1 coordinate 8,470, forward strand.
ATATTGAAGAAGACTGTGCGCCCATAGTGTTGATTTGCCGTAGTGGTAAGCGTTCACAGGAAGCGGGTAAAGTGTTGTTAGCCGCAGGACTCAGCAATATCTATCATATTGATGAAGGTTTTGAAGGCGATTTGAATGAAGTTCATCAACGTAGTTCCCTTGGCGGCTGGCGATTTCACGGCTTACCGTGGGAGCAGTGTTGAAAATTACAGCAGTCTTTAATGAATCAGCTTCGTTCGTGCTGGTCTTGCTTCTAAATGAGTAAAGCGAGGATTATGAAAAAATGCTGACGCCACCTCTAAGCTTCTACGAGAAATTCAATTATGGTCTGGGCGATGCAGCCTCCAACCTTTTTTTCCAGTTTTTCGCCATTTTCATCATTTACTATTACACGGATGTCTACGGACTGAGCCCGGCTGCGGTGACTACCATGCTGTTAACGGTAAAACTATGGGACTGGATTACGGACCCAATCATGGGCATCATCGCCGATCGAACCAACACGCGCTGGGGTAAGTTTCGACCTTACCTTTTGTGGATGGCGGTTCCGTACGGTGTATTTGGATACCTGATGTTCATTAACCCCGATTTAGGCGATTCAGGCAAACTCATTTTTGCCTATGTTACTTACATTTTGATGATGACAGCCTACACGGCGATAAATGTTCCCTACGGTGCGTTGATGGGGGTGATGACGACTTCATCCAGTGAACGATTGACCCTGGGAACGTTCCGCTTCGTAGGCGCTTTCGGCGCGGCTATTGTGCTGGGCATGTCTGTGCGGCCACTGGTCAGGTTACTGGGAGGCGAGAACGAGATGCTTGGTTTCCAGTATACGATGGCAATTTTTGCGGTGTTGTCAGTCTTGCTGTTTTTGCAGACTTTTCGTGGTACCAGGGAACGGGTTTCACCGCCGCCGACCCAGGATAGTCATATAGGTAAAGACCTGAAAACCCTGTTCAAGAACAAGGCCTGGCTGGTGATGGTCGTCGCCGGGATCTTTACCCTGGCAAGTGTTGCGATTCGTGGTGGTGCGACTGTGTATTTCTTCAAGTACTACATGCTTGATGACAACACTTCTTTCATCTGGATCTGGGACCGAACAAGCTTTTTTATTACAACCGGCGCAATCGTATTTGTCATCGGTGTCATCGCGGGACGCTTTTTGAGCAATGTCTATGACAAGCGCTCCTTGATGCTTTTTTTGATGCTTTCCAATGCAATATTAATGGGCTTGATATTTTATATTCCAAATGATGATTACTGGACAATGCTGGTGGTAAATGCACTGGCGTCTTTGCTGGCAGGGCCTACGCCGGCCCTGGTCTGGTCAATGTATGGTGACGTTGCCGATTTTGGCGAGTGGAAATACAAGCGACGAACCACCGCACTTGTGTTCTCAGCGGCGCAGTTTGCGCAGAAGCTTGGCTTGACGATAGGGGGGGTATTGCCCACGGCCGTGCTTACCTATGTTGGCTACGAAGCCAATATCGCACAATCGGAAACAGCCTTGCTGGGTATCCGCTTTATCTTTACATGGTTGCCGGCCATCTTCGCGTTTATCGCTGGACTTGCGTTTATTTTTTATCCACTGCGCGATCCCCAGCTTGTTCAGATCGAAAAAGATCTGGTGCATCGTCGGATTGCCATGACGCCAGCAATAAGCTGAGGTTTACTCAAATGAATGGATACTGATCATGCAGGAATCAAACCCACGGCGTTTCGTCAGCCTGCTGACCCGAAAGACACTTGCACTTGTCATGGCGGGCGGCCGTGGCTCAAGGCTGCATGAGCTGACAACCTGGCGAGCCAAGCCCGCTGTTTTTTTCGGCGGCAAGTTCCGCATTATTGATTTTGCCCTGTCGAATGCAGTCAATTCGGGTATTCGTCGTGTCGGTGTTCTGACCCAGTACAAAGCACACTCGCTTGTCAGGCACATCTCCGAAGGTTGGGGCGGATTCAAGCGTGAACTGAAAGAGTTTGTTGAAGTGCTTCCAGCCTCACAGCGTATCGACAATGAATGGTACCGGGGTACGGCTGACGCGGTATATCAGAATCTGGATATTATCCATATGCATAATCCCGAGTATGTACTGATTCTCTCGGGCGATCACGTGTATAAAATGGATTACGGTGCCATGCTGGCTTTTCACGCCGAGAAACAGGCGGAGCTTACGATTTCCTGTATCGAGGTTGCTGTCAACGAAGCTGCCAGCAATTTTGGCGTCATTGAGATCGACGAGAATAACCGTGTCATCGGTTTTGTGGAGAAACCTGCAGTGCCCAAGTCCATACCTGGTCAGCCGGATATGTGCCTGGCCGCAATGGGCAATTATATATTCAACACTGATTTCCTTTGTGATCAGTTAATTATTGATGCCGATAACAGCGCGTCTAAACACGATTTCGGCCATGACATCATCCCCAGCCTGATTAACGCTAACGATGTATTTGCATTCCCGTTCCGCGATGCTGATACCGGTAAACGTACCTACTGGCGTGACGTCGGTACGCTGGATGCCTACTGGGAAGCCAATATGGAACTGCTTGCGGTTACCCCGGAACTGGACCTTTATGACAGCGACTGGCCGATCATGACTGACCAGCCACAACTGCCATCAGCCAAGTTCGTACACAACACCGATGACCGGCGCGGTATGGCAGTTGATTCAATCGTCTCGGGCGGCTGCATTATATCGGGTGCAAAACTGAACCGGGCATTACTGTTCTCCAACGTCAGGGTTCATTCCTATGCCTGCGTCGAACACACCGTGGTGATGCCCAATGTCAATATAGGGCGTAATGCCCGTATAAACCGCGCCATTATAGATCGCGGATGCGATATACCTGAAGATATGGTTATCGGAGAAAACCACGATGATGACAGGCAACGCGGTTTTCGCATTTCTGACAAAGGCATCGTACTGGTGACGCCAGACATGCTTAAACAGTCGACTCACTCGATACGATAAACAGGCCGGGTATACGGGGACAGTATACCTGTTTCGCCGGTACCGGTAAGGTTTACATAGTTGTCGATGGCGATGTTGGAGAAAGTGAAATTACTGTAAGACCTTTCTATATGCTACGCCAGGTAGTCTTTATATATATTCACAACTGTAATTAATAATAATTTTTTACAACAGAGGCACAGAGAACACGGAGGATAACATTGTTGTTTGCAAATGTGACTTTAGTCGTGAATTGTTAGAACTTGTTTTATCTCGCCAAGGCGTAAAGCACGCGAAGTTTTATTAATTGATTATTGAAGGTATTTAAATTTGTATCCTTTTGCGATCCTGATGCCCTGGCAAGATGAATATGTAAAATGTTCAACGGGTGTATCATATTATCCATGAAAAAAAATAATAAAAAACAATAAGTTATAATAATATTTAAAAGTAAATTATCATCATGATGCAGCACCGCATTGTAACCGGCTATGCAGCAAAGCCCCGGCTTACGCTACGCTTCATCCAGGCTACGCAACTTCATCCAGGATGCAAAGCGAAAAGATTTATTTCAACGCAAAGGCGCAGAGACGCAAAGAGCACAAAGGGAATATCAGTTGTGTAGCCTGGATGAAGCGAAGCGACTAAATTCGATGGGATCGAATTTGAACAGCCTCTGGCTGGCCCGAAGGGCAGAACACAGGGAAGTGTTCTGTAAATCCAGGTCTTCTCCTTAAGATATTAGTTCACCGCAAAGACGCAGAGTACGCAGAGGTTTTTTGTTGTTGACTGTAGGAGTGACTATAGTCGCGAACATCAGTTGACCGTATTGAGTCTAACTGTTTCGTATCTTCCAACATTTGATTTCGCCTTGATGGCGAGTTACGTTGCAAATCACATCCTTGTGATTTGCCCTGCGGGTCTGCTTCGCAGCACAAATTCATTCCTGATGAATTTGTCTTTGCTTGTCCAAAGAAAAGTAACCAAAAGAAAAGACCCCCCGACCAGTTTGCCCTTCGGGTACCCGAGGCATTCGGCTTTGCTTACGCGCCGTCCTGATTCGCCATCCGGGCTCAACAGGACTAAATCC
>CAZRKQ010000135.1:0-35797 GCA_964600755.1 uncultured Thiotrichaceae bacterium
GTTGCTTAACCAGATCGAAGTCGCGATACGCGCCTATGACCCATGCCTGTCATGCGCTACCCACGCGATGGGCAAGATGCCGCTGGAAATCACCCTGGTTAACGAAAAAGAAGAAGTCGTCGACCGACTGGAGAAACGCGCCTCGGGCGAGATCCAGCGTACAGTTGAATAATCAGTAAACTATAAAAAGATTTATTCACCGCAAAGACGCAAAGGGCGCAAAGATAAAGGATTGTTTTACCACAGAGGCGCAGAGACGCAGAGTTTTTTATGTAAGAGCGGCTAAAGCCGCTCTTACAATAAGCTGTATCTTTCTCTGCGCCTCCGCGCCTCTGCGGTTAAATTAAAGTGTTTCTTAGCGCCCTTTGCGCCCTTTGCGTCTTTGCGGTGAATAATATTTAGCTGCCTTTAACGCGCCTGTAGCCAGTAAAAGCGATACGGCGGTACAACCAGCGCATTGTTGAACATCGCCGGTTTTTCACCACTATAAAGATCATATAACTGGTACTGTTGCATAAGGCCCGTATCCTTCAGACTATCCAGTTCCATATGCTGGGGATGCGCATCGAAATTCCCGACAACGAGCACTTTGTCTGATGCGTGCAGCGGATTGACACGGCAAAATGCGAATAGATGCGGATTATCAGTATCACGTAATTCACGATTATTAAAATCAGCGAAAGCGGCAACCTCCTTACGCACCGAGATCATCTTTTTCAAGGCCTGGAAGATACGGTTTTCTACTGTATTGGGCTTGTTGCGTAATTCAGCTTTATCCCAATCGAATGTCGGACGATGCATCCAGCGCGTGTCGCCTGACTTGCGTTCATCTTCGATGTACCTGTAATCATTGGTGGTACCAATTTCATCGCCGTAGTAGAGCAAGGGTATGCCACCAAATGACATAATCATGCCATGTAGAAGAATTATAATTTTAATCGCATCATCGATCTCTTCTGGATTACCTTTTTCAATTGCAGCTTCAAGTCCCGCCAGCGAAGCCAGCGAACCTGAGATGCGTGCATCGCCGGTTTTGGCATTATGTCCGAAGGGCTTGCCTCTTGCGGCAGAATGATTGAATTCACCGGTGAAAAAGTTAATCAGGAATCGCCGGTGCTGCACAGGATCATAGCCTGCGAGTAATATATCATTATCGTCGAAACCGAGACCGATATCATCGTGGCAACGTATGTAATTCAGCCAGGTTGCACGTTCGAGCTTGTCGGGCAGGCTTTTGATACCCTGTTCCAGCAGCTTGGTGCTTTTAGTTGCTACTGCATCCCACAGCAATGCCATGAAAGTTGCATTGTAGGCAATCTCGCATTCCTTGGCGTTAATTGCATCTTCGCCAAAATACTTCGCGACTTCTACCGGCGCAACAATTGCTTCTGCAATAAACAGCACGCCGGGAGCTGTAACCTGGCAACAGTCTTTCATCAATTGAAGTATTAAATGCGCTTCGCGTTCATTCTGACAGGTACTGCCAATTTTTTTCCATAAAAACGCAACTGCATCAAGACGTACGATATCAGCACCATGATTTGTCCAGAACAGGATGACGTCCATCATCTCGATAAACACCGCAGGATTGGTGTAGTTAAGGTCCCACTGGTAATCTTTAAATACCGTCATCACCCATTTATCCATTCCCTCGATCCAGGTGAAATTTCCTGGCGCTGTATCCGGGAAGACCTCGGGCATGGTCTCTTCAAACATGTCCGGAACTTCCCGGTTTGGGAACACGTAGTAGTAATCCTGATATTGTTCATCACCCTGGCTGGCTTTTTGCGCCCATTCGTGTTCATTGGAGGTGTGATTGAGTACTACATCAAGTGTTAGCAGAATGCCGCGTTTCCTTAATTCTTTTGACAATTTATCCAGGTCTTCCATGCTGCCTACACGATTATCGACCTTGCGAAAATCGCTAACCGCATAACCGCCATCACTGTGCCCAGCTGGACACTCCATAATAGGCATCACATGGACCATGTTGACGCCAAGGTCCTGGAAATAGGTTGCTTTTGTTTTAAGGTTCTTCAGGTTGCCGGCAAAGCCGTCACTGTATAATGCCATGCCCGTCCACTGCTGGCTCAGAAACCAGTTATGGTCCTTCTCTCGTTTAATGTCTTTTTTCTTGTAGACATCAGGGCGTAAAATATATTGACGCGCCATGGTTTCAACCAGGCGCTGCGCTTGATCCTTGAAGTCATCGCGGTCTCCATAAAGCAGATGAAACAAGGAATATATGGAATAAAAGTTCGCACCCAGGCGCGTGTAGAAGTGACGTATACTTTTAGCCTTGATATCCGGCTTTAAATTAGTCAGGATTTCATTAAGTAGTGAATGTGATACCTGTTCGTACATTAGATATATTCAGTCGTTGTTATATTCTATAGCTATTGCAGTTATTGCAGTAGCGGCCATGATAGAACTCACAAGCTCCAGTCTTGAATCATTGCCTGGTAAAAGTCCTGATCGTGAACTGTAGCACCCTGCTGCCCTACGATTAGTGATGCAAAGCCCTGCGCGCGCTCCATGATCAAGTCTAATGACCATCCATAAGAAATACCAAGTATCAGTACCGATGTAAAGGCATCACCGGCGCCGACCGTATCGACAACATCAAGTGTTTGTGACGGTGCCACCTTGGCAACTACACCGTCATCGGTTAATGCGATCGCGCCTTTTTCACCCAGCGTAACTACCAGCCCTTTTAATGTGTGTGTGTCAATAAATTTCTGTGCTTGCGATTCAATAGTACCTTCACCACTGCCCAGGCAATTCAGCTCATCTTCATTGATCTTTACCCAATTGGCATCATTGGCCAGGTCCAGTACGAATTTCCTGTCCCACCAGGGGTCACGTAAATTCACATCCATGAATACTGTACCGCCATGTTGTGCCTTCAACTTTAACAGGGCGTCTCGCGACACCTTATTTCGCAGCGCCAGTGAGCCATGATACAGCAGCATGTTATCAGGTAGTGGCGGTAGCAATGCCGCATTGATATGATCGTATGCACGTTGTTCTACAATAGTGTATTGAGGTTCACCATTGTTGAATTCAATATCGACACTGCCTGTCGGATGTACCGAGTCAAGCTGCAAGCCCACCATATTCATGTTCCAGTCCTGCATTGCGGACCTTACCTTCCTCCCCAGGTCATCATCACCGATACTTGATACGATCAGCGGAGATAAACCAAAAGCCTGCAGATGCCAGGCGACATTAAATGGCGCTCCGCCCAGTACCGAATTTCCGTCAGGAAAGCAGTCGAACAGGACCTCTCCGAATATCACGGGTACTGCATGATTGCTGCCAGTCATATTGAGTTACCTATTAATTCTTTAGTTTCAGGCATAAAGTGCGCAACGCCCTCGAGTATACCGGCACTGTAATTACCATTCATACCAAGAAAGTTACCTTGTGCAAAATATAATGCCTCGCTTTGCCCCATGTTCAATGCCATCTGCTGTGCCTCATGCCGTACCTCGGTACTGGCATTGGCAACCAGAACCGACCTGATCGGGCTGGTTAGTACCGCCAGGTCATTGCCACTGTCTCCGGCAAATATGGTGTTTGAGAGATCAAAACCAAGTTGATTCATCAGAAACTCAATAGCGTGCCGTTTGCTGGCACTGGCAGGCAACACGTCGAGCAAACCGGTACCGGCAAGTTCATCAATACTCCAAATCAAACTTGCCCTGATATGCTGCCTGAGCAGGATAGTATGCATCTCTGACATCAAGAGCTCATGATCAGTATCCAGCGGCACATAATAGCTGAGCTTGTAGCTGTTCTGCTTGGATGCTTCCTGCAGCTGCAGTGACGAGATGCCGCGAAACAATGCATGCAAGTCATCATGTAACCTGCCTTCCCAGTCTGGCGATATCACCTGTTCCCACCTGTCCCAGTGGTGCCAGTCCTGCTGTTGTATTTCATAAATCGTGGAGCCGACATCGGCAATAACATAATCGGGTTGCGGCAATAGATATTCGTTTAACGCATCTTCAACAAGCTTTCGATCACGGCCTGTGACATAAGCGAGAGTTACACCTGGCTGCGCTGCAAGCTGTTTAAACCTGTCTCTAGCAATGGGAGATTCGGTTTGTGGGCCGTTAGGCAGCAGTGTTCTGTCCAGATCCGTGCATAACAGCAGCCTCAGAGACATTACGCAGTAACCTTGCAATCACGGAAAAAATCGTAATGTTCGATAGCCTGCAATATTCCCGATGCAAAAGGCTTGTCAGCGTAGTAAATACTTTCTATGTCAGTGAGCTCGGAAAGTTCTTCGTGATGGCGATTGGCAACGACAACGGATTTGGTGTTGCCTCGCATCATATCTTCGTCCGCACCCGACCCGCCGGCGGCGAGTATATGCTCCAGTGGAATTCCCCACATCTCTGCAAACCAGCGCAATGCAAATCCTTTTGACGACCTCACAGGTACAACGTCAAGGTACTGACCGAAGGCCAGTACCACATTTACCGACTGGTCATACTGGTGCAGCAGGTGAACAATCTCGTTAACATCTGGCGCAATAGCAGGGTCATAATAATAACTTACCTTGTATTTACTCTGCTCCCGCTTTTGCTGAAGCTCTAACCCTGGCAGCTGGTTGAGTACGTGCATAACTGATCTGCGTTTCCACATGTGATCGATATGGTAGGACCACGCGGTGTCCCTGGTGAGGTTAGGCATGTAATAAATTTCGGTGCCAAGGCTGGTAATCAAAACATCCGGCAAAGGTATATGGTATTTTCTCAATACTCTCAACGCGGAATCGAGCCGGCGACCTGTAGCGATACCAAAGGTTGTGCATCTGCGATTTTCCTGTATGACGCGTACGAACTCCTTTAATGACTCGGGATTGCCCAGCAGGTTCTGGTCCAGGTCAGTAAATAGCGCACGGTCATGGTATAGCATTGGGCGGCGTTTAACTTCCATCCTGGTAAGCGGCTCACTCTTATCGATAACTGGCTTGATTAATTTGAGGTATTTATCCGCGTGCGCCTGCCACGAATAATGTTCGCGTACACCTTTGATGCCATTATGCGCCAGCCGTTTCCAGTTATCTTTATCATCAAGTACTTCCAGCAATGCTTCTGACATGGCCTGTCTATCCAGCGGATCAATCAGGTAACCGTTATGACAGTTACCGATAATATCTATTGGTCCACCATCTTCAGTAGCCACAATCGGTAAACCGGAAGCAGCTGCTTCTATTAGTGTCAAGCCAAAAGGTTCGGTTAATGCAGGATTGACAAAGACCCCGCCGGATATTGCAGCAAGACGATAGATAATAGAAACATCATCGGGACGATGATGCTTCGGGTAAGCAACTTTTCCGTAAAGATCGTACGAGTCTATGGAGAGAAATATTTCTCCAAGCACTTCCTGCGCACCACTATCCATATCACGAATTTCATCGCGATTGCCGGCAATTATGACGAGATTAGCACCCTGCTTGAGTTCTTCAGACTCACCATAGGCTTCAACCAGGGTATTAATGTTCTTCCTTTGGTCAGGGCGAGACAGGGTCAGTATTATCGGCTTTTCAGGATCCTGCAGAAAGCGGGATATATCATTAAAAATAACACTTTCACGCTCATTGCCTTGAGGTGGAAAAAACTTGTCAAGGTCTGTTCCAGGCGGCACCACTCTCATCTTTTCCGGCTGGTAATAATCGTACATTCCGTACTGTTCGATTATTTCCTGGTTCGTGCTTGTTATCACACGCGTTGCCGCACCCAGCGTGTCTTCTTCTGCATCGATACGACGTGAAATGTTATACCGCTGTTCAATAACATCACGCTTCATACCACTGGCAAGCAATCGTTTACGCTTGGTGCGCCCCAACGAATGACCGGTGTGAACCAGCGGGATATTTAGCTGGTGTGAAAGCCGTGTACCAACGTAACCGGCATCAGCGTAATGACTATGGATAATATCAGGCAGCCGGCCCTGACTATTAATATAATCACGTGCATTATCAGCAAAGTTATCAAGCGAATCCCACAACGCCTCTTTAGGCAGGTAACCTTCTTCACCGCAATCAATACGTATAATGCGTGTATTGTCTGACAGCTGTTCTGTTGCTTCAGCATAATCCTCGCTGATATTAGGGTCAACAATGCGCCGGGTTAACAAATCCGCCCGCCCAACCTCAGCACGCTCACCCAATGCCCGCAACAGCTCTACTACATATTTTATCTGGCCACCGGTATCAGCGTCCCGCCCAAGCTCCAGATCCTGCCCGCGGATGAGGCCATGGATACTGATGAGTAGAATATTGAATTTTCCGTCATCGTTATTCATTCAATGCCCTTTTTTATTATTATAAGCAGCTGCCTTATCAACAAACCAGTGTGCTGGCCCAATGCGGCTGATCGGAAGCTGCACACCTTGCTCCAGCCGTGCCAATGCTTCGCGTTTGCCACTGCCCGACACCAGCACAATACGCTGGCTGGCTGACTGGATTGTGGTGAAACCCAGCGAAACTCTTTCCGCCGGTGGCTTGGGTGCATCATACACTGGCACAACAGCTTGATCGTTTTCATTCGCGGGATTTTCGGGAAACAGGCTGGCGGTATGGCCATCTTCACCGATACCGAGCACAACGATATCGAGACTGCCAATTTGATTTATCAACTCGGAGTATTTCTTTGCAGCCAGCTCCGGGCCCAGCTCTGCCGGTATCGGGTGCAGGTTATCAGCGGGTGTGTCAATTTTTGACCATAACTGTTGCTCAATCATGCTGTCATTTCGCTCAGGATGTGCGGCCGGATAACATCGCTCATCACCAACATACCAGTGTATGCTGTTCCACGGCAAGTCCTTGTTTGCCAGCAGTTCGAGGCATCGTGCCGGGGTGCTGCCGCCTGGGAGAGCGATATGGCATTTACCCCTTGCCTTAACGCAAGTTGCTATCTGGTCGCTCAGAAAATCAGCAGCTGCCTGCGCTACCGCTTCAGCATCAGGGAATATTCTGAAATCTTCCACAATCAGCTAGGCTTGTGCCAGCCACAGGCACAGTCTTCTGATAATTCATCCATCGCCGGTATGTCCCAGGTACCTGCCCGGTAGCGTTCAATTGAAAAACGGTCCTTCCACACATCGAGTATTGGCTCGACGATATCCCAGGACTCTTCGACTTCATCAGAACGGGAAAACAAGGTACCGTCACCGGTGAGGACATCATGCATCAAAACTTCGTAGGCGTCTGCCACCTCGGAGGCGTCATCCGCGTAGGGTGCACGCATGACCATTTCTTCATTATCTGTGGTCAGACCCGTTTTCTTTGCGTTAAGTCGCAACACCACACCACCCTCTGGCTGCAGGCGAAACACCAGTGCATTGGGAGCAGGTATCGAGGCATGACTGTCGAACAGGTTAAATGGCGGTTTGCGAAACCGGATCATGACTTCTGATACTTTTTTAGGTAATCGTTTTCCTGTCCACAGAATAAATGGCACCCCTTGCCAGCGCCAGCTGTCTATATAGAAACGCACGGCCGCGAAGGTTTCTGTTGCAGAATCCGGCGATACACCTTCTTCGGCGACATAGGCAGACACCTCCTCTTCATTGACTACACCTGAAGCATACTGGGCCGCGACGGTCTGTTTCTTTACCTGCTCCGGATCAAAGCGGCGCACTGCGCGCAATACTTTCATTTTTTCATCACGTACCGCATTAGCGGTAAATTCAACCGGAGGCTCCATCGCAACCAGCGTCATAACCTGCATCAGGTGGCTTTGAATCATGTCCCTGAGGGCGCCGGAATGCTCATAATATTTGGCCCGGTATTCTATGCCCAGGGTTTCAGATACCGATATCTGGATATGATCGATATAGTTACGGTTCCACAGTGGCTCCATAATGCTGTTGGCGAAACGGTAAACCAGCAGGTTCTGTACACTCTCCTTGCCCAGGTAGTGGTCGATACGATAAATCTGCTTTTCGTCAAAAACGGATTGCAGCTCACTATTAAGTGCACGTGCCGTTTCAAGGTCCATACCAAAAGGTTTTTCAATAACCAGGCGTCGATAACCCTCGTCTTCACTGACAAGGCCAGAACCTTCCAGCCCACTTGCAACCTTGCCATACCACTCAGGTGGCACGGCACAGTAAAACATCGCGTTCTTTCTGCCGCCAAGTGTCTCCAGCGATTCTGCAAGACGTACATAAGTGTCCGCATTAGCAAGGTCACCGGGTACCATTTTTAACCTGGAGGAAAATACGGCCCACTTGTCAGCATCCATGCCGATTTCCGGGGAAAACTTGCCAAGACTTTCACGAATCAGGTTAAACCAGACTTCCTCTGTTCTGTTGTTAACCACGCCAATTATTCGGCTGTCGGCATGTACAAGACCGCTCTTGATCATACGAACCAATGCCGGCATTAACTTGCGTTTGGTCAAGTCTCCTGCAGCTCCTAAGATTACGATATTGGTTGGATCCGCAGTTTCGATATTCTGTTTAGCTGTAACCATCCTGTATGCTCCTTTCAGCCCTTACTTTTATCTGCTGGTTGAACTGGATGCCCGCCTCAAAACAGGAGAACAACCGATATGGCAGCCACTACCCGTTTCTGTTGTGGCAAACTTAATTAGCGAGATCCTGATTATTATAGTTTTTATAGATGGAAACATGCTTATACACATCATCCATGCCATACACAAGTGACACAGATCAATTGTCTTTAATTGTGTTCTCAGGCGACGATTTTTATATCAGGGCGCTCGAAAGTGTCTTTGCGGACTACGGTTAATGGCTTCAGCAGCAATGATTATTTCACTATTATTGAACAGCATGCACAAATCAGCTGCATGCTGTTTATTTGCTGCTGTTTGGTGTCAACTTCCAGATATCTGCGTTGTATTCCTGCATGGTACGGTCAGTAGAAAAGAACCCGCTGCAGGCAGTATTCAGAATACTCATACGCAGCCATTTGTCCCTGTCATGGTAACAACGCGCGACCTCTTCCTGGGCATCGACATAACTGCGAAAATCAGCCAAAGTCAGCCATGGGTCATGCGGGCTTTTCAGTGATGCAATAATGTCGTTGAATATGCCTGGCTCGAACAGGTTGAAGTGACCGCTTTCTAGCAGGTACATGACTGCCTGTAAATCAGGATCATCATCAATAATTTGTTGCGGCTGGTGATCATGACGCATTTGTTCAACTTCTTCCGCCTTGAGACCGAACAGGAAGAAATTGTCTTCACCAACTGCATCAAGAATTTCGATATTGGCACCATCATATGTACCGATAGTGACTGCACCATTCATCATGAATTTCATATTACCGGTACCTGATGCCTCCTTACCGGCGGTCGAAATCTGTTCTGACAGATCTGTACCGGGACTGATAATTTCCATCTTGGAAACATTGTAGTCAGGCAGGAATGCAACTTTCAGCAAGGAACCAACATCCTCGTCAGTATTAATTACCTTGGCTACATTATTGACCAGTTTGATTATGAGCTTGGCCATGTGGTAACCAGGTGCAGCCTTGCCACCAAACAGGACACATCGTGAAGTCCAGTTTTCAGTGTCGCCTTTCTTGATCCGGTTATACAGGTGTACAACATGCAGCAGATTCAATAACTGGCGCTTGTATTCGTGAATTCGCTTTACCTGCACATCGAACATCGCTTTTGTATCAAAGTCAACATCACATTTATCTTTAACAAGATCTGCCAGACGCTGCTTGTTCTGCTGTTTGACTTTGTGCCACTTTTTCTGGAATTTCCTGTGATCGTCGTTTGCGTATTTTTTCAGGTCTTGTATTTCACCAAGGTCCCTTACCCACTCATCGCCAATATGATCACTGATTAATTTCGACATGGCGGGATTTGCATAAGCCATCCAGCGTCGCGGTGTTACACCATTAGTCTTGTTGTTGAACTTCTCTGGCCAGAGCTCATAGAAGTCCTTGAACAAGCCTTCGCACAACAACTTCGAATGCAGGGCTGCAACCCCATTAACCGAGAAACTGCTGACAATAGCCAGGTAAGCCATACGTACTGCGCGGTCACCACTTTCGTCAATCAGCGACATGCGTGCCTGCTTGTCTTTATCGCCCGGCCATTTCATCGCAATATCGTGCAAGTGTAACTTGTTGATCTGGAAAATAATTTCCATCAATCGCGGCAACAGACTTTCCATTAGCCTGACTGACCAGGTTTCCAGTGCTTCAGGTAATAGTGTGTGGTTGGTATATGCCATGGTCTTTTGTGTAATGTCCCACGCCTGCTCCCACAGCAGGTCCTTTTCATCCATGAGTATGCGCATCAGCTCAGCCACCGCGATCGTCGGATGTGTATCATTCATCTGGAATACATTGTAATCAGCAAACGTATCGTAATTATTCCCGTGAGTTTGCTCCCATACACGTATGACATCTTTCAAACTGGCGGAAGCAAGCAAATATTGTTGCTTTAAGCGCAGTTCCTTACCGCTTTCACTGGCATCATTCGGATACAAAACCATAGTGATATGCTCTGCATCGTTCTTTGCTTCAACAGCCTCGGCATAACTGCCCTTGTTAAAATCATCCAGATCGAAGATTTTAGTAGCCGTAGATTTCCATAACCTCAGAGTATTGATTGTATTATTTCGATAACCTGAAATAGGAAGATCATAGGGAACGGCGACAACGTCATTCGTATCAACCCATCGGGCGCGATGATTACCATCCTTGTCTTCGAAGTGTTCTGTCCGTCCACCAAAATGAATTGTTTGCTCAAATTCCGGGCGTACCACTTCCCAGGGATTGCCGTCACGCAGCCAGTGGTCAGGCTCTTCAACCTGGTAACCATGTTTTATTTGCTGGTGAAACATACCGTATTCGTAATGCAAGCCGTAGCCAATCACCGGCAGCTCCAGTGATGCACAACTGTCCATAAAGCAGGCTGCCAGTCGTCCCAGACCGCCATTGCCTAATCCGGCATCAGGCTCTTCATTGATAACATCTTCCAGCTCAACGGAATAATTCATCAGCGCTTCTGCAGTCTCTTTTTCTATATCGAGGTTGAGCAGGTGGTTGCCCAGTGCGCGGCCGATGAGAAACTCCAGCGACAGATAGTATGCCTTGCGCGTATTGGGCTTGTTATGACGCCTCCATGTCTGGTGCCATTTCGACATGATGCGATCACGCACAGTCAATGACATTGCCTCATAAAGATAGAAAGGCACAAAGCCCATGAAGTGACCAAGGTGGTTTCGAAGATAACGATGAAACCCTTCCGACAGTGATCGACTGTCGGCCGGCAATGGTTTTATTTCTTCGAGCGTACTCTCTTCTATCCAGTCTTTATCGTTCATTGTTTCGCTTTCACCTCTGCACGGTACAGTTTCTGGTACTCTTTCGCGCTGGCCTCCCAGCCGAGTTCCTGTTGCATTGCAGTGATGCAAATCTGATGCCAAAGTTTGGTATTTTTATAAAGATCCAGTGCACTGAGAACCATCGTATACAGTGCTTCAGAAGCCGTCTGTTTTATCACAAAACCGGTCGCCGTCTTGTCCTTCAATGTTTTCAATGAAACATCTACAACAGTATCTGCCAGACCGCCGGTATTATTTACCACGGGTGGAGTTCCATACCTCAGGCTGTACATCTGGTTTAGTCCGCAGGGTTCAAACCTTGAAGGCATAATAAACATATCGGCACCGGCTTCAATCTTGTGAGCCAGCTCTTCTGAATAGCCGATGTGCACATGAAGCCTTTGCGGATATTTCGCCGCCAGCCTGGTCAAATCAGTTTCATATGCCATATGCCCTGATCCAAGCAAGACCATGTTTGCATCTGTGGTGTCGAACAGTTGCGGCAGTATGTCTGTAATCAGGTCTACACCCTTCTGTTCGACCAGTCGACCAATAAAGCCAAGCAAGGGTGCATCACTTTCGGGTAATCCTGCTGCTTTGAGCAGGTCCTTTTTATTTTCTGATTTACCCTCAGTAAAGTTATCATCAACTGAGTAATTCTTCGCTATATGTTTATCTGTTTGTGGATTCCAGACGTCCAGGTCGATTCCGTTAAGAATTCCGGTGAGCTTGTCGCCGAGATGACGCAACACGCCATCGAATCTAATACCGAACTCGGGCGTGCATATTTCCTTTGCATAGGTCGGGCTCACAGTAGTGACATGATCGGAAAATATTATGCCGGCCTTGAGCATGGAGAAACCGCCATAAAACTCGGTAAAATCCGGTGACCACCAGACAGGCGGCAAGCTCAGGTTGTTGAAATCCTGCTGGGAGAAATGACCATCATATGCGAGGTTGTGAATGGTAAATATAGACGCAGGCGCATTATGAACCATACGTAAAAATGCAGGTACCAGGCCTGTTTGCCAGTCGTGACAGTGCACTACATCCGGCCTCCAGTTGCTACCCGGAATCCATTTCGCCAGTAACGCGACAGCACGGCTGAATACAGCGTAGCGCTCGGCATTATCAGGCCAGGCATAACCATCACTATGTACGTACGGGTTACCGGGCCTGTCAAACAGGTCCGGGACGTCAACTAAATACAGGTAGTCACCGAGTATATCTTCGTGTGCCTGGATAATGCGCACCTTATGTCTTACACCCGCGCCCGGAACATCAATAGTCCCCAGGTCTTTCAATGAGTCGACAGATGCCAGTACATCTCTATATGCCGGCAATACCAGGCGTACGTTATCACCCAGCCTGTTGAGCGCGACTGGAAGACTGTGTATAACATCTCCCAGACCGCCTGTTTTTATAAACGGGAAAGCCTCGCTGGCTGCAAATAAAATGTTCACTCGCTTTCCTTTTGTAAAAACAATCCTGCCAGAGGCGGTAGCGTAAGTTTCAGAGTGTAATCAAAACCATGCTCGTGTTGCCTGATGGTTGTGACCTTACCGGCATTGCCAAGATTACTACCGCCATACCATGATGCATCAGAATTCAGGACTTCTACATATGTACCCTGCTCAGGCACTCCAATGGCATAGTTTTCTCGCGGCACCGGGGTGAAGTTGAAAGCGCAGATGATGGATTCGAATTTTGAACGACGCAGAAATACCAGTATGGAATTGTCAGCATCATCGCATGTAATCCACTGAAAACCCTCGGGCTGGAAGTCATGCGCATGCAATGCAGGATTATCACGATAAAGAATATTCAGGTCTCGAACAAGATTGCCAAGCCCTGCATGCTTGTCCATACCAGCTATTATCCAGTCCAGCGACTTTCGCTCACTCCATTCATCCCATTGTCCGAATTCGCCCCCCATGAACAGCAATTTTTTGCCGGGATGTGCATACTGGTAGGTATAGAGCATGCGTAAGTTGGCAAATTTCTGCCAGACATCACCTGGCATTTTATCCAGCATACTGCGCTTCATGTGCACAACTTCGTCATGTGACAGCGGCAGCACAAAGTTTTCACTATATGCATAGAGCTGACTGAATGTCAGCTGGTTCTGGTGGAAGCGTCTGTAGACAGGGTCCGCCTGAAAATAATTAAGCGTGTCGTGCATCCAGCCCATGTTCCATTTCATGGAGAAGCCGAGGCCACCGGAATCAGTCGGGCGTGATACCTGTGGCCAGTCGGTACTTTCTTCAGCGAGTGTCAATACTCCCGGAAACTCCGCATGAACTGTCTCATTCAGGTGTTTTAGAAAATCCACGGCTTCAAGATGTTCGCGACCGCCATAAACATTGGGTGACCATTGGCCGTGTTCACGAGAGTAATCGAGGTAAAGCATGGAAGCGACAGCATCAACACGCAAGCCATCAATATGAAATTCCTGTATCCAGTAAACCGCATTAGAGATTAAAAAATTGCGGACTTCGCTGCGGCCGTAATTGAATATTAAAGTACCCCAGTCCTGGTGTTCTCCCTTATTGGGATCACCGTATTCATAACAGGCTTCACCGGTGAAACGGGCAAGCGCAAATTCATCTCGCGGGAAGTGGGCCGGCACCCAGTCGAGAATGACACCAATGTTATTTTGATGACATATATCTATAAATTGCCTTAGTTCATCGGGACTGCCATGGCGTGATGTTGGCGCAAAATAACCGCTAACCTGGTAACCCCACGATTGATCCAGGGGATGTTCAGTGACCGGCAGTAACTCGATATGGGTATAACCCAGATCACGCACATAGGGCACAAGCTGTTCCGCCAGCTCTGTATAACTCAGAAAACCACCATCATCGTGACGCCGCCACGAACCCGCGTGTACCTCGTATATTGACATCGGCTCATGCAACCATTGCCATTGATTGCGACGCTGTATCCAGTTTTCATCTTTCCAGTGATAAGCATCTTTTGCAGGTATCAGGCTGGTGGTTTCCGGACGCATGCCCATGATGTGCGCATAGGGGTCACTCTTGTGCAGAATTTCATCTGTACTTGTTCGGATCTCGTACTTGTACGAATCATGCGCATGCAAACCTGGAATAAACAGCTCCCATACGCCGGATGAGCCCCGGCTGCGCATAGGATGGCGCAGCCCGTGCCAGCCGTTGAAGTCACCGACTACGCTGACACGTTTGACGTTTGGCGCCCATACTGCAAACAGACAGCCTTCAATTCCATCAACAACACATAGCCTTGCGCCAAGGATACGGTATATGTGCAGATGAGCACCAATAGCAAAGAGATCAATATCGTAATTGCTGATCTGTGGCTCGAAGCTGTATGGCGATACCGCAGTATGCCTATCTGCTGTGCCTTTCTCTATCCAGCTAAGACTGTAGTGTTGAGGCAGCGTGTCTTTTTGTTGCTGCAAGATACTCAATTCGAAAGTATCGGTACCCTTCACTCGCTGCATCTGGCCAATACCAACGACATCGACACTCTCAGCAGACGGCATGAATGCACGAATGGTATACCCGGGGCGTGCTGGATGGACACCGAGCCATTCGAACGGATCATGATGCCAGCCATGCTGTAATTTTGTTAATGATTCAACCATGTCACTCAATCAGTCTATTTGCCGTTTCCAGGCGTAATCTCATGTCATCTGCCATTTCGTCAGGTATCTGTTCCCACTCGAATGACCACTGCCAGTTACTATCGATCGTTCCCGGCGTATTCATTCGCGCTTCCGATCCTGAATGAAGGCAGTCCTGCATCGGGATAATGCACAAGCTCGCTTGCGAATTCAGTGCATTATCAACCAGCTTGTCCACAACAATATCAGCCGTCATTTCACTTTCCAGGTCAGCATATTGACCGGAAACCGGGATATTCAATGTTTGCAGTATGTGTTTTTTAACATCTTCATCACAATCATTAAACCACCCTTTAGTAGTATCATTATCATGGGTACCTGTATAGACGACTGAATCCTGCTTGATATTCTGCGGCTTGTGAGGGTTATCTTCATACTCATCAAAACCAAACTGAAGTACGGACATACCTGGCAGCTTGTATTTTTTGCGTAGCGCAGTTACCTCTGGCGTAATAATGCCCAGATCTTCTGCGACTATCGGCAAATGGCCGGCATCTTCGTATATTTTTGCCAGCAATTCATCGCCGGGCATCCTCTTCCAGTGTCCATCGATAGCAGTTTCACAGTCGGCATTGATCACCCAGGAAGACTCAAGCCCCCTGAAGTGGTCGATTCTGAGCAGATCAAACTCCTGCAGGTGGTGATTAATCCTCTCTAACCACCATGCATAATTTTCCTGGCGCATGACTTTCCAGTTATAGTGAGGATTGCCCCAGCGTTGTCCTGTTTCAGAGTAATAATCAGGAGGCACGCCGGCTACGACAGTCATCATGCCAGTTTCATCCATTAAAAACTGTTCCGGATGCGCCCACACATCGACACTGTCATGCGCCACAAACAAGGGAATATCACCAAATAAAAGAATACCCCTGTCGTTGGCATGTTGCTTTATCATGCGCCAGCGGTCATACAACTGATATTGTTCCCAGCTCAGCTCAGCAATGTAATCTTTAAATTCATCAAATGCTTTTTGCATCGCATGTGGCTGGCGGTATTTCCACTCGTCAGGCCATTCAAACCACGGCGCATCATCGAACATCTGTTTCAGCACCTTGAACAAGGCATAGTCATACAACCAGCTATGATTCTTGGTGCAGAACTCGATATAGCCAGGTACGGTCTTGTCCAGTGCCGGAAAATCAGCTAACAGTAAGGGATTCATGGCAAATGCAGATATGCATTGATACGGTGACAAGCCTCCCTGCGGTTCACCCAGGGGCAGAACTTGCCAGATACTGAAGCCAGAACCGGCAAGCAGTCCCAGCCAGCGCTCTACATCTCTGTCGAGAACGCCGGAGGGCAATGATGTCGGGTGCAGTAATACGCCGGCACGACGCTCATAGAAGTCTTGAGATTTCATCCAACATTTCTAACCATAGTGCCTGCATTTTCTGCGCTGCCTCCACCCAAAGACACAGGCTCTTCGAGTACAGCGGGTACGGTCAGCTGCAGCAACTCATACAGGTTCTTCAACTGTATACGAAATAACTGATCAAAATCGCTGACACTACCTGATGGATTAACATCACCAAACCACCAGAACCAGTCAGAGCCCTCGCAAATCGCAAGCTGTTTAGTTGCTTTCTGTTGCAATTCGTCATCAAGCGTGCCTTTCTTCATGACCTCGTCGTAAGCCATTTTTGCTTCAGAGAGAAGGTCCCACGCCCTGTTTTTATCTTTCTGGCCAATCCATGTTGAATAAGAACCGTAGACCCAGCTGCCAGCACATAATTCTTCAAGGTCATGACACATTGGTAAATCTATCAGTTCTGAAAAGCAGGTAGTCCGTATACGTTTGTGGTCAGACAAACTCTTATAGAGGTGATTGAGAAAATGATAACCGTTATGCGGATAATACTCCCAGGCGTTTTCCCCATCGAGGATGATGGTTACAACGTGTCGTCCTGCGCTGTCACCAAGAAAATCGGAGATATTAACCAGGTTCTGCACCAGGTCATTGGCGGCTTCTACAGAATTACGTTTACTGTATTCAAAACCAATTAAATCAGAGAGCCCGTCATCACGGAAAAAAATCTTCGGTTTGTAGTCCTTAAGCTGGTACGAATGAAACAGTGCACGTTTGCTATGCACCACTTCCGGATCATGCTCAGACATATGAATACTGCTACGCCATACACCTTCACCGGAGGCCGTCCACTTGAAATCAAACTCCTCGATCAGTGCAATCGCGTCCTCCGAAATAGCACCCTCGGATAACCAGATGCCTTGTGGGCGAATACCGAAGTAGTGTTCAAAACATTCGATGCCCTTCTGTATATGCCAGCGTGAGCGCTCAGCACCGCCCGGATAGGATGTATATTCAGGCATTGGGTCCTTTGGCTGTGCACAGCGCATGTTCTCCATGTCATTTAACAGCGGGATTATCGGATGACCATAAGGCGTCATCGATAATTCTATCTGACCGCGTTCAGCTAGTGTGCGGTAGCGCGGAATCAACTCGGCCATGCAATCATATATCAGCGTAACAAGCTCGCGCCGATCAAAATCATCAAACATGGATTCTTTTTCAATTAATCGTTGCGCAGTAGCTGACTGTTTGAGCGAATGACCCAACCATGCAAGGTGATACCAGACCATCACATCAACAAAGTACTGCGAATCCAGATACTGCAAAAAGTCTGTATCCTTCTCAGTGCATTCATGATGTGGAAACATGAATCTTACTGGCGACAACAGTGATTTAAACGCAGGATACGGATCAATCATTTTTGGTGCATTCGCACGTTGGCAGTCACACAGCAAACTATAACGATCATGCATGTTATCCGGCATCTCTGTTGCACCAGCGAGCAGGTTAAGCATTGGATCCTGCATCTTCTGCCCGTTATCAAGCCAGTTCTTTAGCTGGTGTGCATAGTCATCAAGCTGCTCAAGCAGGACCGGAGCAAAGTTGACAACCACTTTCATATGCGGATGGGCTTCGAGATGTGCAACCATATCCGCATAGTCTTTGATCGCATGCAGATAAACCCATGGCAGCTGGTACTCACCATCTATGCCCTGTTGATACCATGGCTGGTGCATGTGCCAGCACAGTGCAAAATTTACGCGTGTCGTTTTTGTCATGCCGAAAGTTGTTCCTTGTCTACTACATAAAGATGCTGCCCGAGCATTTCGGGCGTAACCAGTACGATGCCTTCCTCGGTGACATGGAAACGCTGCCTGTCCTCGTCAAGATTCTCACCGATCACCATGCCGTCCGGGAGCGCACATGCCTTGTCGATTATCGCCCGTGTGATTCTGCAATTCTCACCGATGCTGACCTTGGGCAGGACCACACTGTCCTTGACCACGGAGCCACGCTCGATCTCGGTGCCAAAGAAAATGACCGAGCGCTTGACCCGGGCACCGGAAATAATACAGCCGCCGGATACCAGTGAATCAATCGCCTGGCCACGCGCATCGTCATCATCGAATACAAACTTGGCGGGCGGATGCTGTGTCTGATAGGTCCACACCGGCCATTCACGTGAATACAGGTTCAGCTCCGGCTCTACTTCACACAGCTCTATATTGGCTTTCCAGTATGAATCGACGGTACCCACATCGCGCCAGTATGCAGGCTCACCATCTTTATCCAGGAATGGAAAGGCATTGGCAATGCACTTGGTAATACTCGCCGGCACGATATCCTTGCCGAAGTCATGCGCAGAATCCGCGTCTTCCGCATCCGCAATCAGGCTTGCATACAGGTAGGCAGTGGAGAATATGTAGATGCCCATGGATGCCAGCGCTGTATCAGGTTTTCCCGGTACAGGCTCCGGATCATCCGGCTTTTCAGTGAACTTGGTGATTCTATAATTCTCGTCAATTGACATAACACCATATTCTTTGGCATCTTCGCGCGGCACTTCGATGCAGCCGACAGTCAGGTCAGCACCCGAAGTGACATGCTCGTATAACATCTTGGAATAATCCATGGTATAGATATGGTCACCGCCAAGTACGATGACATTGTCCGGCCCATGGCGGCGAATAATATCGATATTCTGGTATAAAGCATCAGCAGTACCGCGATACCAGTCCATGGCAACACGCTGTTGCGCAGGAATGACCTCAACGAACTCGCCGATTTCTGCACGCATGAAACCCCAGGCACGCTGCATATGACGAATCAGCGAATGTGACTTGTACTGTGTCAGCACACCTATGCGGCGCAATCCAGAATTGACGCAGTTCGACAGGGCAAAATCAATAATGCGGTATTTGCCGCCAAATGGAACTGCAGGTTTTGCGCGCCACTTGGTCAGGCCCTTGAGCCTGGAGCCTGCCCCGCCTGCCAGGACCAGCACCAGTGTTTTTCTTGTAAGCTCGGAACCGATATTTGAATCAATGTAATAGCGATAGTTTTTCGCCTGTTTCTGGTGACTTATGCTCATTTATTTATTACCTGCTAACTTAGCTGCTTCTGATATGGCGCCTATTACACCAACACGTTCATTGGTAACCAGATAAACGGACGTTTGCTCAGCCAATGTCCGCATTCTCCCCTTATTTAAATATGCAGAGATAAAGCCATCTGACTTCATCCACGATATGATTTTTGCTGCGATACCGCCGGTGATGTAAATCCCACCTTCTGGTTTGAATAATAACGCCAAATTGCCAACGAAGGCACCATAAATACTCACAAACAACGACATTGCCCTGTATGCAGCTTCATTTTCACTTTCAGCTTCGGCATGCACCCAGGCAGCATCGATATCTTCACACTCATTTCCCGTACAAAACTCATACAGCGCAACCAGTCCATCGCCGGAAAGCAGGCGCTCATAAGAGACATGGCCATGTCGCCTGATCAGGAACTCCAGCAACTCTATCTGTTGCGCATCAACAGGGGCGAAATCGATGTGCCCTCCTTCCGTTGACCAGGCCGCGATATCCGCACCATTGCCAAGCACCCATGAGACACCCAGGCCGGTACCCGCACCAACCGCGACTCGTGTCGCATCTTTTTTGTGCACAGCACGATTCAGGCAAACCAGGTCCTGTTCCTTCAAATGCGGGATACCCAGCGCCGATGCCTGGAAATCATTCATAAAATGAATCTGCTCAACACCAAACTCATCCTGCAATACTTTTTTACTGATGGTCCAGGGCAAATTCGTCAAGCTTGCCTCGTTAGCATTCACCACGCCTGGCAATGCCAGCGATAATGCGCCTAACTGCCTGTTATCACTACCACTTTCGGCTATGAACATTTGCAGCAGCGGCTCAAAACTGTCGAAATCGCGACTGTTATATCTTGCTTCGTAGAGCACATGGTCTGGTTTGTCAGTGTCTGTCACTACAAACCGTGTTTTGGTACCGCCAACATCTGCCGCGATGATATTCATCTACAGCCTTATTCGCATCGCTGTAAATAAAGCAACATGCATGCCATGGCACACAGGCTCAATCATCCTGACCACCAGCCGCTTCTCGGCTAAGCTGCAGGTAATACCTGACCAGGTTGCTGGTCGAGGAGTCATGCTCTGCCGTGGTGTCACCTGACTCAATCTCGTTGAGTATCTTTTTCGCCAGCTGTTTACCCAGCTCTACACCCCACTGGTCGTAGGAATTGAGATTCCAGACGATGCCCTGCACAAAGATCTTGTGCTCATACAGAGCGATCAGTGATCCCAGGTTATAAGGTGTCAGCTTTTTCAGCAGGACGGTGTTGCTGGGGTGGTTGCCCTCGAACACCATGTGCGGCAAACGGTCACGCACATCATCAATATTGATGCCGGATTGCTGGATAGCCTCGACGGTTTCTTCAAATGTGCGGCCACGCATCAGCGCTTCGGTCTGTGCGAAAAAATTCGACATCATGATGTCATGCTGCTGCTTTAACCTTGAATGTGTTTGCACCGAGGCAATGAAGTCAGCCGGAATCAGTTTTGTACCCTGGTGGATCAACTGGTAAAAGGCATGCTGGCCATTGATACCGGTTGCACCCCATACAATAGGTCCCGTGTTGTAGTTAACATGATGGCCATCACGATCAACAGATTTGCCGTTGCTTTCCATATCTGCCTGTTCCAGGTACATCGGCAAGCTGCGCAGATAGTGATCGTAAGGCAGGATCGCAGTGGTCTCGGCACCGAAAAAATTGTTATACCAGACACCCAGCATGGCGAGTATCACCGGCATATTTTCCGCCATTGGTGCTGACGCAAAATGGTTATCCATGGCATGAGCGCCTTGCAGCAGCTCAATGAAGTTGTCTTCACCCACCAGCAAAATGATAGACAGACCAATAGCGGACCACAGCGAATAACGGCCGCCTACCCAGTCCCAGAATTCGAACATGTTGTCAGGATTAATGCCGAAATCGATCACAGCTTCGCGGTTAGTCGATACCGCAACAAAATGCTTCGGAATATGCTGCTCATTATTTGCAGTAGCCAGAAACCAGCTTCTGGCTGTGTTCGCGTTGGTGATAGTCTCCTGCGTCGTGAACGTCTTGGAAGACACAATAAACAGCGTTGTCTCGGGATCAAGCTGCCCCAGAATTTCCTCGGTATGCGCGCCATCGATATTGGATATGAAATGGGCTCTCATCTCCGGATGGCGGTAGGGCTTGAGTGCCTGGTACACCATTTTCGGCCCCAGGTCGGAACCACCTATACCCACATTGACCACGTCCGTAATGCGCTTACCGGTATATCCTTTCCATTCACCGCTTCTGACTCGAGCTGCGAAGTCACTCATGTGGTCAATTACGCCGCGCACGGCCGGCATGACATCCTCGCCGTCGATGTTTATGGGATTATTTGAGCGATTACGCAGCGCGACATGTAATACCGCACGGTGCTCAGTGTCATTGATTTTTTCGCCATGGAACATACGATCACGCCAGGATTCAACGTTTGACGCTTTTGCCATTTCCAGCAGCAGGGACATGGTCTCTGATGTAACCAGGTTCTTGGAATAATCGAGCAGGATGTCCTCAAACTGCAGAGAGAAGCGCTTGAAACGCTCCTTGTCCTGTTCGAAAAGCTTGCGCATATTCAGATGCTTAGCTTCACTGAAATGCTGTTGGAGTTTTTTGAACGCTACTTCCCTTGGAATCATGGACTTATATTGTGTACTTGAAACAAAAGGCATTATTATCCACTAACCAGCATCAAACAGCATTAACATTCTGTTAAAGAATGAAAATATATTTCCTGAAAAGAATGGAGTCTAAGCAATTGATACCCGATAAAAGTTGACGTGCATCAACTATTCTGGAGATGCACTAAATCGGGTTTTTTAGCAGGAAATTAACGGCTTATTCGTAGAGTTCATTGCGCAGCTTTTCCAGCAGTTTGTGAGTAGACATCTTCCTGCGGCTGCGTACATCAAATCAGTCAATCATTAACTAATCACAAATCGATCTAATCAGGGAAGGTCACTGCGTTTGAAGATGACATAACCAGACCAGGCGCAGACGGTTCCCAGGCCGACGGGATAGAGCAGCGCCCACAATATATAACCCTGTTTGCCGAAATTATCGAGAATGACATAGGCAGACTGCCCCAGCAAAACCAGTTGCGGGTCAAACAGCATCATCGCCGCAGTGCGGAACACCTGCATCGGATTGAACAGGGCGATCGCGATGACAGTCTCCGATGGCATACCCTGACGGATCAGCATGCCTAGCAGTATCAGGTCCATAAACAATAACAGACCCAGCCAGATAATGAAGGCGATTCCGGTTGCCACATCGGATGTCCGTGCCAGTGTCGACACCAGCATGCCGATACCGAGGAAACACCAGGCCAGCGACAGCAGGAAGCCGGTGTAATACATAACCTGCAGCCAGGGTATCTCGATATCCTTGCCCAGCCCCCAGGCGACGGCCGCGAACATGGCCAGAAACACCGGCAGGAAGACCACCACGAAACGACCAATCATTTTTCCCCAGAACCAGGCGAACAGGCTGACGGGTAATGACAACATGTATTCAAACACGCCCGCTTCACGGTCGCCTGCAACCGAGCGCACTGTAGTGATGAGTACGAATACGGGCAGAATGGCCATGGTGATTTGCAGGTAGGTGACCAGCACGCGCGACAGCCCACTGAATCCCATCACACGTGACTCTGTCAGGCCGGACATGAACAATGCAACGATGATACCGCCGAACACCAGTGTATACACCATGAACCAGCGCGAACGCAGTGATTCGGAGATGTCTGTTTTGGCTGCAAGTATCAAGTGTCTCATTCGTTGTTTACAGGGTTGTGGCCGCCATGTTGATGGTGCTCTTTTTCAGCCATCATGATATGCACTGTCGCCTGTGAATAATCAAGCGCGCCTTCAGTGTTTTCTGCCTGGGCACCCAGGCCATAATTCATTGGACTGATTTTTCCTGTTACATAATGCGCATTGCGGGCATCGAGCCATTCACCGTTGTGATGATCCGCCACCCAGATTTCAGTACGCGCATCATCTTTCCATTCCTGCTTTTCCAGCCAGATTACGGCACAGCCGATATCATCAAACTTGTACAGTTTGTTTTTTTCACCCGCTGGTGCCCCACGCACCTGCGCGGCAAAAGAACGATCGCCCACTGCCATATTGCAGCGCGCACATGTTTCACGGTCCCAGCGAACCTCGCCCGGGCCGGTAACCTCTTGCGGTGAACAGGCTGTCAGGACAAGAAAGAAAAAACTATGCAATGCGCGCTTGTACATCTGCACCGCCATCTTTGTTGTTCTCATCCAGTTGTATACCTTTTAACAGGGCTGCATAACGCGACAGCACACCAAGAAACCTGAGCCTGTCCGGACCGGCAATCTGACCCCGCCAGACACGCCCGTCCTCGCTATCAACGAAACCCCATTCACGAATGGTTTCTGCAAAGGCCGAATCGGACCGGCTCAGTGTCAGGCAACACACCAGCACACTGGCCAGATCGATCTGCTCGGCCACATGGTCATTGAGTACGATATCGCCCTGGTCCAGCTCAACCACACGGTTGACCAGCGCAGCCACCTCATCCAGCCGGTGGCTGGATATGAGCATCGCTGCGTGCTGCTGCTTTTGTGCGAGCAACTGAAAAAATGTATGCCTGGCTTCAGGATCGAGGTTGGCAGCTGGCTCATCCAGCACCAGCAGATCGGTATCGCGACCCAGTGCGATACTGATTAACAGCTTCTGTTTCTGACCGCCGGAAAGTTTATTGAATGGCCGCCGCCGTATTTGTGCAACATCCAGACCAAGCAGGCTGCAAATCTCGACCATTTTCTCCGGTCTGGATTGACACACACCTGCTGCAAAGTTTATTAACTGACCCACCGGCATTTTCAACGGTGGTGATAGCTGCGGCACGAAACCGATACGCCTGAGTACGTCTGTGCGATGAGTACGTGGTTCAAGACCATCAACGGTGATTTTTCCCTGGAAGTTATACTCACCCAGCAGACAGCGTATCAGCGTTGTTTTGCCGGCACCGTTGGAACCCACCAGTGCAATGCGATCGCCATGATTGATATCGAGATCAATGCTGTTTAACACCCTGACCCGGCGAAACTGCTTGGAAACCTGGCTGAAGCTTATCCCCATTTCTTAGCGCCTTTGGTCGCGAGATTGTCGAGGTG
Source organism: uncultured Thiotrichaceae bacterium (assembly GCA_964600755.1). GTDB lineage: Bacteria > Pseudomonadota > Gammaproteobacteria > SZUA-229 > SZUA-229 > JABDQW01. The sequence goes on from CAZRKQ010000135.1 coordinate 24,586, forward strand.
CCGTTGTGCGGGGCGCACGCAGTGGACGACGGTGCAAGCATAGTCGACACTATGTCGATCCGGCTGTAGCGAGTACGCTCCGTCACAACGAGCGGATCGGCGACCGCAGTAGACAGGTGCTAAGAAATGGGGATTAGTCATTTAAGCAGCTGTCCCAGCCCCTTGAATTCAAGATTGAGCGAGTGTGTCGGGCAGGCATCAACGCAGCGGCCGCAATGCGTACAATCAGCACCGATGAACAGGTCCACCTCCGTCGCACGACCCTTCACCACCACATCCAGTACATGCGGCACTTCGCAAACTTTCTTGCACTCGGCTTCGTGGAAGCATTTGGACAGGTTGTAGGTGACCTTTAATGGTGATACCGCACCAACCAGGCCATAGGTCAGGCCAATCGGGCAGGCATATCGGCACCAGGCACGCTTTGAATAGAAGATCTCGAACAGCAACAGCGTTGCGACCCAGACCAGTGCGATACCGGGACCGTATATCAATGCCCGGCTGAGGATACCCGTTGGTGAAATAGTTTCGAATACCGTGTAGCCGGTAACGATTGCAAGCAGCGCGAACACTATCCAGAAAAACGTGCGGACCCTGCGATCGAATGGATGGTCTTTGACAATTTTCTTCCTGGCCAGGTAATCGTGCGCCATCTCCGCCCACTCGGCGAGCAGATGATAGGGACACACCCAGGAGCAGAAGGTGCGCCCGCCCAACAGCCACCACATGATCAATACCGTGGTCGTGCCGATCATCAGGTTGATTCCTACCTCCTTGTACGCGAGCATGACCTGCAGGGCCGAGTTCAGGTCCGCCATGTGAAAACCGACGAAACGCGATCCCGTGAGCGCGCCTTCCAGCATCTGGATATCGAGCTGAAAGGAAACCACGAATAAAAGGTTCGCTACAATCAGTACCGTCCATCGCCGTCGCCGCCATTTTTCCGGTATCTTGTTCTGGGCCTTGTGTGCAATTTCGAGATGGATGGCCTCGATTCGGCTCTTGTCAGCCCTTTGCTCAGCATGCATGGCACTGGCTTCCGGTGTGTAATCATCCGCTTGCGGCTTCTTGGGGTCTGCGCCGAGCAGCACGGCAACTGACTTGACCAGGTGTTTCATGCCGCCATCCCCCTGCTTTCAGTACTGTCCATGACAATGACAGCCGGCTCGGGCGGACAGATCATTTCACAGACACCACAGCCGACGCATCCATCCAGTATCACCGGGCGCTTGCGAACAGTACCGTCCTCGCTGGCAATTGTCTCGAGTTTTATCGCATGTTGTGGCGGGCACTGGTTTTCATCACCCGATGGCGGTTTGCCAGCTTCGCACTGGGCGATACGGATCTCGATCGGGCACTGTCTGACGCACAGATCACAGAGTTCAAGATCATAAGGATACTCGCTGACCTTGATCGGATTCCAGCGATCGACATCCTCATAACGCAACTTGCCCTTGAATGATTCACCCCGTGCCTGTCCTTTGAAACCCTCGCCGATCACGGCCAGGCACTGTTTTTCATTGACCACGCGGGCAATGGCCATTTCAGTCTCATGCGAATAGTTGATATGGTGCGTTAATGCACCGGTAGGACAGGCAAGTACACATTGCAGGCCGTCACAGGAAAAGTCACATGCCTGCTTGCGTGTGTCAATGTAGGGCGCACCTATGCCAAAACCTTCGTCCAGGTCGGCCAGTTTAATAGCATTTACCGGGCATACCTGCACGCACTGTCCGCACTTGATGCAGGCTGAGAGAAACTCATGCTCTTGCAGGGCGCCGGGTGGCCTGACGCGCTCACGCCAACGTCCGAGCACAGGAATGTAGCCAAGCAACGATACGCCGACAACACCCACACCCAGAACAACCGTGCGCAGGAACTGCCTGCGTGCCTTTTGTTTACCCCGGGATGTTTTTTTAAGTTTGGCCATCAGCTGCCATTCGCGGCTAAAGCCGCTCCTACATACATAGCCCGAGATGTTATATCAGGATCGTTAAAATAATTTGCCACAGAGGGCACAGAGAACACAGAGTCTTTATAGTCCGCGAATAACGCAAATAACGCGAAGGTTTTATCTCCAGCTGCTTTGATCCCTGAAAAATGAAGCATTGAATTATTCATTACTCACTATTCATTACCCACCCAAACGCGGTAACCCGGATGCAGCGCAGCGGAATCCGGGTGCTTGTTCGTACAATCATGCTTGAATTCCCGGATTTCACTTCGTTACATCCAGGCTACGCACTATTCATTATTCACTATTCACTATTCACTATTCACTATTCACTGCCGTCCCAGGCTATCGCGCAGGATGTCCAGCGAATCCTTGACCTCAGTTTTTTCCTCGAGCAGTGCAAGTGACCTTTGCTTCGACGGGCGCTCGTCACGAACCAGCACATGGGGCTCTGTAAAAGGCGCCAGGCGTTCGAGGAAATCCATCACCTCGAGTACGGGAGAGCCCTTGAAAAACTGCGCATAGGGTACATCTTGCCACAGACGATCTGCATATACATAAAGCTCATAGGGCGTATCGCCAACACCGTCCTGGTCTTCATCAAAGCCCTCGTAATCACTCCAGTGATTACCTTCCCAAATATTACGGTTTGCTGTTTTTCCACTCGATACAACCACCTGTGTCAGGTTGTCGATGAAGCGGTTACTTCTGAATTCGTTGCCTTTCCAGTCGTTCAAAAAACGGATACCGATACCGTTATAGGCAATCAGGTTATTGCTGAATGTGTTGACCGTGTCTGGCTGGAACGGCGATATGTCGATATACAGACCGCTGGCGCAATAGAGTATCTTGTTGCCTTCGACGGTGACATCTGAAGTTTCCTTGAAACCGATACCTACTCCGGTTGCGCCAGATGCATGGGCGATGTAATTGTTACGCAGCACCACGCCATCACTGTACATAAGGAATACGCCGACCGTGTTGTTGTAGTAGCGGTTGTCCTCGACCAGGTTGTAACGCGAATACATGAAGTGTAGCGAGTAGCGGCTGTCGTACGAGGTATTGCGCGCAATGGTGTTATTGGCCGAATACCACACCACGGTGTCGCGTGAGTCGCTGATAATGTTATCGGTGACCTTGTTTTCAAAGCTGTACCACAGTCGGATTGCGTCACCGCGGGTACCAAGTTCAAATGGCTTCGAACTGATGCGATTACGTCGCACAATGTTATTCTCGGACTGCTGTAGATCGATGCCGAACAGGCAGTTATCGATGGTGTTGTCGCTGATCACATTGAAGCGACCGCGTACCTGAACACCTGAATCGATATCGTTGTGTGATTCGCCGGAGTTTGTAAGATGCAGGTTACGCACAACAGCACCATCCGTTTTAACCACGATCACACTGCCCTTGCTACCGGCATCTATTGTTGCCTTACCCTGTCCATCCAGTGTAAGTGGTTTATTAATTAATACAGGACCGGTGTAGGTGCCGGGTTCAAGCAGCAGTGTTGCACCTTCCTCTGCATTGTCGATCAGTGATTGCAATGGCCGATACGTGTCCGCCATTGCGAAAGAAGGCAACAGGAAAAACAGGAGAACGAGCTTTCTAAGCCACCCGTTCATATGGGCACCTCTATTGATTCTGGATATATCAGATTGAGATTCAAAATTTGTCATATCAAGACAAGAATCGCACGTAATAGCTACCTATTGCGAAGATTCTTAACGCAGAGATGGTAAATTTTTGGCTCAAGATGGCTATTCATGAATTAATAGAGGTGCCCATCTCCTTCACTTGTCGATATTGAATTGTTTGTACCGCTGGTTTGCAGCAATGATCAGCAGCACGGAGAACAGCACCATTAAACCGAAACCGGTGTACGGATAGGAATGGGTTGTGAACTGTGCCACCTTGCCATCACCGAACACGGTTGGCATAAACGGCTTCACCGTAAATGCACCCATGTCATTCAGCGTATGGCCATACCACCATAGCCACGCAGAATAATCGATAATAAAGAACACGGGCAACAGGATGGAAGGAATCACCAGCAGCCAGTAAAGCTTGCTGTTGGTCTTGCGGGTGGCAACAACGAGAAAGACCATGGCAGCGATCATCATCCAGAACACCGCATCTGCAGCTACCGACATGGTAGCGACCATGGGATTGATTTGCTCAGGCACATTGAAATAGCGCGCCAGGTTCTTTTTATAATGCCATGCAAGCATCTGTGCGCCACTGCCGTTCCACTGTTCACGCTCGTTGACCGGGGCGCGTTCCTGGTCTTTCTCGAAGGTGACACGCAGGCTTTCAATGTTATTGGTTTTTTCTTTACTCTCTTCAACACTGGCCTGTGGTTTGCTTTCACCTTCGTCAAGTGAAGCCTTCAGGCGCGCAATCAATGCCTCGCCCGGAGTCATTTCCTTCTGTTCGGCTTCAGTATCCTGGTCCAGCGCAGTGATCAGTGCTTCGATATAACCGCTGTTCTGGTATTTAAGCCCGTCATCGCTGTAATACGTTAAATACATCCACGCGACGATCACCGCAAAGCCTGCCGAAAGCACACCCGTTCTCAGTGCCGGACTGGTAAACATGAAGCCGAGCAGCATCACACCCAGCATCGACACCAGGAATGGCGAGAATGACCGCTCGATGACACCACCAGCAGCAATCGGGTACATACCAACGTAATGGTTGATGGTATCCATCTCGTGGACGCAGTCGATGGCTTCTTCCTCGGTGATCTCGACATTTTCGACTTTCTCACAACCGTTGAAGACACCGTTCATATGGAAGTGAATGCGGATACCATCCGGAAAGGCTTCTTCAGGGTAGTTAGGCGCAGTCAGCGAGACCCACCAGATGGGCGTTAAATAAATTGCTACCAGTAGGCCAATGGCTGCAAGTATCAGAGCATTTGCAACGAGTGAACGCCTGTTGATCATAGTGGTTCTCTAAATTCCGGTTATTGCCACAGAGACACAGAGTACACAGAGGTTATTAGATGCAGGAGCAGCTTTAGCCGCGAACAATCTTGCAAATCGCGATGAATTCGCGGCTAAAGCTGTTCCTACGCTCACTGTAATCCAAATTAAAAGACCAAAACAAGTATTAGCCTCTGTGTTCTCTGCGCCTCTGTGGCTAAATGTTTATTGAATCAATCCACTAAGTCTGGTGAATGCCCACTTACTTTAACCCTGGTTTATCTATGTATTAGTCAAAGTCAGGATTCAACCAGTCTTTTGATGGCGCCAGCTTATCCTTGGGAACGGGAATACGTGATACATAATTGATCACCATCTGCATATCCTTGTCACTGAAACTCTTGATCTGCTTGACCATGTCCGGGTTGGCATTGCGGCGCTTGCCGTCGCGGATCCACTCGAACTGGCGCATCATGTACTTGTAGTGCTGACCCTGGATCAACGGGTAGAACTTGTCGGCCTTGCCTTCGCCATTATCACCATGGCACTCAACGCAATTGTCATCGTACAACTTCTTGCCCTGGTCGAATTCGGCTGTACCTTTGGCCCAGTCACCCTTGCCGTTGTCCGGATTCATTGGCAGCTTCGCGGTATAGGCAACCACGTCAGCCAGTGCCTGTGCACCACCGATAGACTCCGGGAGTGCAAACGGGTACATGGTCGGGTTGTCACGGTTACCTTCACGAATGTCCGCCAGCTGTTTGACCAGGACTTCAGGGTGCTGTCCAGCCAGTTGCGGAAAGGTGCCGTCTGGCTTGCCCCAGCCTTCAGTCAGATGACAACCGGCACAGACTTCATATACTTCAATACCGTTCTCGTGGTCAGGCTTAAGGGTCAAGGCTTCATCACGTTCACCACCTTTTTCCAGCCAGGCCAGTGATGCTGTAGAAAATGTTAAACCGAGCACGGTCGTGATTGTGGATATAATTAACCTGCTGTTCATAAACTGTTCCCCGCTGAATGCGTTCAGATGTAATGCTCACCAGCCTGCGGCTGTATGATGGTGTTTTCAAAAAATATGCTTATCAGTCAATCGTGCAATCCTAACACTGCACATGAGCCGCTGTAATTGAGATAGATCAAGTATAAAATCCTTTATTTTTCTGAGGCTTAAACTGTATCGACTAAGACAGTTTTTAACTTTATCTTCGGCAAACTAGTCGTCATCCATTATCGATAAATACGCCAGCATGTCGCCGATCTCGGCATCACTGAAAGACTTGAAAATATCAGCATCGCGCGGATCATCGTGCAGCCGCTCGCCTTTACGGAAATTATTGATCTGCCGGCTTAAATAAATACTGTACTGACCTGTGAGTTGCGGAATTTTCCGGCTGTCATCACCCTGCCCCTCATCACCGTGGCAACCGGCACACTCTTTCTGGTAGAAACGGCGGCCCTTTTCAGCCTTACCCGGGTAGCGTGCAATATTGACGACACGCCCGCTTGCCTCGAGGCGCGCCAGCGCATCAAACTCTTCCTCGACAATGGGTGGTAGCTTCGTCGGTAACTCGATGCGTGATAAATAGGCTGCGATCAGACGCACATCTTCTTCCGGCAACTCACGTTCGGTTGCATAAGGCAACATCGGGATATTCAAGCGTTCCCTGGTTTTGAAATGTGTTATCTGGCTGGCAAGATATTCTTCATCCAGCCCGGCCAGTCGCGGGTATTCACCATCGATGCTGCCTTCACCAAACTCGCCATGACAACCGGCACAGGTGTCATTGATTTCTTCGGCATACTCTATGTCGATTTCCGCGTCGTCTTCTGTGAGCTGAACTTTTTCCTGTGGCAATTTATGAGTAATGCCCTTGTGACAATCGATGCAGGTTTCCCCCTTGTCTATCGCGTCAGCGTGTATACGTGCTGCAAAGCGCGCCTGCTGTGCAAGCTCCATCACGGATAACTGATGACAGTTGCGGCATTCTCGTGAATCGGTTGCTTTCATCGATTCCCACACACGTGTTGCCAGTTCATGCCGTTTGGCTTCGAACTTCTCCGGCGTATCGATGCTGCCTGTCATCCAGTAGTACAGTTCCTTCGTTGCACGGATTTTACGGATAACTTTCGGTACCCATTCCTTCGGCACATGACAGTCTGAACAGATTGCACGCACGCCGGATGAGTTTGTGTAATGCACCGAGTGCTTGTACTCAGCATAAACCGTTGATTCCATTTCATGACACGAAATACAGAATGTCATGGTGTTGGTTGCTTCCATAAAGGTGTTGAAGCCACCCCACAGAATAATACCGGTAACAAAAAAGAACATCGCCGCGAACAACGAGGTGTTTGTTTTTATTGCTTTCAAGCTGGAAAGTATTATTCGCATTAACGTGCCAGGTAACTAAGTAGTCATGTAAAGAGCAACGCTTTCGAAACGCAGCTTTAATTTTTTTTTCACAGAGAATACAGAGTTAGACAGAGATTTTTTATAATGATAAAACACTAAGCCGCGAAAAACGCAAAGTACGCACAATAAAATTACATATTAACCGCAGAGGCGCGGAGACGCAGAGAACAACGGTTCTTTATGTATAAACAGGTTGCGTCAATGAAACTTACCACGAACAACTTCTGAAAAACGTCAATAACAAAACTCGTCTTTCCTCTGCACCTCCGCGCCTCTGCGGTAGAACAATCGTATTTCGTTGCGTACTTTGCGTTTTTCGCGGCAAAAAGCCTACAAAACAATACCTCTGTGCTCTCTGTGGCTCAAAACAATATTGTTAAAATGCTTACTTACAACAAAATAAGCCTGTTCGGTTTTGAAACAGGCTTTTCTGGTCAATCATAAAAGACGGATCACGGCTGCAAGGTAGAGAGGTACTTCGCCAGTGCCTCCATTTCCTCATCAGATACAAGATGCATGATGCCTTTCATGGCAGCCGACATACCGTTAGCACGTGCACCGCTCTTGATGTCTTTCATCTGTTGTAATGCATAGGCCTCGTTCTGACCGGCGACCTTGGGATAACTGGGCATAATGGTGGTTTTACCATCTTTACCGTGGCAGGTCAGGCAGGTTTTTGATTTGTACAGTTCAGCACCGTCCAGTGCAAAAGCGGCTGGTGAGAATGCCATCAAGGCAGACACAATAAGCACAGGTTTGTATTTGATTCGGATCATATCGATTACCCTCTATGGGTCAGGTTAGTGTAAAAGAAGGGGGCGATTATTGCCCCCTCCTGTTTGCCGATTTTAACAGAGACTGTTACTTGACCTTCTTGGCTCCATTCTCTTCAAGATAGGTCTTGGCGCGTAGTCCCATATCTGCAGTCTTGACCTGGTACTGCCACCACTGGTTAGCCCAGAGCATGGCGTTGTTCCAGTCTTTCTTGGCTGCAGCGGCCTCTGACTTCTCTTTCGCACTCTTGGCGAAACCGAGCTGGTCAGTAGCGTCCTCAACCAGTGCGACAACTGTCGGGAAGTCCTTGTAGTTGTGACTGGTAATAAAGCCGACAACCTGGTCAATGACTTCCTGGGTTGCGATATTGGTCTCAACCTGCTTGTTGTAGTCTGCTTCGGTGTAGGTCGTGCCCTCTTTCAGACCACCCGCCTTGGCTTTGTAGCCTTTAGGCTGAACCAGCAAATAACCCTGCATTTCCAGATGCAGTGCTGAACAGAACTCGGTGCAGTAGTAAGGATAGACACCGGCTATGTCAGCGACGAAGGTTGCTGACGCGGTCTTGCCCGGCTCGATCGAAAGCTGGACGTTCTGGCCGTACATCGCGAAACCGTGTACTTCATCCTCGGCACGTTCCAGGTTGGTGAAGTGCAACGATACCGTATCACCCTCTGTAACCTCGATGATTTCAGGCGTGATATGTGAACGAATGGTGGTGCCATAAACATGCACGGTGCATTTGCCATCGGCGTCACAGGTGCGTTCGGTCTTTTCACGACCTGCACGGGTCTTGTAGGGTGAACGTGAATCGGTACGGCTGTTCCAGCCTGACTTGTAACGTACGGCCGGTTTCAGCTTGTTTGCCTCGATCGATACAGCGTAGTGCGGCTCGCCCAGTGGCAGCGGCATGTCATACAGCAGCTCCATCTTTTCACCGCTGATGTCAATCAACTGGTGGTTCTGCGGATGCAGCGGACCGACAGGATTGAAGCGGTCGATGGCCAGCTTGTTCAGCGCCACCAGGTACTTGCCCTTCGGATCCATGGTATCGCCCTGCATGGCCATCAGGTGGCCGACATTGTAGTGAATCGGCAACTGGTCGAGCACCTTACCTTCACAGTAGTCCCACTTGGTGATCATCGAGTCCACATATATCGAGGTATAGGCAACGCACTTCTTCGAGTCGTACTGTGTATGCAGTGGACCCAGACCGACGTTGACGGATTTATGCAGCGCATCATTGAGCGCGATGATGGGAATACCATATGCATCCTTGCCTTCAAATGTCTTGCTGTCGATGGCTTTCTTGATCTTGTCCCAACTGAATACCCAGGCGTGACTGTCGAGTTTGCCGGATACGGTGATATATTGACCGTCCGGTGTGACGTCAACACCATGCGGGCTCTTGGGCTCGGGAATCAGGTAGAGCAGACCTTCTTTGACGGCCTGGTCCATGCCGATCAGGTAACTGCCTTTAACTTTCTTGACCTTACCGGCGGCCACCAGCTCGGCGGCTTTTTTCCAGTTGGTCACATGCATGAAGTCGGTGTCCTTGGAGGAACAGCCGGCTTCAAACGGCGGGCGTCCACGCTCGTTGCCACCGACATAGCGTTCGGAACAGAACGAGTTATTAAAGCCCCAGCCATATGATGGGCCTTTGCCGGCGTCAGCCAGGTCCTGGCTGTAGGGCGGCATTTCGAAAGTGAATGACTTTGACGGATCGATACGGCCCTTCTCGTTGTCAAATTTCCAGTAGGTCAGGCCACCGCGGTATTTCTCGTTGAATTCTTCCAGCGGCACAAAACCGTCTTCCAGCGGTGTCGCGTACTGGGCCGGATCCATGATGTATTCAGAGTTCGGTGTCACATAGGCGCCACCGTGTGAGCTCTTGAAAAACGGGTTGGCAACGATCTGCTTGGTTTCGAAGTCATGCAGGTCGACAACAGCGATACGCGGATTGGCCTTGTCGTTGATGAACAGGTAGCGACCGTCGGTCACGCCCTTGGTTTCGGTAATGGCCGGATGGTGGGTGTCACCATAGGTGATGTCCTTGCCCTGGATACGTCCCTGCGCCAGCACTGCCTTGGATTCGTCATCGAAGCCGTAACCCTGCCAGGGTTCCGGTGTGAACACACCCACGTATTTGAGTATGCGCATGGATGGAATACCGTACACAATCAGGTGCCCACTCTGTCCACCTGAACTGAACACGATGAATTCATCACGACCACCCGTAGGTGTGTAGGTTTTTGCGGCAGCAAGTATATCTTTCTGCGTCAGGCCGCGGTCTTTCATGACTTGCTCAAGTGTTTTGGCTGACCAGGCTGATGTCGATACTGACAGACCCAGCATAAGCCCAATACACACTGAAAGAGCTCGTGTGGTTAAGGTATTCATAACACCCTCCAATATAGATGTGCTGATTTATTGTTAATTTATGCGCTGTTGTTATGGAGAATCCCCATAGGGGTAGAACGATACGTCCCATCAACGAATAAGCAATTGATATACATCAAGTAGAATGAGATTTTTGTGTCATATCACACACTTTATTATGGGATATGACACTTGCGTCAAATGACTACGAATCTCAGTTGCAGTCAATATGTTTTTTTATTCGTTATTTACAGTACATGGTTCGAGGCACATATTGTTTTTATCAGTACCTGGCATAAATAAAAAAGCACCAAAGAGGGGCTTTTTTATGTCAACTTCGTCATCCCCTCAAAGACGGGAGCCCAGTGTCTTTTAATAACCGGTCGGGATTATTCGGCGCGTCCATGCGCCTCTCCGTTACTCCACCCATCCATGGGTTCCGCCCTTCGGGCCAGCCTTCGGCTGTTCTAATTCTATCCAGTCGAATTAGTCTGGCTCCCTTTGGCCGTGCAAATTCGCTCCCGGCGAATTTGTCGAACCAGGGTTTCGAACCAAGTCCTCCCTCTCCGCCATAAATAAAAAAAGCCCCGGAAGGGGCTTGTTTATTTAGCGACATCGTCATCCCCTCGAAAGCTCGGTCGGGATTATTCGCTCCCGGCGAATTTGTCGAACCAGGGATTTGAACCAAGTCCTCCCTCTCCGCCATACATAAAAAAAGCCCCGGAAGGGGCTTGTTTATTTAGCGACATCGTCATCCCCTCGAAA
>CAZRKQ010000136.1:0-7021 GCA_964600755.1 uncultured Thiotrichaceae bacterium
TTTGCCCTGCGGGTCCCCTCGCCATTCGCCTTTGCCTACGGGCCGTCCTGACTCGCCGTCCGGGCTCGACAGGACTAAATCCGACGTCCATGTCGGATTTTCCCTACCAAAGACGAATGCCTCGGCAAACTTCAAGGGGGAGAAACCCCGTTAAGCTCGCCGAAGACGGCTTCACTGGTAGGGTCGATTGACCAGGGACGGTCAATCGAGTCTTGTCGAGCAGGGATGCGAGTCAAGACGACCCGTGGCAGTGGAGCTGGCTGAGGGCATGCGAAGCACGAGCGCCCGGGGCGTATTTCTTTGGTTACTTTCTTTATACGAGTAAAGAAAGTAACTCGCTCCAGCAGGAGCGAAACCAATGCTTCGTTACACGTGATAACTAAACTGTGGGAAATATTTGAATACCATCAAGGCGAAAAAACTGGTAACCGTGATTAACAGCTATTCGCGACTAAAGTCGCTCCTACGTTAACAACAAAAACCTCTGCGCCTCAGCGCCTCTGCGGTTAATAAATACCTCTAAGGCCTGTCGTCAACAACTTCTTCTTTAGCAACAACCAAAAAGTCCTGTTTGTGAATCTTCATCGCCATCAATGTGCTGCTGGCGACATAGATGGATGAGTACGTACCTACCACGACACCGATGATCAATGCGAATGCGAAGCCATGAATAACCTCACCGCCGAAAAAAAACAGCGCAGACAACACCAGCAATGTTGTAAACGATGTTATCAATGTACGGGACAGTGTCTGGTTGATTGACAGGTTGAGGATTTCCACCGGTGTGCGCTTGCGTACGTTGCGGAATGTTTCGCGAATACGGTCAAGTACGACCACGGTATCGTTGAGCGAGTAACCGATAACGGCGAGCAGCGCTGCCAGAACGGTCAGGTCAAAGTCCATCTGCGTAAGTGAAAATACACCAATGGTAATTATCACGTCATGTACCAGTGCGAGGATGGCGCCAACAGCTGATTTGAACTGAAAACGGAAACTTACATAAAGCAGAATGCCGCCGAGTGCGACCAGCATGGCGAGACCGCCCTGATCACGCAGTTCTTCACCCACCTGGGGGCCAACAAATTCGACGCGTCGCATCTGGATATCCTGGTCTGTGTTCTTTTGCAGGATAGCCAGAATTGCATCGCTGAGGCCGGCCTTGTTGATGTCCTCACGAGGTGCAATGCGTACGAGGATATCTTTTGCGGAACCAAAGTTCTGCACCTGGGCATCTTCGAATCCGTTTTCTGCCAGTGTGGCGCGTATCGGGCCGATATCAACTTCTGATTCATATCCGGCTTCAATCAGGTAGCCACCGGTGAAGTCGATACCAAAATTGAGGCCTTTTGTGAACAGGCTTCCGATCGATATGACGATAAGGGTAAGTGAAATGACAAGTGCAATCTTGCGCTTGCTCATAAAGTCGATTGTCGATTTACCTTGTAGTATTTGCATGATGAGATCCTGTTATATCGACAGCTTTTTGACGTTACGTCCACCGTAAACCAGGTTTACGATTGCGCGTGTACCTACAATAGCGGTGAACATCGATGTAATAATTCCGATGCAGAGGGTGACAGCAAAACCTTTTACTGGCCCGGTGCCGAGACTGAACAGAACGATGGCGGCCAGCAGGGTTGTAACGTTGGCATCTGTAATGGTGCTGAATGCTTTTTCATAGCCTGCGTGAATACTCGCCTGCGGTGAATTGCCATTGCGGATTTCTTCACGAATACGCTCAAAGATAAGCACGTTAGCATCCACAGCCATACCCACTGTGAGTACGATACCTGCAATACCCGGCAACGTCAGTGTGGCTTGCAGCAGCGATAATATGGCGACGATAAATATCAGGTTTGCAGTCAGGGCGACATTGGCGATAAGACCAAAAGTCTTGTAGTAAACAGCCATGAACATCAGTACCAGGGTGAAGCCAATCATTACGGACATGAAACCCTGGTTGATGTTGTCCCTACCCAGGCTGGGCCCAACAGTACGTTCCTCGATGATTTCCACCGGTGCGCGCAATGAGCCTGCCCTTAGCAGCAAAGCCAGATCACGTGCTTCCTGAGATTCCAGGCCGGTAATCTGGAAACGCGCACTGAACTGTTCCTGAATGGTTGATACATTGATGACTTCTTTTACAGTGGTACGTTTTTTGATGACTTCGTCACCAACCTGTTTGCTTTCAACCTTGTTTTCGATGAAAACAACCGCCATCGGTTTTTTGACGTTTTCGCGCGTGGTTTCGCCCATTTTCTTCGCGCCTTTACCATCGAGGCGAACAGAAACCGCCGGTACGCCCTTTTGCTGGTCAATGGTGGAGGCCGCATCAATAATCTGGTCGCCGGTAACGATTACACGGCGTTTGAGTAATACCGGGCTGCCGTCGCGCTCATGGTAGAGCAAGGCGTTTAGAGGAATACGGCCGCTTTTCTCGGCATCTTCCCAATCTGCGCGGGTGCCTTCAGTCAGTCTGAATTCCAGCGTTGCAGTGGCGCCAAGAATTTTCTTCGCCCCCGCTGTGTCCTGGATGCCGGGCAACTGCACCACGATGCGTGAGTCGCCCTGTTGTTGTATTACAGGCTCAGCGACACCCAGTTCGTTGACGCGGTTTCGAAGCGTAATTATGTTTTGCTGTAAGGCCGCCCTTTTTTCATCGCGGATTGCAACTTCTGTCAGCTTTGCGTTAATGACAAGGTTTTTCTCATCCAGCTCAAATGCCAGTTCAGAGTACTGGTCTTCAAGGCTGTCCAGCGCATCGTATATGTTGTCCGCATCGCGAAAGCGTATCTGCAATCCTTTTTCGTCACGGGTAACGCCACGGTAACGAATCTTTTCGCTCCTCAAGTGGCTGCGTATATCGGATAACAGGCTTTCTTCAAGGCGCCTGATGGCTGCGACCATGTCGACTTCCATGAGGAAGTGAACACCACCACGCAGGTCCAGGCCAAGGTACATTGGCGCTGCGTTGAGTGCACGCAACCAGCCAGGTGTGGCCGGTGCCAGGTTTAAAGCGACCAGGTACTGCTTTCCCAGGGATGACTTCAGAACATCGGCAGCCTGTAGCTGGATATTTTCATCATCAAACCTGATCAGTGCCCTGCCTTCGATGATTGCTGAAGACTTGATATGAATCTCGCTGCTGGCGAGTGTTTGCTCGATCAACAGCATGTCTTCCTGGGTTACTGATTGTATACGGTGAGACACCTGTACCGCGGGATCTTCGCCATATAAATTCGGCAAGGCATATATTATGCCGAAGATAAGCGCCATGGTAAGCGCAATATATTTCCACAGTGGATACTGATTCAGCATTGCTGAGACCTTATGTTTTATAAATTGTTATGTTGTATCCGGTGACTAGTCTTTAGCGCCGGACTGTTCCTTGATAGTGCCTTTAGGCATGACAGCCTGAACCGAATTCTTCTGCACATGGATGGATACATCATTGCCGATTTCCAGGGTAATGAAGTTTTCGCCGACACTGGTGATCTTGCCAAGCAGGCCGCCGGTAGTGACGACTTCTTCGCCTTTCTGCAGAGCTGACACCATTTCCTTATGCTGTTTATGGCGTTTGCTCTGCGGGCGAATCAGGAAGAAATAGAACAAAACGATCAGCCCGATCGGCAGTATCATGGTAGCCAGATCGCCCCCCGGTGCAGCTGCTGGTGCCCCGTTGGTAGCCCAGACATCAGATACAAAGAAACCCGTTACAGCGAATCCCCAGAATTTTTTGCCACAGAATAGTTTGCTATACAAAAGATATCTCCTCTTAGACCCTTTTGCCCGTGCCGCCTCCAGAGCATGCTGAAGGACTGTCGATGGGCAAGCCTTATATTTAAAGGGCGCTATTATGCCATACGCGCCGAGGGCGCGTAAGGATCTAGTTATCAAGGTTCTAGGTTCTAGGGAAAGTCAGGTTTCAGATGAATGACTTCCGGTCCCCAGTACCTAGTCCCTAGTCCCTAGTACCTAGTCCCTCGCGAAGCCTTGCTAAGGTCCGATATGCTGCATAGCGTAGAAATCAGTGGCGAATTGATCGAACCTGTTCATCTCGATGGCTTCGCGAATGTTTCGCATCAGGTCCTGATAGTAGTGCAGGTTATGGATCGTATTCAGCCTTGAGCCCAGGATTTCGCCGCATTTATCCAGGTGGCGCAAATATGAGCGGCTGTAGTGACGGCAGGTGTAGCAGCTGCAGCTGTCATCAACCGGGCGCGTGTCGTCCTGGTACTGGCTGTTGCGGATCCTGAGAATGCCTTTGCGGGTATAGAGGAAACCGGTGCGTGCGTTACGTGTTGGAATCACGCAATCGAACATGTCGATGCCGCGGCGTACCGCTTCGACGATGTCTTCCGGTTTGCCGACACCCATCAAATAACGTGGTTGATTTTCGGGCAGGTGCGGGACGGTGCACGCCAGGATGTGGTTGCGCTCGTCCTCCGGTTCTCCCACAGAGAGGCCGCCGATGGCGTAGCCATCAAATCCCATAGCGGTGAGCCCTGTTGCAGACTGTTCCCTGAGATCTGCATACATACCTCCCTGGACGATGCCAAACAAGGCCGAGGCATTGCCCTGATGCGCCTGCTTGCTGCGCTCGGCCCAGCGCATGGACAATTGCATCGAGGATTCTGCCTGCTCATGGGTGGCAGGATACGGCGTGCATTCGTCGAAGATCATGACGATATCTGAGCCCAGGTCGCGCTGCACCTGCATTGACAGCTCCGGGGTGAGCTCAATGGTGGCGCCATCGACCGGTGATTGAAACACAACGCCCTGCTCGCTGATCTTGCGCATCTTGGCGAGGCTGAAAACCTGGAAGCCGCCTGAGTCAGTCAGGATCGGTCCCTGCCAGTGCATGAAGTCATGCAGGTCGCCGTGCTGCTTGATGATGTCTGTGCCGGGCCTGAGCATTAAGTGGAAGGTGTTGCCAAGAATAATCTGTGCACCGAGCTCCGTGAGCTCTTCCGGTGTCATCGCCTTGACGGTGCCATAGGTGCCAACCGGCATAAACGCCGGGGTTTCAACCACGCCCCGGTCAAAGCTCAACCGCCCCCGCCGTGCGTGCTCATCTGTATTAAATAATTCAAATAACATCAATAAGATATAAGACTAAGTTAAAGTAAATTAACTGATTTGGCCTCCAGGTTTTCGTCCCGGATTACGCTGTGCTAATAAAGGCTACACACTGTAAAGAATCCTTGTCGTTGTTAAACGAATGAATACTCTCGCAGAGGCGCAGAGTACGCAGAGGATTTATTAATACAACAAATTTTAAAAAACCTTAGCGAGCTTTGCGCCTTTGCGAGAGAAAAAATTTATTAGTTCTCGCCTTGTCGCCAAGAACGTAAAGGATAATTATATGTTTTCATCAAAAATAGCAGATTCTAAATTCTCCCTGCGTTCCCTGCACCTCTGCGAGAGGCATATTCAATTCACTGTTAATCGATAAACATCGCGTCACCATAACTGAAAAAGCGGTATTCCTCTTCAACAGCATGTTTATAGGCACGCATTGTAGTTTCATAGCCGGCGAATGCACAGACCAGCATGAGCAAAGTGGATTCAGGCAGATGGAAATTGGTCAGCAGCGCATCGACGCTTTTAAACTGGTAGCCCGGGTAAATGAAAATATCGGTCTCACCACGGTAGGCTTGCAATTCGCCATCGGCACTTGCGGTTTCTAGACTGCGTACGGCAGTTGTGCCAACGGCAATGATGCGCCCACCCTGCTCTCGCGCCTGATTACACAATGATACTGTATCTTCTGGCACCTCCAGGAATTCTGAATGCATGGCATGGTCTTTGATGTGCTCAGAACGCACCGGTTGAAATGTTCCGGCACCAACATGCAGAGTGACATAGGCGCTTTTTATGCCTTTGTTTTCTATCGCCGTGAGAATGTTTTCGTCGAAATGCAGGCCGGCGGTTGGGGCGGCGACAGCGCCGGGTTGCCGGGCATAAACTGTCTGGTAGCGTTCGAGGTCCTGTGCTTCATCGCTGCGTTCAATATAGGGCGGTAATGGCATATGGCCGATCTGTTGAAGAATGTCGGTGATGTTAATGCTTGCTTCAGTACCGAGCATAAAAAGATTGTCACGACGCTCTTCAATCCTGAAGCTTATAGTTTTACCTGATTCAGCAGTATCCACGATGATATCAGTGCCGACTTTGGGCGTTTTGCTGGCGCGCACATGTGCAAGTGCGCTATGTTCAGAGGTAATACGTTCAATCAGTATTTCAACTTTGCCACCTGTGGCTTTGTGGCCAAACAGTCTGGCCGGAATAACCCGGGTGTTATTGAACACAAGCACATCATTGGGTTTGAGCAGATCGGGTAGATCCGTAAATTGCCTGTCATCAAATGTGGAATGTTTTCTATCGATATGAAGTAAACGGCTATCCGTTCGTTGCTTTGCCGGGTACTGGGCAATCAGGTGTTGAGGCAGGTCATAGCAGAAGTCGCGCGTTTTCATCGAGCGAATTTTACAGGTACCGGGTTCTGGGTTCTAGGAACAGGGGTGGATGATGCTAACACTCTACATTGCGCAATTACTTTCTCTCGCAGAGGCGCAGAGCACGCAGAGAGTATTAAATTGGTTTCTGATAACAAACACTGAAAATCTTTGCGTGCTTGGCGCCTTGGCGAGAGATAATCAATAACGATTTTTACTCTCGCCAAGGCGCCAAGATCGCAAAGGAAGGACTCTGGGTGAAATGAGTAAATTGATGTTGAAAACAAAAAACAACTTTGCACTCTCTGCGCCTTAACGAGAGAACACCTGTTATGTATTTCTGCTTTGGTGGGCGGAGCCCACTTACTTTCTCTCGCAGAGGCGCAGAGCACGCAGAGAGTATTAAATTGGTTTCTGATAACAAACACTGAAAACCTTTGCGTGCTTTGCGCCTTGGCGAGAGATAAAGAATAACAAGTATTAACTCTCGCAAAGGCGCCAAGTTCGCAATGACTTTTTTGATGAACGAATATAAAAGTCCTCTGCGTGCTCTGCGCCTCTGC
>CAZRKQ010000137.1:0-8621 GCA_964600755.1 uncultured Thiotrichaceae bacterium
CGTCGGCAAGGGTGCACGCAAAGCGGCCAAGATGATGAACGAGCACAATGTCTTCACGGTCGGAGGGTCGGACATGTTCAGTACCGATCTGGTAGGACGCATCAAGGAAGACATCACCTGCAACGTCGAGGCCGGCTTTTCCCCGGCGCAAGCGCTGAAGCACTGGACCGGTAACGCCGGAATCGTGCTCAAGTGGTCGGGACCCAAGGACCCCTATCCCACCTATGAGCTCGGCACGATCAAGGAAGGCGCGTATGCCGACCTGTTGCTGTGGGACGGCAATCCGCTGGACGACATCAAGCTTATACTCGATGAAAGCAAGCTCAACTTCATCATGAAAGATGGCCTGGTCTACAAGAATACGGTTGTTGCAGAAGATCATCCTCACTTCCGGCCGGCGCAAGTACCGAATACACGTGGTAAGTATCCACTTTGATCATATTCAGGTGACAAGTTACACAGGGCGCTCAAGCGCCCTGTTTTTTTCATGATGAGGATTTGAAAGATGCGATCAATACATTGCCGTAATCAAAATCCTACAATGACGTAATTACTTATCATGAATAACAAAAAATTGAGCATACAGCTAATTGCTGCATTACTTATGCATCTGATACTTAATCTATCTGCCCACGCAAAAACCACATCAAGCTTCGACGAAATCCCAACATTCGGCGGGCCCAGCAGTACCGGCGCACAACTGATCGAGGATAACCAGAGGGTAACGGGTGACTTCATCCAGGACAGTATGCCGGGCTGGTTTGCTTATAAAGACAAACTGATGGACGAACAGGGTCTTGCACTTGGCATCAACTACTCAACCCTGTATCAGAAAGCCAGCGCGGCATTAGGTGAAGACAATGCTTGGGGCGGCATCTTCCAGTTACCGGTCTCGTGGACGCTAGTAAACCGTGGCAACAAAAACACCGGCACCCTCGTGTTCAAGGCCGAGAACCGCCACAAGATATCCACCGACCTGGCACCGCAGGACCTGGGTATCCAGGGCATCGGTGCCGCCTCGATCGTCGGTACCCAGTTCAGTGACAAGGACTGGATCCTGACCAACCTGTTCTGGCAGCAGAAGCTCAACGACGGTAAGATGACCTTGCTTGCCGGGCAGATCGACAACACCGACTTCCTCGGCGTCTACGGGTTGATCAATCCGCAAACCTCATTCATGAACCTGAGCTTCTCGACCAATCCGACCATCGGCATTCCTGACCAGGGTTTTGGCGGCGCCTTCGGCACCATGCTGGGCAAGAACTTCTATGCCGTTGCCGGGATTATGGATGCCGCTGGTGACCCGGCACACCCCGGCAGAAGCTTTAGCAACTTCTTCGATGATAACGAGTATTTCACGCATATCGAAATCGGCTACACAACATCACAGGACCGTATTTATTTCGATAACATCAACTTCGTTTACTGGGAGTCCGATGAGCAGAAAACAAATGGTAGCGTCAATGAATCCAAAGGCAGCGGCTGGGCATTTTCAGCCGCGCATTTCTTCCAGGATAAATACATGCCTTTTATCCGCATCGGTGATTCCGATGGCGGAGGTGGTGCGCTGCTAGAAAAAATGGTCAGTGCAGGACTCGGTATCTACAACTGGGATTCAAATGAGCTGTTCGGTTTTGGTCTGAGCTGGGCAGAAGCCTCGGAAGATCCGGTCGGCGGCTTCGGCAGCAACCTCGATCCACAGTACACCGGTGAAATTTTTTATCGCTTCCAGCTGTCAAAAAACTTTGCGCTCACGCCGGATCTACAATACATCAAGGACCCCGTGCTGAATCCAAATGAAAGCTCGGTGTGGATTGCTGGTATTCGTGCCAGGTTGGCGTTGTAGTTACATCTATCTGGTGATTTGAAAACTTCAGCCACAATTATCGTCATTCCCGCGGAAGCGGGACTAAATCTGTTGGAGCAGATTTGAACAGCCGAAGGCTGGCCCGTTAGGGCAGAATACATGGATGTATTCTGTAATACAGTGACTTTTAGTTAATCGGTTGTTCTCTTTTTCAAGAAGCGTGAATACAATAAACAGGAAAGTAATAAAATCATGAACCAGGATGCAATAAACAAGTCAGTGCTGGTGCTGATGGTTATCGCCATTTCAGCACTGTTCTTTTCGATGATCAGCCAGTTCCTGATGGCCATTTTTCTTGCCGGGCTGTTCAGTGCGCTGGCGCGCCCCGTATACCGCCGCCTGAAAATCATGTTCAACGGGCACAGGCACCTGGCTTCTGTGACCACGTTGCTGTTGATGATATTTGTCGTGTTGATTCCTATGATGCTTCTGGTCGGCATCATCGTTGGACAGGCGATCGATGTCGGCCAGTCGATCACGCCCTGGGTCAAGCAGACGATTGAACAACCTGACAGGATTTCTGCTTATCTGCAACACCTGCCGTTTTACGATGAGCTGGTACCTTACCGGGAAATTATCCTGGAAAAAGCCGGTAAGCTCGTCGGCTCAATCAGCAAGTGGATTGTTGGTGGTCTGTCTTCTGCGACTTTTGGTACGGTTAACTTTTTATTCATGTCCTTTGTCTTTCTGTACACCATGTATTTTTTCCAGATGGACGGCAACAAGCTGATAAAAAAGATTCTTTATTACCTGCCATTGAACAGCGACGATGAAAACCTGATGCTGGAAAAGTTTACTTCGGTAACACGGGCCACGATAAAGGGAACGATGTTAATAGGTATACTGCAGGGCGGTCTCGCAGGTGGTGCTTTTGCCGTCGCTGGCATAGACAATGCCGTGTTCTGGGGTACGGTGATGGCGGTGCTGTCGATTATACCGAGTGTGGGTTCGGCGCTGGTGTGGATTCCCGCGGCTATTATCCTGATCATGCAGGGTAGTGTCGCCGGCGGGGTAGGGTTGCTGGTTTTCTGCGGCGTGGTTGTCGGCAGTCTGGATAATGTGCTGCGTCCGATCCTCGTCGGCAAGGACACCAAGATGCACGAACTGATGATTTTCTTCGGTACCCTGGGAGGCATCATGATGTTCGGCATTGCCGGTATTTTTATCGGCCCGTTGATTGCATCATTGTTTGTCACGATATGGGAACTTTATGGCCTGGCTTTCAGCGATTATCTGCCGGAAGTGTATTCCAGGAAACAGGCTGTTGATACTATAGATACAGACGTAGAGAAAGAATAGCTGTTAACGTTAGCGTTCCTTGAAGATTGTATAAGAACTATATAATCCTGAATTGAGCCATGCTTCATCAAAGCTATCTACAGTGCCATCGTCGCCTTCATCATCGATACCACATTCCCCGCCGTGAAGAAGCAACAGCCGACCTGCAGTGGCCCAGGGAGGCCAACATTGTTTCCCCGATACGCTCAATTTTTCCTGAATAGAGCAGGCTTTCATTCTGCATATCATAAATGCTGTATTTGACGGAAGAGCTACCTGAATTAAGAATATAAGTGCGCATCGATATTTTTCAAACGCTGGATACTGTCTGTATCAGGCATGGTTCGTTTCCTGCCGGGTCACGATTATGCACGCTGTTTTGGTTTCATGAATTTTCTCAGAAGCATTTTTTCGGTTTCAACCAGAAGCAGCACGGATGATGCGACTGTGATCACACGCAACCAGGAATCGATGCTCATGGCACTGGTTGCAAATAGAGCTTGCATCGGGCCGGTGTAAGTAAATGCCATTTGTATCACTATCAACAGACCAATGGCATACAACACATAGCGGTTTCCGGAAAGGCCTTCAAAAGTCAACGCAGGTGCCAATAAATACCGGGCACTGAACAGGTAGAAAATTTCGAACATGACCAGGGTGTTGACGGCAACGGTGCGCGCCAGTTCGATCGAGGCGCCGTGTTCGCGTTCCCACAGAAACAGGCCGAATGTACCCGCCACCAGTATCAGCGATACAAAGACGATGCGCCAGATCAGCAGGCCTGACAGCAGGGGTTCGCCCGGATCGCGCGGCGGTCGTTTCATCACGTTCTCTTCCGGCGGTTCGAAAGCCAGCGTCAACGCCAGGGTCACCGCGGTGATCATGTTGATCCACAGGATCTGTGCCGCGGTGATCGGCAGGCTGCGACCCAGTGCGATCGCTGCAATGATGGTCAGCGCTTCACCACCGTTGGTGGGCAGGATGAACATGATGGATTTTTTCAGATTGTCATAGACCGCGCGTCCTTCCTCCACTGCATCGGCGATGGAGACAAAGTTGTCATCGGCCAGCACCACTTCCGCGGCTTCCTTGGACACCTCGGTGCCCTTGATGCCCATCGCGATACCCACGTCGGCACGCTTGAGTGCAGGTGCGTCGTTGACACCGTCGCCGGTCATCGATACGACTTCACCACCGGCCTGGAGCGCCGTCACCAGCATCAGCTTCTGTTCAGGGGATACCCGCGCGAAAATATCACAAGTTTGTACAGCCCCTGCCAGCTCGGCATCATTGAGGCCTTCCAGCTCCGTGCCCCCCATCACTGTAACACCGTCACCGATGCCCATCTGCACGCCAATCGCACGGGCAGTGATGGCATGATCACCCGTGATCATCTTGACGCGAATTCCGGCAGACTGGCAGGTCTGTACTGCACTGATGGCTTCTTCGCGCGGAGGGTCGATGATGCCTGCCATGCCCAGCAAGGAGAGCCCGTTGTCGACGTCGCCGAAGCCGAGCATTTGCTGTTCGGCCGGGGCCGGCTTGAACGCGATTGCGAGCAGCCTCTGGCCGCGGCTGGCCATGTCGACCATGCAGGCCTCCCAGTAAGCCTTGTCGAGCGGAACATCCTCGCCGCGCATGCGCTGGCGCTGGCACATGTCCAGTACACGTTCCGGTGCACCCTTGAGATAGATGAAGCCGTGGCCGGCGTGGTCGTGGTGCAGGGTGGCCATGAAGCGGTGTTGTGATTCGAACGGGATCGCGTCGGTACGCGGGTATTGCATCTGGCAATAAGTGTGATCAAGCCCGGCTTTCACTGCCATGGTCAACAGCGCTCCTTCGGTCGGATCGCCGTGTATCTGCCATTGATCCCCGGATTGCGTCAGGCTGGCATCGTTACACAGCAGGGCCGCCTGCGACACCTCTCTCAACAACGGAAACGCATCCATCGTGATGTCGTTGCCGTCGAGGCTGAATGCGCCATGCGGATCATAACCGGTACCGCTTATTTCACAGATGCCGGCCGCCGTTGCCAGGGTCTGTACCGTCATCTCGTTACGCGTCAGCGTGCCGGTCTTGTCAGAACAGATGACAGTCACCGAGCCCAGGGTTTCGACCGCGGGCAGACGGCGTATGATCGCGTTTCTTCTGGCCATGCGCTGCACACCGATTGCCAGTGTGATGGTCATGATGGCAGGCAATCCTTCCGGGATACCGGCCACGGCGAGTCCGACAGCTGCAAGGAACATCTCGCCGACGGCAAAGTCCTGCACGAAAACGCCATAGGCAAATGTGGTGGATGCAATGATACCGATTGCAATCGTGAGCCACTTGGCGAAGATCGCAATTTGTCGCAGCAGAGGCGTAGTCAGCACCTGGACATGGCGCAACATGCTGCTGATGCGCCCGATTTCGGTGCGGTCACCGGCCTCCACCACCACGCCCTGGCCCTGGCCGTAGGTCACAAAAGTGCCTGAGTACGCGATACACTTGCGATCTCCGATCGGGGCATTGGCCGCGACCGTTGATGTGCTTTTCTCAGCCGGCACCGATTCACCCGTGAGCAGGGCCTCATCGATGCGCAGTTCCCTGGACTTGAACAGGCGCAGGTCGGCCGGCACCTTGTCGCCGGACTGAAGCAGGATCACGTCACCGGGCACCAGCTGTTCGGCCGGAAGACTGATGAACTTGCTGTCACGTTTCACCATGGCCTGCTGCGAGAGCATGTTGCGGATGGCATCGAGTGCCTTTTCCGCCTTGCCCTCCTGAATGAAGCCGATGATGGCATTAATCACCACCACACCAAAAATCACACCGCTGTCCAGCCAGTGGCCCAACAGGGCAGTAACACAACCGGCGCCTATCAGTACATAGATAAGTACGTTGTGAAATTGAACGAGAAAGCGTGCCAGGGGACTTTTCACCTTAACAGGTCGCAATCGGTTAGGGCCGTGTTCCTGCAGCCTTTGTTGTGCAACTTCCTGCTGCAGGCCATCCGTAGACGACGTTACCCTCTGTAACACGTCCTCTGCTTCAATGTTGTGCCATAAAGGTGCCGTAACTTCGCGCTGATTGCTCATGTGAATACCATAGTGCTTGTGTAATGAGTGATTGCTGCAAATATGCCGTATTAATGCATGTTATTGTTCCTTATGTGTGGTCAGTGGCCGGCCAATGCTTTTGAAAGTAAAGCTGTTTTCCTCTGTGAAACCAAACATGACAGCATCGATGATTGGTTCATAAACAGGCACCTCCGATTTCCATGTGATAATGAAATTGGCCGCAGAGTCGCCAACCAGGCTGTTTCTTTTTTTCACAATGAAAGTCCTGTTCTCAAGCGGAGCCAGCTTTATACTTTTGTCCAGATATTCCTTAACGAGTTTACCCCTTCCGTCGTAGAAACGTGCTGATGTGATGATTATGCTTTGTCGGGGATCGGAATTCCTGATGCTGACTATTGATTCTAGTACATGGGTATCCCCGTTACCTGTTTTGATATATGTATAGATTGGCACATGCACAGTCTGAGCGTCTGTGATATCTATTCCAAAAGTTGTCTCTGGTGCATGGTGAATGAGTTCTTCTTCGATGATGCACAACTGCTGGCAAGAAAAGGCATCGGTATGCCGGTGACCGGCTTTGCGCATAATCCGGACGATATCCAGGATCTGCTCAAGGAAGTCGGCGGCGCACCCCTGGTCATCAAGCTGCTCGAAGGCACCCAGGGTATCGGCGTGGTGCTGGCAGAAACCCAGAAAGCGGCGGAAAGTGTGATCCAGGCATTCATGGGGCTGAAAGCCAATATCATGGTGCAGGAATTTATCAAGGAAGCCGGCGGCTCGGATTTACGCTGTTTTGTCGTTGGTGAGAAAGTTGTGGCAGCCATGAAACGCCAGGGGCCTGAAGGGGAGTTTCGCTCAAACCTGCACCGCGGTGGCAGTGCCAGCCTGGTGCGATTGACGCCGGAAGAACGTTCGACTGCAGTGCGTGCTGCCAAAATTATGGGCCTCGAGGTTTGTGGTGTTGACCTGCTGCGTTCCAATCATGGAGCAGTGGTGATGGAAGTCAATTCCTCCCCGGGTCTGGAAGGCATTGAGAAAGCAAGTGAGAAAGATGTGGCCGGCGTCATTATTCAATACCTGGAAAAACGCGTAGGTGAAGTTGCGCACAAAGGCTCACGCTCCAGAACCCGCGGAAAAGGTTGATCTTGAATGAACGATAACTTTGTTATCGGTGGAGATGTCATACCACTTCGCACCCGGCGTTTGATAGAACTGCAACTGCCACCCCTGTATACGCATACACCGATGACCCTGCCGGTACATGTTATACGTGGTTCGAAAGATGGGCCTCGTTTGTTCATTAGTGCGGCTATACACGGCGATGAGCTCAACGGCACCGAAATTATCCGGCGTTTACTCAAACAGCCGGCACTGAAGCGCTTGCGTGGAACCCTGGTTGCGGTACCTATCGTCAATGTTTATGGACTTATTCACCACTCCCGCTACCTTCCTGACCGGCGTGACTTGAACCGGTCTTTTCCGGGGTCGGAGAAAGGGTCATTAGCGGCTCGTTTGGCCCATATGTTTATGAAAGAGATCGTGCATAACTGCAGTCACGGCATTGATCTGCATACCGGTGCGATTCACCGCAGCAACTTGCCGCAGATCCGTGCCAACCTGGATGATCCGGAAACCGCTCGATTGGCGGAGGCCTTTGGTGTTCCGGTACTGATTAATGCCAATATACGCGATGGTTCCCTTCGTGGAGCGGCTGCTGAACTCGGTATTCCAATGCTGCTATACGAAGCGGGAGAAGCGCTGCGATTTGATGAAGTCTCTATTCGCGCTGGCGTGAAAGGCATCGTCAAAGTTATGCGCAGTCTTGAAATGCTGCCACCAACCCGTTCCAGACGCAAGATCCAGCAAGAGCCTTTTATTGCACGTTCAAGCACCTGGGTAAGAGCTTCGGCCAGTGGTTTGTTCAGGAAAGTCTATGGCTTGGGTAGTCGCGTCAAGCGCGGAGAAGTCCTGGGTTTGATCGATGATGCTGTAGGTGGAGAAGAGTCTGAAGTTATTGCGACGGCTAGCGGCATCATCATCGGCTGTTCGGTTATACCGCTGGTGCATGAAGGTGAGGCCCTGTTCCATATCGCACGATTTGAAGACATAAAAGAAGTGGCAGGGCATGTGGAGTCTTTCCAGACTGAGCTTACACCTGATGAAATGCCGTTAAATATAGGGCAGGAAGAACCGCCTATCGTTTAATGACGATTGTGAATGGGTAGTAATTCATTTAGCCGCAAATAACGCCGGCAACGCAAAAAGGATTTTACATGTAATAGTCAGGATTCAATCTGACAGTCAGTGTCATATTAACTCAAACTCAGACCATGATCATTTGTCAGTACACTCGGAATTGGCCATATAAACAAAGGCTTTAGATATTTACTCTCGCAAAGGCGCAAAGCCCGCAA
>CAZRKQ010000138.1:0-30010 GCA_964600755.1 uncultured Thiotrichaceae bacterium
GTGTACTGGAATTTTTTGCCGGGTGTCAGTTCGATGTGTATCGGCACGTCGAAATAAGGCTCGCCACGTGGATTGCGGGATAACAACACCTGGTCAAAATAGGCGCTGGTAACGAGGTAACGCTGTAACCGCCGCATGCGCACCGCATCATATGGATCACCCGGATTGATTCTGACGAATCTCTGAATCAGATCAGGGTTCAGCACCGCCTGGTCGAAAGTGATTTCGCCGAATACATAACGCGGGCCGCTGACGAAATGCAGCGTGATGTCAGCGGCGTACTCGTCGGGATAAACATCGATGCGCTGTTCAGTGAACCCGGCTGCAAAGTAACCCCGGTCAGTGGCCTTCCGCGTGATTCTGCGCTTGCATGCTTCATGGTTGGCATGCTGCAGAATGTCGCCGGGATTCAAGGCACATTGCTGCACAACGCTGGTCAGTTCGCTGTCTTGTACCTCGCCGGTATCAATTTTGATGGACACATGGCGCAGCACCACCGGCTGCCCTGGTGTGATCGCAAAGGTTGCCTGCCAGCAGGTATCGCCAAGCTCGAGTTGCTTCTCGATATCGGCATTGTAGTAGCCGACGACTTCAAGTGCTTCGCGAATCTCTTCTTCTGATTCTATAAACAGACGCCTTACCCGCCAGGCGGGCGCATCGCAGGCTTCATCATCGAGCCGCAGGTAGGCAAGAATGTTGTCACGAATTTGCGCTTCGACACCACTGATCGATACCTCGGCATGTATAGAATTCACCCAGCCCAGCCAGAGCATGAACGCCAATGCGAACTGTAACAGCGCATTTGCCCGGATCTTGTGCGTACCTGCTCTCATGAGCAAGATTATGCGACAACGTCCGGGGTTATGCGATATTAGTTATTATTTTTACACATGGTAATTAACGCAAAGGCGCCGAGACGCAAAGAGCGCGAAGTAGGTTTGTGTTTTAAAAAGCCAGATTCACGGTAAACACCCGGATTACGCATTACTTTATCCGGGCTACAAAACTAAAGCATAATTTTTCTTTGCGGCCTCTGCGCCTCGGCGCCTTTGCGTTAAATCAAATGTTTAATTTTGCAATCGCCCCGGACTGGCCGAACCTAGTCGCTGATCTGCTTGTGCAGCTTGACCGGTACCGCCAGTTTCTTGCGCATGCGGATATTGAGCATCTCCACCGCTACCGAGAACGCCATCGCAAAGTAAATGTAACCCTTAGGCACATGGACATCGAAACCTTCAACGATCAGGGTAACGCCCACCAGGATCAGAAAAGACAGGGCAAGCATCTTGATGGTGGGATGTGCATCTACGAAGTCGCCGATGGGTTTTGCGGCCATCAGCATAACAACCACTGCCAAAATGATGGCTATGGCCATGATGGAAACGTGTTCAACCAGTCCCACCGCGGTGATGACCGAGTCCAGCGAGAACACAATGTCGAGAATGGCGATCTGTACCAGCACACTGGCCAGGCCTGCTACTACCGGCACCTCGGTACTTTCTTCTACGCCTTCCAGGCTGTTGTGTATTTCATGAGTGGACTTGAACAGCAGAAACAGGCCGCCGCCGATTAATATCAGGTCCCGGCCTGATATTTCCTTCCCCAGCACAGCAAACCAGGGCTCCTTGAGGCCCATCACCCAGGCAATGGAAAACAACAGTGCAAGTCGTGTAATCATAGCCAGGCTGATACCAACACGGCGTCCAAGTTCACGTTGATGCTGTGGTAAACGACCAACCAGGATGGATATAAAAATGATATTGTCTATGCCGAGCACAATTTCCAGTGCTGTCAACGTGCCAAGTGCAATCCATGCTTCAGGGCTGGTGAACCATTCGAACATTTATTTCTCCTGCTATCAACTCAAGTTGTGTTTATCTAATATCGTGTCTTTATTCACGCCGGCCGCCAGAGCAAAGCGACTGAATAAAAAGTGTCAGGTAATTAATCTGTATTCAACAATTCATCTATTTCCTTCTGTTCTTCTGCTGCCATTTTTTCTTTAAGTTTT
Source organism: uncultured Thiotrichaceae bacterium (assembly GCA_964600755.1). GTDB lineage: Bacteria > Pseudomonadota > Gammaproteobacteria > SZUA-229 > SZUA-229 > JABDQW01. The sequence goes on from CAZRKQ010000138.1 coordinate 2,012, forward strand.
ATTACATTCTCTCTTTCAAAGAATATTTCACACTGCTCACTGGCATCTTCAGGCACCTTATCTCCGAACACCCAGCGCGCCGGCACATGCAGCGGGCTGGTAATAAAGGATACATAAGCAGCGGCAATATCCACTGGATTTGTAACCAGTCTTATATCGTTAAAGTTACCTTGAGCTCTTATCGGTGCCTGTAAAGCAAACAATCTCGCTGTTTTTGATCTGGGATAAAGTGATAGACGAACATGCTCCTCCACAAAATCTACATTGATATTACCGTTCATCCACACTTTCGTAGTATCCATGATAAACAGGTCCTCCTTCATGACGCCATCATCCAGGTCCATTAATGCAACTATACAATTTAACCTGGAATCCTTTCTCTTGATCTCTGGTAGTATCAGCAGGAAAAGATTGTTTGCCCATACATCAATGATTTTTGTATTGGTATCTCTTGGCCACAGTACAACGTCCAGTTTGCCGGTAGCATGGTCGAACAAGCGTGTAAAGTTTTTACCTCCCAATTGCAGATCAATCCTGGCGCTTATTACCCCCCCTAGCTTTTTATCCTGTGTAAAATAACGAACAACAACACCGGTTTCGAGCTTGTCCATATCAAGCATGAAGGTGCCTGTTACCTGTTCATTTTCAACCTTGAATGATGCTGTTGTTTTAATCTTTCCGCCTGGCATATTGAGCTCGGCATCTTGCAATATCAGGGCATCATCGCGCAGTTTCAACATGAAACTGGAACTGCCCAGAGCGCTATCTCCCGCGAACACCTTGTCAACTTTAAGGTTTAAATCAAAATGTATTTTTGGATTATCAACTATCTCTATTAAACGGCGGCCTGGTTCTTCTTTGGTTTCTCCGCTCTCCTTTTTCATGGCGGCTTTGATATATTCTGCGCTCAGGTTTTCTACATTCAGCTCTGTGAACTCGAAATCTTTAATTTGCAGCTGGCGACTGTTGAGGTTTATAGTCCAGAACGCTTTAAACGAACTTGTGTCTATAACTATTGCAGTTTTGAAATGTGTATTGCCAATCGTTGCATCTTCTGCTTTGATAATAAATCCTTTTTCATTGGCTGAAATTTTTCCAGTCAGGCTGAAATTATTGAACGGCGGTAATTCACTGGATAGAATCTTGTTCAGTTTCTCCAGGTCTTTACCTTTTAGAGAAATATCTAACTGGAACTGTTTTGTTTTTATGGGTAAATCCAGGATTCCTTTCAGGGCAAGATCACTACCAGCAATATATGCTTTTAAATCAACATCAAGTTTATCCACATCATCAAAGAATTCTTTTAAACGATTGCTTTTTAAATCAAGCCGTAAGGCTTCTCCTGAAATTAGCCCATCCAGGTGTAATTCAACAGGCTTATTCCAGGAGGAACGTAAAGACACCTGGTTGAACTTGAGCTCTTTATTTTCATCAGCTCTACTTGATTGCCACTTCCAGTAACCTTTACCCAGTACCACATCGATTTCAGATTGTTTAAATATCCCGGTTATATCTTCTCCATGTAATCTCGCTTTTATATTCAGCTCTTTACTTACCGCGTCTTCTCCGGAAATAATCCCCAGTTGTTCCAGCATTAAACCGAGATTTATATCCTGTACATTTATATCTACTTTTCCCTCAACGGCTCTCTTACTTAATTGAATAACTGCATCTATCTTTGTCTTCCTTTCAGCAATTCTACCTGCTCCTTGCAGTTCCCATGATAATCCCGATGCAAGCTTATCAATAGCTTCGGATTCGAATGTAATATAATAGGAAATGTCCTGTACTGTACCTGTTATTTCTGCTTGCGGTTTTGTGCGATCCTCAAGATCAATTAATAAACGCCCCAGATGGCTTTCTATAATCTGCTTATGTGATAAATCTTTATATGTAAAGGTAATATTAGTCAGCCTTAAAACGCCTAGTGACAAGCGGTGCCTTCCACTCTCCTTCTTAATTGTGTCAACGTCTTTTTTGCTGGTTTCTTCTTTTGTCTGGATTAAATGATCATACGACCAGTTGTTACTACCATCTTTATTTTGAATCAAACCGATATGCACATGGTCAGCTGAAAACTCATTCAGGTGAAGTTTTCCACTTAGTAGCGGTAATAATGAAACTTGTATACGCGCCTCAGACACAGTAACGAAATCTTCATTACCAAATCCTTCAACGTTTTTTATATATATGCGCTCAACAAGTAGTTGCGGCAGTAGCGAAACAGTTATATTTACATCGCCATCAATGTGCACTTCACGTTGCGTAAATATTGTTAATTGTTTAACAAGAACGCGGCGTACTTTATCTGAAGTAAATGTTATATCTATATAAACAAGCAAGCCCTGCAACAGCATAAGCACTATACCGATATAAAGCAGGGTTTTTATTATCCTTGCAATGCGCTTATCTGGTTTCATTAATACAGGAGCTATTTATCGATACCCAGATCATCCCAAATAGAATCAATACGCTGCTTGACGTTTTCATCCATTGTTATTGGCACGCCCCATTCACGTTGCGTCTCTCCTTTCCATTTATTGGTTGCATCAATACCAACTTTTGAACCCAGTCCGGATACCGGTGAGGCAAAATCGAGATAGTCGATAGGTGTATTATCAACCATTGTAAAATCACGTACAGGATCAACTCGTGTACTGATCGCCCAGATGACATCTTTCCAGTCACGCGTATTAACATCATCATCAACAATGATGACAAATTTTGTATACATAAACTGTCGCAGGAAAGACCATACCCCCATCATGATGCGCTTGGCATGGCCAGGATATTGTTTTTTAATGCTGACAACTGCAAAGCGATAAGAACATCCTTCAGGCGGCAAATAGAAGTCGATTATTTCCGGAAACTGTTTTTGTAAGATCGGCACAAACACTTCATTCAATGCAACGCCCAGGACAGCCGGCTCATCCGGTGGTCTGCCGGTATAGGTACTGTGGTATAACGGGTTATTGCGGTGTGTTATACGTTCGATGGTAAATACCGGAAATGTGTCGGTTTCATTATAGTAACCGGTATGGTCGCCATACGGGCCTTCCTCAGCCTCCTCGCCCGGATAGATATAACCTTCCAGTACGAATTCAGACGTCGCCGGCACCTGCAGGTTTCCAACACCACATTCTATTACCTCGGTTTTACTGCCACGCAGAAGACCTGCAAAACCGTATTCAGATAGTGTGTCAGGCACAGGTGTCACTGCACCCAGGGTTGTTGCCGGGTCGGTACCCAGTGCTACCGCTACAGCAAAAGGTTCGCCGGGGTGTTTTTTCTGCCAGTCGCGGTAATCCAGTGCGCCACCACGATGCGAGAGCCAGCGCATGATGACCTTGTTGTTTGCTATGACCTGCTGGCGATATATCCCAAGATTCTGCCGATCCTTATCCGGGCCCCTGGTTATCACCAGGCCCCAGGTAATCAAGGGCGCAACATCACCGGGCCAGCAAGTCTGGATGGGTAATTTCGACAGGTCGACCTTGTCTTTTTCAATAATCACTTCCTGGCATGGCGCGTTCCTGACGACTTTGGGCGCCATATTGAGTGCCTGCTTGAATACAGACATCTTGTCCCAGGCATCTTTCATGCCCTTTGGCGGTTCGGGCTCTTTGAGGAAAGCCAGTAACTGGCCGACTTCACGCAGTGCTTCTACATCATTTTCACCCATACCCATAGCAACGCGTTTTGCCGTTCCAAAAAGATTACCGAGCACAGGAATGCCATGGCCCTTAACATTTTCAAATAATAATGCCGGGCCTTCAGCTTTTAATGTACGGTCACAGATCTCGGTGATTTCAAGGCAGGGATCTACTTCATGCTGAATACGTTTGAGTTCACCAATTTGCTCCAGTTGGCTGATGAATTCTCTTAAATCCTTGTGTTTCATGTACTTCGTCGGCTCATGTCTAAAATATTTCGGAAGTATGCTATAAATCAACGGTTGATGTAACAAACCAGACTGAGTATAAAATTCTATAAACTTGAAGAGAAACTATAAATGATTGATTATAAAGGGATATTATTTACTTGCGCGCTTCTTTCAATTTCATTCAACACCATTGCGGACCCGGTAGAGCTCAACCTTGTGAATTGTTATGTCAGCAAGACTGCTTATATTTCTGAGCTGGCGATTGCCTATCAAAGGAGAACAGGTAATCAGATTAATGTACATGCCGGTAATTCAAGCAGCGCCTTTCGTGATGTGCATAATGGTGTGGCGGATATCGCTGGTACATCTCGCTACCTTATTCCGAACGAATTAGGTGAAACTGGTGTTGAACTTTTACCGGTCGCATGGGATGCGCTGGCATTTATCGTGCATAAAGATAACCCTGTAGAGAGCATCAGCCTTGACCAGGCAAAAGCAATTTATACAGGTAAGATCAATAACTGGTCGAAACTGGGCGGTGCTGATCAGAAAATCGAGGTTTTTGCTCTAAAGAATAAAATATCCGGTAATGGGCATACGCTCAGAGATTTACTTTTCTCTAATGTCGATAAGAACATTAAAGCCAGTCGTGTTTTCGACTCCAGTGAATTGCTTGAACAGGCTATAGTCGAAAATCCGAACGCTATTGCAATCACCGGTGTCAGCAGTGCACGCGTACAGGATGTCAAGATTGTAGCTTTAGATGGTGTAACACCGTCAGTTGACAGCATTAAGAGCGGTGATTACAGCCTTTACCGTCCGCTTTTCCTCTCGTATGACCCTGCTTCACCCAATATCGAATCAGTGAAGGATTTCATTCGGTTTGTGCAAAGTAAATCCGGACGGGACCTGATGCGCTCAAAAGGCGTTGTGCCTTACCGGGAAGCAATGAGCCTGGTTATGAAAAAAGTATACGAAAGTGAAGCAACTTATCCACTGACTGTGGATAAAATTTAACAAAACTGCCTTTTTTGAATAACTTGTGGATAAAACAGCTTAATGATCTGTTGAAAACCTGTTGATAACTAGCCCTGGGATCAGGTATCAATATTTTCTGCGGACAGTGCGTTCTGCTCGATGAAATCCCGCCTTGGCTCGACCTGGTCGCCCATCAAGGTTGTGAATACCTGGTCAGCTGCAATAGCATCTTCAATTCTAACCTGTAGCATGCGGCGCGTTTCCGGATTCATCGTGGTATCCCATAACTGGTCCGGATTCATTTCACCGAGACCTTTATAGCGCTGAATATTCTGCCCCTTACTGGCCTGTTGCATCAACCAGCTCATGACCTCGGCGAAATTAAACACTTCTGCCTGTTTATCGCCACGCTCTATGCGTGCGCCCTCACCGATCAATGAATCCAGCTTGCCACCCATATCAGCTAATAATTTATATTCACTGGAGGTAAAAAACTCAGTATCCAGTGTATAGTTATGATCCAGTCCATGTACGGTCTTGGTCATTTCAAGGGCAGCATGACCTTCCTCGTCAGTAATCACCTGACCAGAATAGTAGATTCCTGATAATCTATGTTTTTCTAATAAAATCAATAGGTTATCTAGATATTTCTGAACGGTCTCAGCTTGTTTCAGGTCCTCTTCCGCTAAGCCGTTGAGATATATCATCTCGTTCAGAACATTTTCATCGACTCTGCGCGAGAGCCGGCGAATGATTTTAATTGCAGTCAGGTATTGCAATGCCAGTTCTTCCAACGCTGTTTCGGAGATTGGCGGTGTATCCGCACCCACGTACAAATGTGCACCCTCAAGCGCCTGCTGCAACAGATAGGCATCGAGCTCATCATCATCTTTTACATAACGTTCCTGCTTGCCTTTCTTCACCTTATATAAGGGCGGCTGTGCAATATAGACATGGCCGCGTTCGATAATATCGGTCATCTGGCGATAGAAAAACGTCAATAGCAAGGTGCGGATATGTGAACCGTCAACATCAGCATCAGTCATGATAATGATGCGATGGTAACGAAGCTTGTCTGGATTGAACTCGTCAGAACCGATACCGCAGCCAAGGGCGGTAATCAATGTACCGACTTCTGCTGAAGACAGCATTTTGTCGAACCTGGCTTTCTCCACATTCAGGATCTTGCCTTTGAGCGGCAAGATTGCCTGGCTACGACGGTCGCGGCCCTGTTTTGCGGAACCACCCGCAGAATCACCCTCCACCAGGTAGATCTCGCTCAAGGCAGGGTCTTTTTCCTGGCAGTCAGCCAGTTTACCCGGTAAGCCGGCTATATCCAGTGCACCCTTACGACGGGTCATTTCGCGCGCTTTTCGCGCTGCTTCACGCGCACGCGATGCTTCTATAATTTTTGAAGTAATGGCTCTTGCTTCTGCCGGTCGTTCCAGCAGGAATTCCTGCAGTTTTTCGCCCAGGGTTGATTCAACCGCGGATTTAACTTCAGATGACACCAGTTTGTCTTTGGTCTGCGAAGAAAACTTCGGATCAGGCACTTTCACGGAAAGCACGGCGGTCAGGCCTTCACGTGCATCATCGCCCGAGACATTTACCTTGGCACGCGATGCGATACCTTCTTTTTCCATGAACTGGTTCAAACTGCGTGTCAGTGCGGCACGAAAGCCGGCAATATGCGTTCCGCCATCCTTTTGTGGGATGTTGTTGGTAAAGGGATATATGTTTTCCTGGTAGGAATCATTCCATTGCATCGCAACTTCGATACCAATACCGTCTTTATCAGTATTGAAATGCAGCACATTCTCGTGCAACGGTGTTTTGTTCTTGTTCAGATGCTCGACGAATGATTTGATGCCGCCTTCGTATTCAAATGTATCATTTTTGTCGTCTCTTTCATCAAAAAGTACGATTCTTACCCCGGAATTCAGGAATGAAAGCTCTCTAAGGCGTTTGGATAGAATATCGTAATGAAACTCGATGTTGTTGAAGATAGTTTCACTGGGCCAGAAACGCAGAGCGGTTCCTGTTTTTTCGTTATCACCCGCAACCTCCAGTGGCGCTACCGGTTCTCCCATGGCGTATTCCTGCGTGTGTTTCTTGCCACCCCGATAAATGGTCAATTCCATTTTTTTCGACAAGGCATTAACTACAGACACGCCTACACCATGGAGCCCACCTGAGACCTTGTAAGAATTATCATCAAATTTACCGCCAGCATGCAGCACGGTCATAATCACTTCAGCTGCGGAGCGCCCTTCTTCCGGATGTATGTCTACGGGGATGCCGCGGCCATTATCAGTCACGGTAACGGAATTATCACTGTGGATCTTGACCTTGATCTCAGAACAATGACCTGCCAAAGCCTCGTCGATAGCGTTATCAACAACCTCGAAAACCATGTGATGCAAGCCGGTACCGTCGTCTGTATCACCAATGTACATTCCCGGACGCTTGCGGACAGCATCCAGTCCTTTCAGCACTTTAATATTGGATGAATCGTAGGTTTGTTCAGAACTCATAGGAATAGTATATCAACAGCAAAAGCGCATTATATCAGGCTTTTAACAACATTATGCAGTAAACAATGCGCAACAGAAAGGAAGGCCCGTCAGGTCAAATGCATCACCAGATCGTTCACTTTAAACAACCCAGTTCCACGTGGAACATACACACATCAGCCCAATCATGCAGATCTATTTGATCCGGTTCAATCGCTGTCAGGAACAGTTGAATCGGCATTGTTTTTAGTACCGACAAAATTTGCTTGCGATGCTTCTGATCCAGTTCCGCAGCCAGATCGTCATATAAAAGTATGCAGTGTCTGGAATCAGACCGGGAAAACTGCTGCACCTGCGCAAGCTTCAGTAAGGCCACAAGCACTTTTTGTTGGCCTCGAGAGATACCTGTCTGCGCTGATTTACCATCGACCTGTATATACAAATCGGCCCGATGCGGACCAGACTGAGTAACGCCCCGTTTTATATCACGTTCAAAGGTCTGCTCCAGCACAGCTAACAGGCTCTGGTCACTCTTCCAGCCTCGCCTGTACTCCAGTTTCACTTGCTGCTCCGGGAAGAACTGCTCAATCAGTGTTAAAAGATACGGTTGAAGATCTTCAATATAGCGAGCTCGCTGCAGATGAATATGTTTTGCTGCCTGGTCCAGTTCCTTATCCCAGAGTTTGCAGTATGAATGCTTTTGGCCAGACCTTAATGCTGCATTTCTCTGCGATAATGCTTTTTTGTAGCGCTGCCAGGCCTCAAAAAAGCCCTGTTCCACGTGGAACACTCCCCAGTCGATGTATGCTCTTCTTTCAGACGGGCTACCCGTGATCAAACGATAGCTGTCAGGATGAATTGCCAGAACTGGAAAAATAGCTGTTATATCTGCGACACGCTTTACAGGTTTCTGGTTGGCCCGGACTTCGAGCGCTTCCTTGCTACGAACAATACCAATCGGAATCTGATTTTGTTGTAGATCTTTCGCTTTTGCAATTAACTGCAGGCTGCTGGCATCATGGTTTATCAGGTCAGAAAGATAAGGAGTTCTGAATGATCTTAGATGACTGAGATAATAAATAGACTCAAGCAGACTGGTTTTTCCAGAGGCATTCAGGCCAGAAATCAGATTAACACCGGCACAAGGTTCAAATTCAACATCAACAAGATTACGAAAATCACGAATCTTAAGATGTGATAATTGCATGAAGGTTTTTATTACTGAAATGCAATCTGATACTGGATGTCAGATTATCGATACTATAGCCTCATTGGCATGATGACAAACTTACAATCAGGGTGATCTGGATATGTCATCAGGCAGCTGCTATTAGAATCTCTTAAATTAGCCTGCACCGTGTTTGAATCAGTAACACTGAGCACATCGAGCATGTAATTGACGTTGAAGCCTATTTCCAGCGCATCACCTTTATAATCAACTTCAATTTCAACATCAGCCTCTTCCTGGTCAGGATTCTGAGCCTGCAGCAACAGCACATCGCCATCTACAACAAGCCTGATTCCGCGGTACTTTTCATTGGAGAGAATTGAAGCCCTTACCAGTGCCTGACGCAGATTTTCCCTGTCAGCAATGATTGTATTTTTACCATCTTCAGGTATTACCCTGTTGTAATCGGGAAAGCGACCATCAATTAATTTCGATGTAAATCTAATGCCACCTACTTCAATCCTGATATGGTTGCTTCCCAGCATCATTTTCAAGGACTCACCACTGTCATCGAGCAATCTGACCAGCTCCTGGATGCCTTTTCTTGGCACAATAACCTGTTTGATCTCTGTCAGAGCGCAGTCAGCCTGTTTTTCACAATAGGCAAGCCGATGCCCATCTGTTGCAACAGCACGCAATAAACCACTACTGACTTCTAACAAAAGGCCATTCAGATAGTAGCGAACATCCTGTAATGCCATAGCAAATGAAGTTTTATCAATTAACTCTTTCAATGTTGATTGAGGTAAATCAAATTCAGCAACTGTATTGATCGAATCCAGCGAGGGAAAGTCATCAGCGGGCAAAGTTGATAGTGAAAAACGGCTACGGCCTGATTTAATCATTGCCTTATTAGAATCTACGGAAATACTTATACTTGATTCTTCGGGTAGTGCCTTGCATATATCGAGCAACTTACGTGCCGGCAATGTGGTTTCGCCCACCTCATCTGCAACCATGTTCAGTGTGGTTACCAGCTCTATTTCCAGGTCTGTTGCTGTGAGGGATATTTTATCGTTGTCAGCTTTTACAAGAATGTTGGAAAGAGCTGGCATGGTTTGCCGCTTTTCTACTGCACCGATGATTTTTTGTAACGGGATTAACAGATCTTCCCTCTGGATCTGAAATTTCATGCGAGTTACCTATTAGTATTATTTTTTATATATCTATTTAATAGTTATAATTAGTCACGGACATATTTGTGGATAAGTCCATTATTTATATCTAATTCAATAACTTATGTTGTGTATAATCAAATAATTGCTGGGAATTCAACAGCGCTTTACTGTAGATGATCTGTGGATAACTTTACAACAGCTTTTTATCTACAATTTATCCACATTTCACACACAGCCCATACAGGACTTGTTATCCTGCCTTAATTGCTCAAAATTCGCATCATATTCATATAGTCTTCGTTAATCTTAACGTCAGATTCGCGTAATTCGGCAATTTTCCGGCAGCCATGCAATACGGTGGTATGGTCTCTTCCACCAAAGGCTTCTCCAATTTCGGGCAAACTGTGGTTGGTCAGCTCCTTGGACAATGCCATCGCCAGCTGTCTGGGTCTTGTAATCGAGCGGCTGCGACGATTGGATAACAGGTCTGAACTGCGTATCTTGTAATATTCCGCAACGGTTTTCTGAATGTTTTCTATGGTAACGGTGCGATCTTGCAGGGCAATCAGGTCACGCAGTGTTTCCTTGGCAAAATCCATGGTTATCGGTTTTCCGGTGAAGTTGGCGGTCGCCATGACACGACGGAGTGAGCCTTCGAGTTCTCGAATATTGGATCGAATGCGCTTGGCAATGAAAAATGCAACTTCATTCGGCAGGTGAATGCCGGCTTCTTCGGCTTTTTTCTGCAATATCGCGACCCTGGTTTCAAGTTCAGGCGGTTCAATACAAACGGGCAGTCCCCAACCAAAGCGCGAACGCAATCTTTCCTCCAGGCCATCAACCTCTTTAGGATAGCGATCACAAGTAAGTATGATCTGGCGCCCACCTTCCAGCAGGGCGTTAAAGGTGTGGAAGAATTCTTCCTGAGAGCGCTCTTTGCCGGCAAAAAACTGGATATCGTCAATCAGCATACAATCAAGCGAGCGGTAATATTGTTTGAATGCATCGATGGCATTGTGCTGCAAGGCCTTGATCATATGGCCGACAAAACGCTCGGAATGTAAATAAACAACTTTTGCCTCGGGGCGATGTTTGAGCATCATGTTGCCAATCGCATGCATCAAATGGGTCTTACCCAGGCCTACCCCGCCATAGAGGAACAACGGATTGTAGGCATCACCCGGATTTTCCGCGACCTGTTGTGAAGCAGCTTTTGCCAGCTGGTTGGATTTACCTTCAACGAAACTTTCGAAGGTAAAGGCAGGATTAAGGTTATGATCTATAACCGGCCGGGATTTTGGTGCTTTAGACGGAATACCAAAATCAGTGACAGGTACAGGTTTTATTGGAGCCGCTGGCCTGGTTATTGCGGGACTGTCAGCGGGTGCAGATTTTGCAGGGCTGCTTTGCGTGCCAATTTCCAGCAGCAAATTGAAATCATCATCTCGAGAGACTTCGAGAAGAATGTCCTCGATCTTGTCTCTGAAGTTTTGTTTGACCCAGTCGAGCACGAAGCGGTTGGGCGCCAGCAAGGTCAACTGATTAGTGTCCTCACGTACCTGTAGAGGGCGAATCCAGGTATTCAGCTGTTGATCAGACAGCTCCTGTTCCAGTCTTTGTAGACAATTCGTCCAGAGTGCATTATTCACTCGAACCCAACCCTCCGATCGAATGATGTTTAAAGGTAAATACGCAGGAAGAGCATCGCATTCTATACCCGTTATTCGGGGTTATCCACAAGCATTTAATTATTTACTCAAAGACATATAAAAAACAGCAGCTTCTGCTTTGACTCGAGCCACCTGCATCAGTAAAATGCGCGGTTCGCTGAATACATAGGTACAGGTTCAAGGCAATGAAAAGAACATTTCAACCAAGCCGAATCAAACGCGCAAGAACACATGGTTTTCGTGCACGCAGTCGTACACTGGGTGGACGTAAGGTATTGAAGGCGCGTCGTGCAAAAGGCCGCCATCGCCTGGCGCTTTAAAGAGGCCATAGAATAATGCGCAGGGCGCGCTTGCAAAAGCGTGCCAGGTTGTTGAAGGCCGCTGAGTTTAATCGGGTTTTTGACAAAGCAGTGCGCTCAAGTGATCAATACTTCACAGTACTCGCCAGGCCGAATGAGATTGAGTTTCCGCGCCTGGGGCTGGCAATTTCTAAAAAAAGGGCAAGACTCGCAGTAACGCGTAACCGGCTCAAAAGAATCATCCGGGAAAGTTTCAGGCTAAGACAGCACGAGATATATTGTGCGGATTACATTGTTCTGGCCGGACAAAAAAGCAGCAGTGCTAATAACACCTGCTTGATTCAATCACTGGAACAACACTGGCAGAAACTGAATAAATTATGCGCCAAATCCTGATAGCACTGATAAAGCTGTATCGCTATACGATCAGCCCTTATCTGGCACCTAGCTGTCGCTACACACCTACCTGCTCCAGTTATGCGATTGAAGCCGTTGAGCGCTTCGGTATTTTTCGTGGTAGCTGGATGGCCATTCGCCGCATTAGCCGTTGTCACCCCTGGCATTCAGCTGGTTATGACCCTGTACCTGACAATCACAACCTGACCATGACAAGAAAGGATCACTGATGGAAAACCAGCGCCTGTTGTTGTATTTCACCCTGTTTTTCATCATCTACCTCTTATGGGCAGAGTGGCAAATGGATTATGGGCCAAAGCCAGAAGCGCCCGTTGCCGAGACTACAACACCTGCTCAACAGGAAATTGCTGAAGTACCTGAAGCGGCGGCCACACCCGATGAGACAGCCATCGTTGAAAGTAAAAAACAGGGGCAGGCTACCAGTCAGCGAATTAATGTTATTACTGATGTACTGGATATCGAGATAGATACCAGGGGTGGTGATATCAGAAGAGCGGTTTTGCGTAATTATTCAAAGACGGCCGAAAACCCGGATGAAAAACTGCTGTTGATGACTGACACCGATATCAATTTTTTCATTGCGCAGTCAGGCCTGGTATCAAAAAATGCAGGCAGTGCACCAACCCATAATGCTGTTTACTCATCGAAACAAACGAGTTTCCGTCTGGCAGAAGGTGTCGATGAAATACAAGTACCCATGCAGTGGACAGGCGATAATGGAGTAAGCGTAGACAAGATATATACCTTTCGCCGGAATAACTATGTAATCGATGTCCAGCATGTGGTTCAAGCCGGAAGCGCGGACTGGAGTGGTAGCCAGTATATGCAGCTGGTACGCACACCACCAGCAGATGAAGATAGTAATGCTTTTATACGCACGTATACCGGCGGCGTCATTTACAATGATGAAGTCAAATATGAAAAAGTCGATTTCGATGACATGGCCGAGCAGAACCTGCTGGCAACAATCGGCGATGGTTGTCTTAATTTAAACAGCAGTCAAAAAGGTTGCGAATTAACCGGTGGCTGGCTCGCGATGATGCAGCATTATTTTCTTGCTGCGTGGATACCTGAAGCGGGCGTTAATAATCTTTTTTACAGCAAGAATCCTTCCAATACATATAAATATATTCTGGGGTCACGCTCTCCAGCCCAGAAAATTTCTGCTCAAGCTGCAGGAAGTTTTAATACCAGACTGGTTATTGGACCAAAGCTACAAAATCAACTGGAGCAAATTGCACCCGGACTCGAGCTGACAGTTGATTACGGTGTGCTCACGATCATAGCAAAACCATTGTTCTGGTTGCTTGATATCTTTCACGGCTGGTTTGGCAACTGGGGCTGGGCCATTATATTTCTGACGATTACTGTAAAAGCAATATTCTACAAGTTGTCAGAAATGAGTTATCGCTCAATGGCAAAAATGCGCAAGGTTGCACCGCGCATCAAGCAAATGAAAGAGCGTTATGGTGATGATCGTCAGGGCATGAGCAAGGCCATGATGGACATGTACAAGCGTGAAAAAATAAACCCAATGGGTGGATGTTTTCCAATTCTTGTGCAGATGCCGGTGTTTATTGCGCTTTACTGGGTTCTGCTGGAGAGTGTGGAAATGCGCCATGCACCTTTTATACTCTGGATTGATAACCTGTCTGCAAAAGACCCATATTTTATTTTGCCAGTTATTATGGGTGTTTCTATGTGGATACAACAGAAACTTAATCCTGCCCCCGTTGATCCTGTACAACAGAAAATATTTCAGTACATGCCATTCGTGTTCACTGTAATGTTTGCGTTCTTCCCTTCCGGCCTCGTGCTTTACTGGGTGGTGAACAACATCCTGTCGATTGCGCAGCAGTATGTGATTACCATGCGCATCGAGAAGGAAGCTTAATTACCAGTTCACTGCTTGTCTTTTACTCGCCTTAAAACGCACACGTTTAAGATTTTAATGGATACGATAGCAGCAATAGCCACACCACCAGGTCAGGGGGGCGTGGGTATTGTTCGCGTATCCGGCCCACAGGTTAAATCAATTGCGCAAGCGGTTCTTGGACATTGCCCGCAAACACGCCTGGCTGAATACCTGTCGTTTGTTGATGATGATTGCAACGTTATTGATAAAGGCATTGCACTGTATTTCAAACAGCCAAATTCTTTTACCGGCGAAGATGTGCTGGAATTACATGGCCATGGCGGACAGGTTGTACTTGATCTGCTGCTGCAGCAAACGATAAAGCATGGTGCACGTATTGCGCGCGCAGGTGAGTTTACAGAACGTGCGTTTCTCAATGAAAAAATAGATCTTGCACAGGCGGAGGCTATCGCTGATCTTATTGCCGCAGAAAGTGAAGATGCAGCACGTGCCGCAATACGTTCACTTCAGGGGGAATTCTCTGCAAGCATTCATACATTAGTTGAACAGCTTATTCAGTTGCGCATGTACGTTGAAGCTGCGCTGGACTTTCCCGAAGAAGAAATAGACTTTCTTGCAGATAATGCAATAGCAGAAAATTTACATACAATCAGCGAACAGGTTAATGCAGTGTTTGAATCTGCAAAACAGGGGTGTTTGTTAAAAGAAGGTATGACCGTGGTTATTGCAGGTAAACCTAACGCCGGTAAATCAAGCTTACTTAATCAGCTGGCACAGAGTGAAACTGCAATCGTAACAGATATACCAGGAACAACGCGCGATGTGTTACGCGAACACATACAAATAGACGGCTTGCCTTTACATATAATTGATACTGCCGGTTTACGTAAGTCAGGAGACATTATTGAACAGGAAGGTGTAAGGCGTGCATGGAAAGAAATAGAGCAATGCGATCGCCTGCTTTATGTAATCGATGCGCAAACGAAAGATGATATTCCGGAAGATATCTATAATCTGATACCAGAAAATACAGGCCTCAGTGTTGTATTTAACAAAACGGATTTATGCGGAGAACAAAACCGCGTTGTTGAAGCAAACACTCGCACGGAAATATATCTTTCTGCCAGAAGCGGGGAAGGTGTTGAGTTGCTTAGACAACACCTGAAGCAATGCATGGGTTACGAAAAACATACTGAAGGCCAGTTTATTGCACGGCGTAGACATATCACTGCAATAAACAACGCATCAAGTCATTTGAATGCGGCGAAACAATGTTTACAAAACAATGCGGGCGAATTGCTGGCTGAAGAACTCAAGCTTGCACAACAGGAGTTATCGAGTATTACCGGTGAGTTTACCAGCGATGATTTACTGGGAAGAATTTTTGCTGATTTCTGTATTGGTAAATAATAACAGAAGATTTTAACCGCAGAGGCGCGGAGACGCAGAGGATGTTTTGTGATTGTTGCCCGCAACGCTTTGCTTATTCGGCCCTACTCACTGGACCATGCAGATTAAATACTGTTATTTAGATCGAAGGGAGAAATCTCCCGAAGCCCAGGAAATCTCTCCCTTTAGTCGAGATGACAAGAAGAATTATTTATAACAATAAAACTCTGCGTCTCCGCGCCTCTGCGGTTAAACAATCTGCAGTAATCTATGCGTTGAATAAAATGAAAAAACAGGCTGGATTATCATCAGGCTTTCATTAGCAGTGCGGTACCGCTCCCCAGCAGTAATACACTAATTAACCTGACAAAAGTCTCCCGACCAAGTGCAGTATGTATCTTGCCCCCGAAAAACAAGCCTAGACCGGCGACAGGCACTGCTAGAGCCAGATAACTGAGCATTTCCAGCGTATAAAAACCCTTTACTGCGTAGCCGGCCAGGCGCATCGCGCCGTCGATTAAAAATATAGCGGCAAAAGTAGCGCGAAAAGCATTTTTATCAAGATGACGAAGATTAAGATAAATAACATAGAAAGGGCCGCCGGTACCAAACAATGTACCAACGAAGCCACCAAAGAATCCTGCGGGAGCAGAAATATTTCGACTTGCCTGACCGAGTTTCATCGGCAGTAACTGATAAACTGCAAAAGCAATGACGAAACCGCCCAGTGCTACAGTCAGCATCTGCGGTTTTAGCAATTCCATTATGTAAAGCGAAACGGCAACCCCGATCAGCGTGAATGGCAGCAATGGCAAAATTTCATTCCAGTGAATGCACTGGCGATTGTTTATGCCCTGGCTGGCAGAGCCAAGGTAATCGAGAAATACGACCAGGGGTACAACAAAGGTTAATGGCATGGTCAAAGCCAGCAGCGGGACTGCAATAAGGGCAGAGCCAAATCCGGCAACACCACGAACAAGGTAAGCGAAAAACAATACTGAAGCAGGAAACAACAACGACGGAACGGTTGCTGCCAGCCCCCCAAGACTGGTCGGTTCAAACATTTGTGTAGCCCGAATTTTTGTTATCATTTTGGGCGGATCACATGAAGCGGATTGTTTTTGTTGCTTCTATGACAATCTGACCCCTGATGTATAAGTTAATGATATAAAAAATAAAATCAATACCTTAAGATGCTTTGGTTACAATTTATTTACGAAAACAAGACCCGGTTGGGGATACTCGATGGGGACATCATCCATATATATAGTGGTGATATTTTCCATGACCCACAACCTGTAGGTGAAAGCTGCAGGCTGGCAGATGTTGAAATACTTATGCCCTGCAAGCCTGGAAAAATGCTCGCGTTGTGGAATAATTTTTATTCCCGTGCCGAACATGAGGGCTGGGATATCCCGCCCGAACCGCTTTATTTTGTTAAAACACCCAATTCGTTCAATGCCCACGCACAGCCAATCATTCGGCCTCCTTCCTATGACGGCCCGGTTTTCTTTGAAGGTGAGCTGGGTATCGTTATTGGTAAAATGTGTGAGCATATATCTGAAGTGGAGGCTGCAGATTATATCTTCGGTTATACCTGCATCAACGATGTCACCGCGAAAGAGATTCTCAAACGTGACCCATCATTTCCGCAATGGACGCGCGCAAAAGGCTTCGAAACATTTGGCGTGTTCGGGCCGGGGATTGCCACAGGACTGGATGTGGATACGCTAGTCGTTCAATCTCGGCTGGAAGGCAAGCTGTTGCAGGATTACCCGGTGACGGACATGGTGTTCAGACCGCACAAGCTGGTAAGCATGATTTCTCAGGATATGAGTCTGTATCCGGGCGATATCATTGCCTGTGGAACAGGTCTCAATGCGACAGCGATGGAAGATGGCCAAACAATAGAAATATCTATCGACGGCATCGGCGTGCTATCAAACAAGATGTCAGCAGCCTAGCAACAAGGGCCGCCTGCATTGGATAACTGTATCGAAGGACAGGGTACGCTCCCGTAGGAACAGAATACGCAGCAATCCCCCGCTTTAGGTTTTATCAGTTTTTTACACCGGCTGCATTCATGAAAGTACAGACACGAATCTGTCGGCATGGTTATGGTTTCAGTATAACCACAATGTGGACAGGTAAGCGTTGATTCAGCAATAATTCCCATAACGGTATTTGTCTCAATCTTGATGGCTTGTGGGTTTGTCTCTGCCCGTCGCAAGT
This sequence comes from uncultured Thiotrichaceae bacterium, assembly GCA_964600755.1. Lineage (GTDB taxonomy): Bacteria > Pseudomonadota > Gammaproteobacteria > SZUA-229 > SZUA-229 > JABDQW01. The sequence continues at coordinate 19,615 of CAZRKQ010000138.1, forward strand.
TCATAGATATCAAGCAGGTCTTCTTCGGAGACCGTAACAAGGGTGTCTATCTGGCTAAGTGCATAGACAAGGTCAGCATGTGCAATCGGTGGATAATGATCATCATGTATTATAGTTTGTTGACGGGATTTACTGTGCAGTGCGGGATAGCGGTAATAGTCAAATAATGCGTTGAACACAATGGCGATACCCAGTATCACGATAGTGTTGATTAAGACCGGTTGCAGCACATAAGCATACCCCATCGCATGAACCGCTGGCCCGCCGATTACAGCGCTTAAAGCCGTTGCTCCGCCTGGCGGATGAATACATCTCAGGTAATGCATAGCTGCAATCGCACATCCAACACTAATGGCTGCAGCCAACAGCGTATCTGGAATGAAACGCGCGCAGCTGATCCCGATAACTGCAGAAACCAGGTGTCCACCCACTACATTCCAGGGTTGAGCCAGCGCTGAATGCGGGACGGCAAACAGCAACACCGCGGATGCGCCAATGGAGGCAACGATCATGGCCGCTCCCTGTGCATCCAGTAATGCATCGCTTACAAAATATACCCCCAGAATGCCACAGAAGCCGCCAAAACTGGTGACGATGCGTTCTCGATGACTGACCGTCTGTCGGTTGAAACCAATCAGATCAAGAAAGTTGTTAATCCCGCTGGTCATATTAGCCCCAATGATGAATAAAGTTATTACAGTATGTGTAAATAGTATGACACTAGAATGGATGAAACCGTGTTGAATGTTAATGAGAAGTACAGAAGTTCCATGATAACCTTTAAGCTAATAAAGAAGCCACTAAACAGTAATATCTAAAGCATGACTAATGTAAGTAAAAAATCCGCAATTCTATTGATTCATTGCAATGACCAGCCAGGAATTGTTGTTTCAATCACTGATTTTATCTTTAATAGTGGCGGAAATATCCTTAGTCTGGATCAGCACGTTGATTCTGAAAACCAGAGATTTTTCATGCGGGTTGAGTGGGACCTGCAAAGGTTTTCTCTTCAATCAGATAGTATTGGCAAGGAGTTCGAAGTCGCTGTTGCATCACGTTTTGGCATGCAGTGGCAGTTGCATTTTTCGAGTGACATGCCGCGTATGGCCTTGTTTGTATCAAACTTGCCACATTGTTTTTATGATGTATTGTCACGATATGAAGCGGGCGAATGGCAGATAAATATACCGCTGATCATTAGCAACCATAATGATATGGCTCCTGTTGCCGAGCGTTTTGGCATTGATTATTTTTGGTTGCCGCTAGATAAGGACAACAAAACGGAGCAGGAAGATAAACAGCTTGAATTGCTTGATGATTACAAGATCGATTTCATCGTGCTTGCGCGTTATATGCAAATATTAAGCGAGAAATTTATAGCGCACTACCCACAACGCATTATCAATATCCATCATTCCTTCCTCCCCGCTTTTCCCGGCGGACGTCCGTACCACTCAGCATATGAAAGAGGTGTAAAAATAATTGGTGCCTCCAGTCATTATGTAACCGCGGATCTTGATGCGGGTCCGATTATCGAACAGGACGTAGTTCACGTCAGTCATAAAGACACCGTGGATGACATGGTGCGAAAAGGCAGGGACCTTGAGAAAGTTGTATTGGCAAGGGCGATATGGCACCAGCTTAATCATAATTTGCTGGTATGTGATAACCGTACCATCGTATTTGACTGAATATATATTGGCCGCAAATAACGCCAAAGACGCGAAATGCTGTAGTTTTTTAAAGCAATTATCTAATACGAAAGTATATAAAAACCTTGGTCCACAGATGAACGCAGATAAACACAGATAATAAACAGGTTGTTTGTCCGCAAATAACGCAAAAAGCGTTAAATTCTTTAGTTATGTTTTTGTCTTGTATGCGCCCTTTGTGATTTTTGCGAACTACTATTTTTTGTGGCTGATCAAGGATACGATTCTCCCGTGTTTACAGGAATGGCAGTATGAAAACATCTGTGTTTATCTGCGCTCATCTGTGGATTTTTTAGAACAACCACTCAAGACAGTATCGGTGAGCCAAGGTCAGATAACCACTGCCAGATCAGGTCTCGATCAGTGTATTTAAACTTGATAATCCAGTTGCGGTCTTTGCGTGTTTTGCGGCGAAATTAATCTTGATTCTATTTAAGCTTTTTCTTTGTTTGAAATTAATATCCGTACGTACACCTGTTGATAATATTTTTCATAGCGTTGTGCAAGTTTGTTCAGCCACGCCTTACGTTTTGTATTTGTCTCTTTTTCTCCAAGCTGTTTAGCAAGATGACTTATCACGCGCAGGATTTGTGACTGACTGATCAACAGGTCTTTTTCAAAGTCATCGGTCTCAAGAAAAAACTCTTTCGCTGTCGACATTCGTAATGAATCGAGCGTAGCCTTGCCGATTGATTCATCAGAAAAGTCCTCGAATACGATAACTGGTTTTGCTGTTGCAAGTTTTTCAAGATCTTCAAGTGCCTGTTCGGATGAATCCGCGATTTCATCGACAAGCTTTGTTGATTTATCGCTGATACCTTCAAAAGCAAGTACCATCTTGATGCGCCTGATGGTCGTCAGGTGTTGTTCATCTTCAAGAAAAAGCTTGAGCGCACTGTAACCGGCGTCAATAGTGCTGGCAGACTGTTTATGACTGGCACCAATAGCCGGGCTGTCAGCAATAACAATAACACCAAGCAGACTGGTTAAAAGTATTAGCCTGGATAAATAAGGCAACAAAGACTGGTAAATTTTCATCACGAACAACAGACTTTTATTTACGGGGAGAGTTCAATACATGTGCATTGAGATTAAAGCAGCTGGTTGAAAATAGATATTCTACAAAGGGGGTATGTCTGTAGCGGTGATGTATATCGCCTGTTGTCATCAGAAAAACAAAAGGAAATAAATACATGATTACTTTATAATTTACGGCCGGATTTTATTTGTACTGAATAGCGATGTTCTTTAGCGACAGTTTTGATGTGATAGTGATTGGCGGCGGTCATGCGGGCACCGAAGCCGCACTTGCGTCTGCGCGTATGGGGGTGAAAACCCTGCTGCTGTCACATAACATCGAAACCCTCGGGCAAATGAGCTGCAACCCGGCCATCGGCGGAATCGGCAAGGGCCATCTGGTAAAAGAGATCGATGCCATGGGCGGCATCATGGCCAGGGCGGCTGACCGCGGCGGTATCCAGTTCCGTGTTCTGAACAGCCGCAAGGGACCGGCGGTGCGCGCAACCCGCGCCCAGGCCGACCGCGTGCTGTACAAGGCAGCGATTCGGCAGGCGCTGGAAAACCAGCCGAATCTTTCGATATTTCAACAGGCCGTTGATGATCTGATCGTTGCCAATGATGGTCAGGGTGAACACGTGTGTGGTGTTGTGACCCAGATGGGGCTTAAATTTCGCACGCGTGCAGTGGTGTTGACCGTTGGCACTTTTCTGGGCGGCAAGATCCACATTGGAGAAAGCAACCATTCCGGTGGCCGCGCCGGGGATCCGCCATCGATAGCGCTTGCACATCGCTTGCGCGAACTGCCCTTTCGTGTGGGCCGGCTGAAAACCGGCACCCCGCCCCGCATCGATGGCCGTACGATTGATTACTCCGGGTTGCAGGAACAGCCCGGTGACGTACCGGTACCGGTGTTTTCCTTTACCGGCTCGGCCAGTGAGCACCCACAGCAAATCAGTTGTCATATCACCCATACCAACCAGCGCACACATGACATTATTCGCGGCGGGCTTGACCGTTCGCCAATGTATAGCGGCGTCATCGAAGGTGTGGGCCCTCGCTACTGTCCGTCGATCGAGGACAAGATCGTGCGCTTTGCCGACAAGGAAGCACACCAGATTTTCATCGAACCGGAAGGCCTGAATACACACGAGGTTTATCCCAACGGCATTTCAACCAGCCTGCCATTTGATGTTCAGTTTGAGTTCGTGCGCTCTATGAAGGGTTTTGAAAATGCGCACATAACACGACCAGGCTATGCCATTGAGTATGATTACTTTGACCCCCGCGATCTCAAGGCCTCGCTGGAAACCAAATTTATCCATGGCCTGTTCTTTGCCGGGCAAATTAACGGCACCACCGGCTATGAAGAAGCGGCGGCGCAGGGCCTGCTGGCAGCAATTAATGCCGCCCGCCAGGTACAGCAAAGCGAACCATGGACACCGGCCCGGGACCAGGCATATCTGGGTGTACTGGTTGATGACCTGATTACTCGCGGCACCAACGAACCTTACCGCATGTTTACCAGCCGCGCGGAATATCGCCTGATATTACGTGAAGATAACGCTGATTTACGGTTGACGCCGATCGCGCATGAAATGGGCCTGATCAGCGCTCAGCACTGGCAGGTATTTACGCAAAAAAGTGACGCGATTGCGCACGAACAGCGCCGCCTGAGCGGACTGACGGTACTGCCCGATTCAGAACCTGGCAAGGAATTATCCGCTTATCTCGAAAAGCCCCTGTCACGCGACTACAAGGCCAGTGACTTATTGCGCCGTCCCGAGCTCGACTATAACAAGCTCACAGCCGCAATCGGTGGTTCAGTCAGTGATGATGCCGTGGCAGAACAGGTAGAAATACAGGCCAAGTACGCCGGCTATCTGCAACGCCAGCATGCTGAGATCGAGAAAGCGCGTCGTCATGAGCAGACACCGATTCCGAATGTGATTGACTACCAGTCCGTGCGTGGCTTTTCTGCCGAGGTTTGCCAGAAGCTGTCGGATTATCGACCTGAGACGGTAGGCCAGGCCGGCCGTATCCCGGGAATAACACCGGCCGCGATATCATTATTGATGGTGCACCTGAAAAAAGCATCACTGAAATAGTCCTCACCGATTAGTGGAAAGCCTGTTAAAAGAATTAAACATCGGTCTTGATGCCATGGGCTTAACGCTGCCTGAGGTGGCCACACATAAGCTGATTGACTATCTCGGTTTGCTCAGTCACTGGAACAGGGCTTTTAACCTGACTGCAATCCGCGACAGTGACGAAATGTTGAGCAGGCATCTGCTGGACAGCCTTGCTGTGCTGCCTTACATTGGTCAAGGCCTGGTTCTTGATGTTGGCAGCGGTGCGGGTTTGCCCGGCATTCCACTGGCGATAGCAATGCCACAAAATCGTATTGTGTTAATTGACAGTAATGGTAAAAAAACCCGTTTTTTGACACAGGCCAGGATCACGCTGGGTCTGGATAATGTTGAAGTGGTTAACCAGCGGGTTGAAGCGTATTCACCCATGAAGGATGATCATAGGATATACTTCGACGCAGTGGTTGCACGCGCCTATGCGAGTAGCAGAGAAATTCTCCAAAATACGGCGCATTTGCACAAACCGGAAACCCGGATATTGATTATGCAGGGCAAGCTGGATGAATCAATAGATGTTCCAGGTTATGTCATAAAACAATCACATACATTGAATATCTATGGGCTGGACGCTGAAAGGCATTTACTCGAAATCGAGAAGACACACTAATATGACTCAAGTACTGGCGCTGGCAAATCAGAAAGGCGGCGTAGGCAAGACCACCACCAGTGTTAATCTAGCAGCATCACTCGCAGCTACCAAGCGCAGGGTTTTGCTTGTAGATCTGGATCCACAGGGCAATGCCACCATGGGTGTCGGCGTAGAGAAAAACTCGCTCGAAACTACCCTGTGTGATGTGCTGCTGCAGGGCCTCGATCCGCGCGATTGCCTGCAACACATTGAAAACGTGGGTATTGATCTGTTGCCGTCAAACAGTGACCTGACCGCAGCCGAAGTCGAATTGATGCGCTCTACAGGGGCCGAAACGCGCTTGAAAGATTGCCTTTCAAATATCAAGTTCGATTATGAATTTGTCATTCTGGATTGCCCACCCGCATTGAACATGCTGACACTGAATGCCATGGTTGCTTCTGACGGCGTAATCATCCCGATGCAATGCGAATACTATGCACTGGAAGGCCTGACATCCCTGATCGAGACCATCGAACAGGTGCGCTCCTCGGTGAATCCGAATCTACAGATCGAAGGCCTGTTGCGCACCATGTATGACCCGCGAAATACCCTTTCCAACGATGTATCGTCGCAATTGGTCGAGCATTTTGGCGACAAGGTCTACCGCACTATCGTGCCGCGAAATGTACGCCTTGCCGAAGCCCCGAGTTACGGCTTGCCTGCACTGCTGTACGAGAAGACCTCAAGGGGCGCGCTTGCCTACCTGGCACTGGCAGGTGAAATGCTGCGACGCGATACTCACAATGCATCGGTAAACAGAACTGCAGAACCATCGGCAGTGGTCTGAGCCGTATTTGATCTTTTAAGCAATAATCTCAACGGTATTAATGATGGCAACTAAGAAAAAAGGCCTGGGTCGAGGATTGAATGCGTTGCTTGGTGGTGCTGAAGCTGTAGAAGCCATGACAACAGTTCAATACGAGGATGAGCTACGTGAGCTTGCGGTTGATCTGATCAGGCGCGGCCCCTGGCAACCACGTACTCATTTTGATGAAGAGTCACTCAATGAGCTGGCAGACTCGATCCGCTCTCAGGGTGTAGTACAGCCGATCGTTGTTCGTGCCGCGGCTGATAACAGCTACGAGATCGTTGCCGGTGAACGGCGCTGGCGTGCATCGCAAATTGCCGGCCTTGATCAAATACCCGCGGTAATCAAACATTTTGATGACCAGACTGCCGCAGCTGTGTCATTAATCGAGAACATTCAGCGCGAAAATCTGAATCCGCTTGAAGAATCGGTTGCCCTGCAGCGACTGATTGATGAATTCAGCATGACCCACCAGCAAGTCGCCGATACGGTGGCACGCTCGCGCACGGCAGTGACCAACCTGTTAAGGCTGCAGGATTTGAATGCAGATGTTAAGCAACTGCTGGAAAAACGCGCCATCGAGATGGGCCACGCACGTGCCCTGCTCGGGGTAACCGGTGCGGTGCAGAGCCAGCTCGCCAGGGAAACGGCGAAAAAAGGATTATCCGTGCGCGAAACCGAACAACTGGTGCGCAAGACGTTGAATCCTCCGAAGAAGCCCAAACCGGTGAGCAAGGATCCGGATATCAAAAATCTGGAAAATGACCTGTCTGAAAAGCTGGGTGCGGCTGTGAATATTCATCAGAAAAGCAAAGGCAAGGGCCGCCTGGAAATCAGCTACAGCTCACTGGATGAGCTCGAGGGTATTCTGTCGCACATCCAGTAACAATGCGTTGATAAAATTCTTTTATAACAACATATTAACTTGACCATAAAGGGCACGCTACTTATAATCTGCGCGCGTTCCAAAGCCGCGCATTACAGTTTCCTGCGCTGAAGGTTAGCTTCATTGTCGACTGAATCGATTAACAGGGGAACAGCAAGGCAGGCCAGAGGCTTCATCATTGCGCAACTGGCAACAACATTTATATTGTCAGCGATGTTGCTTGGCTGGTATTGGCCGAGTGGCTGGACAGCGGCCTATTCGGCGCTAACCGGCGGCATGATTGCGACCCTGGCAAACGCCTGGTTTGCATACAAGGTTCTCGGCTCCGGGCAATCCAGCGAGCCGGCAACCGTCCTCAGGGGCTTCTATTGGGGCGAGTTGAATAAAATTTTATTCACGGGCGCGATGTTTGTTGCAGCCTTTGTGCTGATCAGGCCCGTGAATGCTGCAGCCTTGCTGGCTGTTTATTTTTTTGTACAAATGACACCGGCTGCTGTGAATATTGTCAGCAGACGCAAATAAAGAGAGCAAATAATGTCGGGTGAAGGCCAGACCGCTGGGGAATACATCAAGCACCATTTGCAGAACCTTACCTATGGTAAGTTTCCTGAAGGTCATGAACATGCCGGTCACTGGGGTTTAGCTCATAATGCACAGGAGGCCAAGGAAATGGGCTTCATGGCGATCCATGTCGATACCATGTTCTGGTCAATCCTGCTCGGTGTTCTGTTTCTCTACCTGTTTAGAAAAGTGGCTAAAAATGCGTCCACGGGTGTGCCTGGAGGCATGCAGAACTTCGTTGAGATGATTGTCGAGTTCGTTGATTCCAGTGTAAAAGGCGCTTTCAGCGGCAGAAATGCGATGGTCGCCCCAATGGCGCTGACTATATTTATCTGGGTGTTCCTGATCAACGCCATGGACCTGATCCCGGTTGACTGGTTGCCGCAGGTCGCCACGCTGATCGGTCACCATGTGTTTGGCATGGATCCTCACCATGTTTATTTCAGGGTGGTGCCGTCTACTGATCCAAACGCCACCTTCGGCATGGCCCTGTCCGTGTTTGCACTGACCATTTTCTATAGCTTCAAGATCAAGGGCCCTATCGGTTTTGCCAGCGAGCTCACCCTGCACCCGTTCAGTTCAAGCAACAAAATACTCCAGCTGGTGTTTATCCCGATCAACTTCCTGCTCGAATTTGTTGCGCTGCTGGCAAAACCATTATCACTGTCGTTACGTTTGTACGGCAACATGTTCGCGGGCGAAATGATATTCATCCTGATCGCGCTGATGTATGGCGGCGGTCTGGCTCTCGGTATTTTTGGTGGTGTGCTGCAAATGGGATGGGCTATTTTCCATGTCCTGATCATTACCCTGCAGGCATATATCTTTATGGTACTGACAATCGTCTACATGGATCTGGCTTACCAGACCGGCGAAGAACATTAACGAATTAATTAAGTATATTTACTAGGAGAAAATCAATGACTGAAGTAACTGCAATGCTGTACATCGCAGGCGCGCTCATGATGGGTCTGGGTGCTCTTGGTGCTGCCATCGGTATTGGTGTACTGGGCGGCCGTTTCCTTGAGGGCGCTGCTCGTCAACCAGAGCTTATCCCGCTGCTGCGTGGCCAGTTCTTCCTGATGATGGGTCTTACCGACGCGGTACCTATGATCGCGGTTGGTGTGGCTTTCTACGTTATCTTCGCCGTTGCCGGATAATTAACGACATATTTAGAAACGGTACTAGCGTATGAATATCAATTTAACGCTGATTGGGCAGTCGATCACTTTTGCCCTGTTTGTGTGGTTCTGTTACGCATTTATCTGGCCGCCGCTGGTCAATGCGCTTGCGAACCGTAAGAAACAGATTGCTGATGGTCTGGCTGCGGCAGAACGTGGCCATCACGAACATGAGCTGGCTGAGAAAAAAGCGGCCGAACAGCTGAAAGATGCTAAAGGCCAGGCAGCAGACATTATTGCCCAGGCACAGAAACGCGCGACTGAAATTGTCGATGAAGCCAAGGATGATGCCAGAACTGAAGCCGAGCGCATCAAGCTTGGTGCCAATGCTGAAATCGATCAGGAAGTAAACCGCGCTCGTGAGGGTTTGCGCAAAGAAGTCGCTACACTGGCAATCACCGGTGCGGAGAAAATACTGAATCGCGAAGTCGATGCAGAAGCACATGCCAGCACCTTGAAAGAGTTGGCGGCACAGCTTTAGGCTGGGGTCTGACGATCAATGGCAGAATACACCACTTCCGCACGCCCCTATGCAAGAGCCGTTTATGCTCTGGCAACCGAGACCTCGTCTGTAAAAAGCTGGAGTGAAGCGCTGGCTTTAATGGCCGCAGTCGCTTCAGATGCGAGCATGCAGGAACTGCTCGATAAGCCGCAACTGAGTAAAGAACAGAAAGGCGAGCTGATGCTCAAGGTTGTGTCTGACAAGCTGAATCAGCAGCAGCAGAACCTGGTCAGATTAATGGCAGAAAATGGCCGCCTGCGAGCATTGCCGGAAGTTGCCCATCAATTTGAAAGCTACCGCGCAGAAGCCGAAGGCAAAGTCGAAGCCGAAATTATCTCCGCATTCGCTCTAACCGGCAAACAGGAAAAGGCGATTACCGAAACGCTGAAAAGTAAACTTGGCCGTGATGTATCGATCACCACATCGACCGATGAATCGCTCATTGGTGGTGTCATTATCAAGGCCGGAGACACAATTATCGATGGTTCAATGAAATCCCAGCTTGAGTCGCTGGCGATAAGCCTGAACCGTTAAGAGGAAAGTAAAAATGCAGCTGAATCCATCTGAAATCAGTGAACTCATCAAGTCCAGGATCGAGAGCTTCGATACTAGCGTCGAGGCCCGTACCGAGGGCACCGTGGTAAGCCTGACCGACGGTATCATTCGTATCCACGGCCTGGCCGATGCCATGCAGGGTGAAATGATCGAACTGCCAGGCGATACCTATGCCATCGTGCTTAACCTCGAACGTGACTCTGTTGGTGCAGTAGTGCTGGGTGCTTACGGCCACCTGTCTGAAGGTGACACCGCCAAGTGCACGGGCCGAATTCTTGAAGTACCGATTGGCGAGGCATTGCTTGGCCGCGTTGTCGACGCCCTGGGCAACCCGATAGATGGTAAGGGTCCTATCGATAGCAAGCTAACAGCGCCTATTGAAAAAATTGCACC
>CAZRKQ010000139.1:0-8301 GCA_964600755.1 uncultured Thiotrichaceae bacterium
TTTATTGGTGATGCTTACAGACAGCGGTAGCCTGGATGAAGCGCAGCGTAATCCGGGTGCCTGTTACGCTAGTATTATCGAATCCCCGGATTCCACTTCGTTACATCCGGGCTACATTGTTGCTGCCTGCTGGTAACATAAAGCGACAGATCTGTTTTTAACGCAAAGGCGCAAAGACGCAGAGGACGCAAAGTTTTTATGTTGTTATAAGAACAGGAAAGCCTTGAATCCACCGGGACTCAAGGCTTTCGCAATTTATTGGTGATATTTATAGCTGGTTAACCAGCACCCAATCAGATATTTCCTGGCAACAAACAATTATCTTTCTTTGCGCTCTCTGCGCCTCTGCGTCTTTGCGTTGAAATTAGACGTTCAGTATGGGTACAGGAATTACCTTAATTCTTTGGGCAACTGGAAACTGACGTTTTCGGTCTGCCCGTCGTTGTGAATAACACTGGCGCCATATGCTTTTTCAAGCGCTGCTAATACTTGCTGCACCAGGATTTCAGGTGCAGAAGCACCAGCGGTTACCCCAACAGCGCTGGCCGATTCCAGCCATGCGGTTTTAATGTCATCAGCACCGTCGATCAGATAAGCGGCGACCCCCTGTTTTTCTGCCAGTTCACGCAGACGATTGGAGTTGGAGCTATTGGTCGAGCCCAGTACCAGTAAAACATCGACATGTTTTGCCAGTTCGCGCACGGCATCCTGCCTGCTCTGTGTTGCATAACAGATATCGTCTTTACGCGGACCCTTGATATGCGGGAATTTAGTGCGCAGCCTGTCGATGATTAACCTGGTGTCATCAACAGATAGTGTTGTTTGTGTGACATAGGCCAGGTTTTGTGGATTGTTGACTTCAAGTTGCTCGATGTCGTCGATCGTTTCTACCAGGTAAATGCTGCCGCCCTGAAGTTGATCGTATTGACCCAGTGTGCCTTCAACTTCCGGGTGGCCGGCATGGCCAATGAGGATGACTTCTTCGGCAGAGCTGGCGTGTCGTGCAACTTCAAGGTGGACTTTGGTGACCAGGGGGCAGGTGGCATCAAACACTTTCAAATGTCTTTGCCCGGCCTGCCTGCGCACCTGCTGGGAAACACCGTGAGCGCTGAAAATAACAGTAGCCCCGTCAGGTATTTCATCGAGCTCTTCAACGAAGATGGCACCTTTGCCTGCAAGATCATCGACCACGAAACGATTGTGCACAACTTCATGACGCACATATACCGGTGCGCCAAATATTTGTAATGCACGCTCCACGATATCGATGGCACGGTCAACACCGGCACAGAAACCACGTGGATTGGCAAGGTAGATATCCATCGCTACTGGTTGGTTATTGTTGCGTGGGCGTTGTTAATATCCAGTATCTCAACGGTAAAAACCAGCGGCTGGCCGGCCAGCGGATGGTTGAAATCGACTTCGGCCCTGTCATCCTTGACAGAAAGTACAGTGCCGAGAATTTCCCCACCGCCGGGCGTTTCAAATTCAAACACCAGCCCGCTTTCCGGTTGCAGGTCGTCAGGAAAATCGGATAACGGCATCATGTGAATATTGTCTTCATCACGCAGTCCAAAACCCTGTTCAGGTGTCAGCGTGAGCGTTTGCCTGTCGCCCGCTGCAAGACCATAAAGCGCAAGTTCCATGCCCTCGGTCATGACGCCGGAACCCATGCCGACTTCGACAGGTTCGTCATCAAAGCTGCTTTCGATTTCCGTTCCGTTGGTCAGTGATATGCTGTAATGCATCAGCAGCAAACTGTTCATGTCAATTTTTTGGTTCATACGGTCTTTTTCATGCTGTCTTTTTAAAGCACGGTTCATTGTTTGTGAATATATCTATTATCAGCAGGCCAGCGCCGATGGAAATGGCGGTATCAGCGACATTAAAAGCTGGGTAGTGCCAGTGTCCATAATACACGTCAATGAAATCGATAACGTAGCCATACAGACTGCGGTCAATCAGGTTGCCAATCGCGCCGCCGAGGATCAATGCCAGGCCCCATGACAGCGATGCTCTTTTCGGATCGACATTGCGTAAGCAGTGAATAATGACAAGACTGACAACGAAGGATATGCTCATGAACAACCAGCGCTGCCAGCCGCCTGCGTTGCTGAGAAAACTGAATGCAGCGCCCTTGTTGTAACACAGCGTCATGTTCAAACCTGAAAATACTTCTTCTGGTACACGCAGGTCGAGATTGTTGTCAGCAATGTATTTAGTGACCTGGTCGAGCGCAACAACCATACCACTTAGCCAAAACCAGTTCATCGAGTACTCAGGCTCCTTGTCTTGAGGCCATGCTGGTTTTGACTTTACGCATACCGCCTGGCCTCACCATCACCGGCAACATTTTCAACGCAGCGCCCGCATAACTCCGGGTGTTGACTGTCTTTGCCTACATCTGCACGATGGTGCCAGCAGCGTACACATTTATCATATCCGGAGGCTTGGGCCAGGATATGGATGGTATTACCGTTGGCCAGCTTGGCTTCAATGGCTGAATCATGTTTTGCATCAGGCGCGCCAACCTGCACTTCCGACGTGATCATGACAAAACGCAGTTCATTGTCGAGCTTGTTCAGGTTCTGTTGCAGCTCACCGTTGCAGTACACTGTGACTTCGGCGTCGAGTGATGAACCGATCTTGTTATCAACACGCAGGGTCTCGAGTTGTTTGCTAACGGCCGAGCGCGTTTCCAGCACCTGCTGCCAGAAATCCATGTTCATGGGCTCATCTTCATCGAGTTCAAACAATTCCTGGTACCAGTTTTCCAGTTGCACCGATTCGCCACGCTGACCAGGCATGAAGTGCCAGATTTCATCGGCAGTAAAGCTTAGTACCGGTGCCAGCCAGCGGCACATGGCTTCGGCAATATGGAACAGGGCGGTTTGTGCCGAGCGCCTTGCCACGCTGTCCGCTTGCGTGGTGTACTGCCTGTCCTTGATGATATCGAGATAGAAGCCACCCAAATCAACAGCACAGAAGTTATGCAGCTTCTGGTAGATGATGTGAAAGTTGTAATCCCGGTAGGCGTCGATGATCTGCTGCTGCAGTTGATGCGCGCGCGCGACTGCCCATCGATCCAGCGATAGCATTTCGCTGTTATCCAGCATGTGCTCGGCTGGATCAAAGCCATTCAGATTGGCCAGCAGAAAACGCACAGTATTGCGAATACGGCGATAGGTGTCAGCGGTACGCTTGAGGATTTCATCCGAGACCGTCATCTCGGCGCTGTAGTCTGCGCCGGCTACCCAGAGACGTAGAATGTCTGCGCCCAGTGACTTCATGACTTTTTGCGGTGCAACAACATTGCCCAGCGACTTGGACATCTTGCGGCCATTGGCATCAACGGTAAAGCCGTGGGTAAGCACGCTGCGATAGGGTGCTGTGCCGTTCATTGCGACCGAGGTCAACAAAGACGACTGGAACCAGCCGCGGTGCTGGTCAGAGCCTTCAAGATAGAGGTCAGCCGGAAACGGCAGGCTTTCATGCTGGCCGAGTACGCAGGCGTGAGTTACGCCGGAGTCAAACCAGACATCCAGCGTGTCGCTGGTTTTCTCATAGTTGTCAGCATCATCACCGAGCAGTTCTGAAGCATCGAGTTCAAACCAGGCATCGATATCCTGCTGTTCGATGCGCTGTGCAATTTGTTCAATCAGTGCAGAGGTATCCGGGTGCAGTTCACCGCTTTCCTTGTGCACAAATAATGTGATTGGTACACCCCAGGTGCGCTGCCTGGAAATACACCAGTCGGGACGGCCGCTGACCATGCCTGCGATGCGCGCCTGCCCCCAGTCGGGTATCCACTGCGTCTCCTCAATGGCTTTCTCTGCGGCAGTACGCAGGCCCTGCTGGTCCATGCTGATGAACCACTGCGGTGTGGCGCGGAAGATGATAGGCGTTTTGTGGCGCCAGCAATGTGGATAGCTGTGCTTCATCTTTGCCAGTTTCAGCAGCACGCCGTTTTGTTCCAGTGTTTCCAGTATGGCGGCGTTGGCCTTGTTTACATGCATACCGGCAAACAGTTCAGTGTCTGGCAGGAACACGCCGTCACTGCCAACCGGGTTATATACATCCAGACCGTAACGGCTGCCAACGATGTAATCGTCCTGGCCGTGACCGGGCGCAGTGTGTACGGCACCGGTGCCGGCATCGGTGGTGACGTGATCGCCAAGAATGACGGGTACCGTGCGGCTGTAGAACGGGTGCTGCAATTGCAGATGCTCCAGCTGATGGCCCTGACATTCACCAAGTACACTGTGATCTTCAAAACCATAGCGTTGCAACGCGCTTTCAGCCAGCGTGGTTTCCAGCAGCAGCCTTAACGGGCCATTGGCCGATTGCACCTGTATCAACTGGTAGCTGAGGTCCGGGTGCAGCGCAACAGCCATGTTGGCTGGTAAGGTCCACGGCGTCGTGGTCCAGATCACCACGGCAATGGGGCCTTCGCCGTTATTATCAATACCGGCCGCTGACAGGAAAGCGGCTTCATCGGCGGCCTTGAAGATGACGTCGATCGCCGGTGATTCCTTGTCCTGGTATTCGACCTCGGCTTCAGCCAGGGCCGATCCGCAATCCAGGCACCAGTGCACGGGCTTGCTGCCCTTGTGCAGATGACCCTTGTCGATGATCTTGCCCAGCGAGCGCACAATGTTGGCCTCGAACACGGGATTCATGGTCAGGTAGGGATCATCCCAATCACCGAAAACACCCAGTCGCTTGAAGTCTTCGCGCTGGCCATCGACCTGCTTGCTGGCATATTCACGGCATTTCTGCCGAAAGGTTTTGGCATCCACCTTGTCACCGGCCTTGCCGACTTTCTTTTCCACCATCAGTTCGATGGGCAGGCCGTGGCAGTCCCAGCCGGGTATGTAGCGTGCATCAAAGCCATCGATGGTGCGGCTTTTAACAATAATGTCTTTCAGAATCTTGTTGACGGCGTGGCCGATATGAATGTCGCCATTGGCATAGGGCGGGCCGTCGTGCAGCACGAAGGTCGGACGGCCTTTTGATTGCGCCCTGATCTTTTTGTACAGGTCGAGCTTGTCCCATGCTTTCAGCCTTTCCGGCTCGCGTTGAGCCAGGTTGCCGCGCATGGGGAAATCGGTATGAGGCAGGTTCAGGGTGCTTTTGTAGTCAGCCATGATCAGTTAATAGTTAACAGTTAACAGTTAATAGTGAATAGCGCATTGTTATGAGCAAACATTGTCGGTCTTCTTCATCATTGTTCCAGGGGCTATAAGTTTTTGTATAGCCATAAAACTGTTCACTATTCACTGTTCGTTATTCACTGTCTTGTGCAGTTCTCTTGCACGGACACAATCGAGTTCAATTTGCTGTTTGAGCAACTCGAACGAGTCAAATTTTTTCTCTTCGCGTATCTTATGATGAAAAGACACGCAGATATTCATGCCATAGATGTCTTTCTCAAAATCAAACAGGTGAACTTCGAGCTGATCATGCACACCATCCACCGTCGGGCGCTTGCCTATATTGGCAATGCCGGGTATATCACCCAGTTCCGGAGAGCACAGGGTAACAGAGTACACGCCACTCAGTGGAATTGCCGGACGGTTTAATCGAATATTGGCCGTTGGGAATCCAATGGTGCGCCCGCGCTTGTCACCATGTGCAACACGTCCACAAATTTGATAGGGACGGCCAAGCATGCGTTCAGCATCGGACAGACGGTCCTCCAGCAAAGCCTGGCGGATACCTGTACTGCTGACGCGCATATTATCCACACTGTGGGTGGATAATGCCAAGACTTCAAAACCGTATCGATCACCCGCTGTTTTCAGATAATCAAAATCACCTGTACGCCCCTTGCCAAAGCGGAAATCATCACCGATGACGACAGCTTTTACCGCCAGTGCATCAACCAGTACTTGCGAGACAAACTCTTCCGCCGTCAATTCAGCCAGTGTGTCATCGAAACGCAGAATCAGCAGCATGTCCGGGCGCAGTGATGTATCCAGTTCTGCAATCGAGGTATAACGCTCACGGGCGCTGGTCAGGCGCGGCGCTGGTTTGTTTGTTGAAAAATATTCGTGTGGCAGAGGATCGAAGCTCATCAGGCAGGAAGGAATGTTCTTTTCATTGGCTTTTTCTGCCAGCAGGCGTAATAGTGCCTGGTGACCATAATGTACACCATCAAAATTACCGATGGTTACGGCACAGTTCAGGTGCTCGGATTTCAGATTGTGAAGGCCGCGAACAAACTGCATGGTTGATGAAGGTCTTAGTAACTGTTTGAAAAACGGTAGTATATCAGTGTTTGCTTGTTGACCTGATAGAAACAGGTGTTTTTAACGCAAAGACGCAGAGACGCAAAGAGCGCAAAGTTATTTGATGGTGGTCTCTCTATTCATATGATTGTAGCCTGGATGCAGCGAAGCGAAACCCGGGTTCCGCAAAACAAATAAAACCTTAGCGTCCTCTGCGTCTTTGCGTTGAAAAATCCACGCCCTTTGGTGCAATGCGTATCAGGTGCGCTTGAGCCTGCTGGGCCTGATGCCGCTCAACCAGAGAATTGCAAAATAGAATGCTGCCGCAATGCCGATAATGCCGGCAAGATAAAACGCACGCTCCAGTACAGTTAACCAGGTCCAGATTTCCAGTCCGGGTGTCAGGTAGAGCAAGGTTGCTGTCATGCCGGCACAGGCGATCAGCATTTTTACCAGCATTGGTTTCCAGCCTCCGAGTGGCTGGTAAACGCCTGATTTTCGCAGGCCGCGATACAACAGCAGGGCATTGATATAGCCTGAGCTGCTGGTCGCCAGCGCCAGGCCAACATGCGGTGCTTCGTACTGCAGCATCACCATGGGAACAACAAGCAGGATGTTGAGTGCCATATTGCAAATCATCGCAATAATGGCGATCCTGACCGGTGTCTTCGTGTCCTGGCGAGAATAAAAGCCGGGAGCCAGCACCTTGATCAATATGAATGCAGGCAGCCCGAGGATATAAGCCATCAAGCTGAGGCTGGCCATATAGGTGTCGGTGGCGGTGAAATCGCCGTGTTGAAACAAGGTTGCCAGTATCGGAGCTGCCAGTAGCAGCAAACCGATGCCTGCGGGCAGGGCAACAAGCATGACCAGTTTCAGCGCCCAGTCCAGGGTATGGTTAAAGCCTTCGCGTGACTCGTTCGCATGCTGCTGTGACAATGCCGGCAGGATTACGGTAGCTATGGCAATACCAAGCACGCCGAGCGGGAATTCAAGCATGCGGTCAGAGTAATACAGCCAGGTGACACTGCCGATGGCAAGGAAGGATGCGATGATGGTGTCCAGTATCAGGTTGATTTGCATCACCGAGGAGCCGATGACAGCGGGCAGCATCAGGCGCAGAATCTTGCTGACACCTTCATGGTGGCGCTTTATACGTGGCACTGGAAACAGTTTCAGCTTTAACAGCCAGGGGAACTGCAGCAGCAGTTGCAGTACGCCGGCGACGGCAACGCCCCACGCCAGAGCCATTAATGGCTGCTCGAACATGGGTGCCAGCCACAACGCGGCAGAAATCAGGCACAAGTTGAGTATGATCGGAGTGAATGCGGGCACAGCGAATTTGCTGAAACTGTTGAGGATGCCGCCACTGAATGCCACCAGGGAAATGAAAAACAGGTAGGGAAAGGTGATACGCAGCATGTCGGCGGTCAAATCGAAGCGCTCTGGGTCTCCGGTAAAGCCTGGCGCAAACAGGTAGACCAGCAAGGGCGCAGCAATGGATCCAAGTGTGGCGATCAGTAACAGCACGGTACCCAGGCTGCCAGCGACATGATCGACCAGGTCGCGCAGCGCCTCGTGGCTGTATTTTTCCTTGTATTCGGAGAAAACCGGCACAAATGCCTGAGAGAATGCGCCTTCGGCAAACAGACGGCGCATAAAATTCGGTATCTTGAAGGCTACAAGAAAGGCGTCAGTACCACCGCTGACGCCAAACACGGTGGCCAGGGTGATATCGCGTATCAGGCCAAACACACGGGAGAGCAGGGTCATGCCACCAACGGTCAGGGTGGATTTCAGCAATTTGATGCTCAGCGCGGCTCTCCTGCAGTTGGCGTAAGTAATGGCCTGAAAAAACGGGGTATTGTAACCCAGGCTCGGCAGTTGAACACAGCCTATCGCCGCTCCGCATGCGCCAGGGCAAGACGTGACTTGCAGCTAACCCATAGCCCTTGGCAAAAGTCGCAACGCCGCCATGGCGCTTGAGGAACGGCGCTAAGCTGTGTTCAACTGCCGAGCCTGGGTTACAATACCCCGTTTTTTCAAGCCATTACTTACGCCAACTGCAGGA
>CAZRKQ010000140.1:0-2464 GCA_964600755.1 uncultured Thiotrichaceae bacterium
GCGGGTCCCCGAGGCATTCACCTTTGCCAACGCGCCGTCCTGATTCGCCGTCCAGGCTCAACAGGACTAAATCCGACGTCCCTGTCGGCCATCAGTTTATTTCCAGGGCCCTACCAAAGCCGAATGCCTCGGCAAACTTCACGGGGAAATCCCACTTTACAGTCAAACAACGTGTAGGGTGCAATAGCGAAGCGTATTGCACCGACTGCATCCGGCGGATTACGGCTAACGCCTAATCCGCCCTACGGGAATGCGAAGCACGAGCGCCCGGGACGCATTTATTGGGGTACGATTTTTTGGGCGAACAAAAAAGGTAACTCGCTCCAGCAGGAGCGAAACCTATGCTAGTTTACACGTGATAATAAAATTGAGTTAACTATGCGAATACCATGAAGGCGAAAAACTGGTAACTGCGATTAACAGCTATTCGCGACTAAAGTCGCTCTTACAGTTAACAACAAAAAACCTCTGCGTCTCCGCGCCTCTGCGGTGAATAATTGATTTAAGAAAAGAACGGCCCACCACAAGCTTCGTTTCATCCAGGCTATACAACTGATATACCCATTGCGCTTTTAGCGTCTCTGCGCCTTTGCGTTGAAATTCATCCTTCAAGCCTCGTAACTCTTGATCACATCAAGGTAGTTGCTGTGTTCCAGCGCAGCTGGATTAATAGCGCAGGACCTGCATACGCTGCCTTTCATTTGTGCAACGGATTCATATTCATGTTCTTCCAGCCACCTGGTAATCTGCTTGTTCAATGTTGTTATATGCCCGGGACCATATTGCAGCAATACGCTGCACAGGTGTGTGACATCGGCGCCTGCGAGTAGCGCCTTTATAATCGTGTCAGCATTATGAATGCCGCCGGTGGTGGCGAGTGATATGTCTATACGGCCGCGTATTAATGCAATCCAGCGAATTCGTAATAATGATTCCATGGGTGTGGACAGTTCAAGCTGCGGTTTGATGCGTAATGTTTCCAGGTCGATATCCGGCTGATAAAAACGGTTGAACAGGGACACGCCGTGTGCACCTGCCTGTTGCAGTTTGAACACCATGTTGGCAACGGAAGAGAACTGTGATGACAGCTTCATGGTGATGGGTATGGTCACGTGCTGGCGTAGCTCGGTTAATAACTGCAGGTAGCGGTTTTCTACTTCTTCGCCGCTGGTGTCAGGATCGGCTGCGATGTAATAGACGTTCAGCTCTAGCGCATCGGCGCCGGCCTGCTGCAGTTCCTTGCCGGTGTCGATCCAGCCGCTGGTTGAAATACCATTGAGGCTGGCGATCACGGGAATGTCCAGTGATGACTTGAACTGTTGTATACGCTCGAGATAGTTATCCAGTTCACTGGTGTAATCTTCTGGAACTGGCTGGTAGGACTGCGCTTCGTAGTGGCCCAGTGCCTGTGAGTGCACGAACTGTTCCAGCTGTTTTTGCTCGTATTCGATCGCCTGTTCGAACAATGAAGGCAATACCAGCGCAGATGCTCCTGCATCTTCGAGCCTTTTGGCTGAATCCAGTTCACCGGTCAATGGTGAAGAGGAGGGGACCAGCGGGTTGGTCAGTTTCAGTCCAAGGTATTCTGTACTCAGGTCTATCATGATGCCTGCTCCGTTGTTTTTTCTACCGCCGCCTTAAGCTTTCGGTGTGGTGGTTCTATATCGCCATCCTCGTTCCAGGGGAGGCTCGCGAGTTGTTCGTAATAGTGGTAGCGATGCAGCACTTCCTCCTGCGATTGGGCGAGGAATTTTTCAGCCTGCTGAGGATGTGTACGCCATAGCATGTTGAAGCGAATTTCGGTTTCGATGAAATCGCGATACGGAATAGACGGCGCCTTGGAATCCAGGTGTAACGGATTTTTGCCGGCGGCTGCCTGTTGCGGGTTATAACGGAACAACGGCCAGTGACCGCTATCGACTGCGAGCTGTTGATGCAGATGGTTGTTCTTTAAATCAATGCCGTGTGCGATGCACGGTGAATAGGCAATGATCAACGAAGGACCGGGGTAAGCTTCGGCTTCGTTGAAGGCATGCATGGTTTGTATGTCCTTGGCGCCATAAGCAACACGTGCAATATAGACGTGCTCATAATCCATTGCCAGCAAGGCCAGGTCTTTTTTCGGTGTCGGCTTGCCTGCTGCAGAAAATTTTGCCACAGCACCACGCGGTGTCGCCTTGGAAGTTTGCCCACCGGTGTTGGAATAGACTTCGGTATCCAGTACCAGGATGTTCACATCCTCACCGGATGCCAGTACATGGTCGAGACCGCCGTAACCGATATCATAGGCCCAGCCATCGCCGCCGATAATCCATACGCTTTTGCGGCTCAGGTTGTCAGCCACGGTGTCGAGTTCCGCAGCGGCAGGCTTGTCAATCTTGTCGAGTTTGCTGCGCAGGGTTTCAATACGTGCACGTTGCTGTTGTATGCCTGCTTCAGTTGATTCATCGGCAGTTAACAGCTG
>CAZRKQ010000141.1:0-9218 GCA_964600755.1 uncultured Thiotrichaceae bacterium
GCGGGTCCCCGAGGCATTCACCTTTGCCAACGCGCCGTCCTGATTCGCCGTCCAGGCTCAACAGGACTAAATCCGACGTCCCTGTCGGCCATCAGTTTATTTCCAGGGCCCTACCAAAGCCGAATGCCTCGGCAAACTTCAAGGGGAAATCCCACTTTCCAGTCAAACAACGTGTAGGGTGCAATAGCGAAGCGTATTGCACCGACTGCATCCGGCGGATTACGGCTAGCGCCTAATCCGCCCTACGGCTGCCGGATTTTCCCTAGCAAAGCCGAATGGCTCGGCAAACTTCGTGGGGAGAATGGCCCTCCCGTCAAGCTCGCCGAAGACAGCTTCACTGGTAGGGTCGATTGACCAGGGACGGTCAATCGAGTCTTGTCGAGCAGGGATGCGAGTCAAGACGACCCCCCGTAGCCCGGATGCAACGTAGTGGAATCCGGGAATGTTGAAAGTTGCAGAAAAATCCCGGATTACGCTGCGCTTCATCCAGGCTACGGGCATGCGAAGCACGAGCGCCCGGGGCGTATTTCTTTGGTTACTTTCTTTATACGAGTAAAGAAAGTAACTCGCTCCAGCAGGAGTGAAACTAATATTCAATACCACGTGATAATAATGAAATGCGACAACATCAACTCTAATAGGGTTAAAGTTGTTGATGGATTACACGTATTAATTCAATCAGAAGCGTTTATTATAAAAGATACTAACCAAGCTCCATCACCCCATCCATCTCCACACCTGCACCTCTCGGTAACGAGGCAACACCAATAGCGGCACGCGCTGGATAGGGTTCGGAAAAATATTCCGCCATGACTTCATTTACAGTAGCAAAATTAGCAAGATCCACCAGGAAGATATTCAGCTTGGCCACATCCGCCAGCGAACCACCGGCAGCTTCAGCTACTGCACCCAGATTATCAAACACCCTGCGTATCTGTTGTTCGATATTTCCTTCAACCATTTCCATGGTTTCCGGCACCAAGGGAATCTGCCCCGACATATAAACTGTATTGCCGGTTTTCACTGCCTGTGAATATGTACCAATGGCCTGTGGTGCATTGTCTGTTGAAATTATCACGCGTTTCATTTTTTCTCTTTTAACAGTCTAGTAATGTAAGTTATAAAAAATAAGATTTTTAACCACAGAGAACACAGAGGTATACAGGAAAATATTTATATTTATAAAAACAAAACTTCTGTGACCTCAGTGGTTCAACCAGCACTTCGCCGGCGGTGGAACTACGTAGCAGTTAATCTCTATGCATCGACATCACATGCGGCAGTTTACGTAAACGCCTTATGATACTTGCCAGGTGATCCCTGTTGTGCACTGTGATCTGATAAGAAATTGAAGTACTCAAGCCGTCACGGTCTTCGACTTCAACGTTTTCTATATTCGCACCTTCATCCGATATTATTGTCGCAGAGCGTGCCAGCACGCCAGGCTTGTTGGATACATCGAGACGAACCATACAGGTAAATTCGCCTTTAGCATCGCTGGCCCAGTTGACGTCAATAATCTTGTCTGCCTGCGTCCTGACTGAATCTATATTGCGGCAACTATCCCGATGTATAACGATGCCACGGCCTTTGCTTAACACACCAATGATCTGATCGCCTGGAATCGGGGTACAGCACCTGCCGTATGACACCACCATGCCTTCAGTACCATGAAT
This sequence comes from uncultured Thiotrichaceae bacterium, assembly GCA_964600755.1. Classification (GTDB taxonomy): domain Bacteria; phylum Pseudomonadota; class Gammaproteobacteria; order SZUA-229; family SZUA-229; genus JABDQW01. The sequence continues at coordinate 1,677 of CAZRKQ010000141.1, forward strand.
CGCGAGTGGCGCCTGTGACTTCATTTCACGAGTTTCTTCGGAATCGCCGTGCGGTATGCGTTCAGGCACCAACCGACGCACGACCAGTGATGGCGGACGATTACCCATACCAACGTCTTCGAGCAAGTCGGCGATAGACTCAAAGCCATATTCCTCGAGGGTGTTTTTAATTGATCCTTCCGGCACATCATCAAGTCGCATACCCAGGCCTTTCAGGCAACGATCGAGTAAACGCCTGCCCTGCGACATGGCTTCATCAGCCTGCAGGTTCTTCAGATAATTACGGATATTGCTGCGTGCTTTAGAAGTCACAACATAGTTAAGCCATGCCGGATTCGGCCGCGCCGATGGTGAAGTGATAATTTCAACGGTTTGACCACTATATAAAGGTGTATTCAATGGCGCAAAACTGTGATCAAGTTTAGCGGCGACGCATGTATTACCAATATCGGTATGAACTGAATAGGCAAAATCAACCGGTGTCGCATTGCGAGGTAACTTGATGATGTCCCCTTCAGGTGTATAGACATAAACTTCATCGTGGAACAGATCGACTTTAACGTTTTCAAGAAACTCCAGCGGGTTGCCGGCCGACTGCTGCATTTCAAGTATACCCGTGAGCCAGTCGCGTGCGCGCGCATGTGCACTGATCATGCCTGAGTCGTCAGGTGACTTGTAAAGCCAGTGTGCAGCAATTCCGCTTTCGGCGAATATATCCATCTCTTCGGTACGTATCTGTACTTCCATTGGAATGCCATGAGGACCATACAAGGCAGTATGCAGTGACTGGTAACCGTTGCTCTTGGGAATGGCAATATAATCCTTGAAGCGCCCGGGAATGGGTTTGAACAGATTATGTACGGCGCCGAGCACACGGTAGCAATCGTCAACACTGTCAACAAGGACGCGCATCGCATAAACATCGAGTACCTTGTTGAACGGCAAACGCTTGTCTTTCATTTTGTTGTACAGGCTGAACAAATGCTTTTTACGCGACAGTACTTCAGCGTTAAGACCCAGCTGACCAAGGCGTGAAACCAGCGCTTTATCAATCTTGCGAATAACTTCCTTGCGATGTCCGCTGGCTTTATTGACCGCATGCTCCAGAACCCGATAACGCATCGGGTACAGCGCCTTGAGTACGCGGTCCTCCAGTTCATGGCGTATGGTGTAGATACCGAGGCGGTTTGCAATTGGAATGTAAATTTCCAGGGTTTCCCTGGCGATGCGACGGCGCTTGTCTGGGCGTAATGCATCAAGCGTGCGCATATTGTGCAGACGGTCTGCCAGCTTGATCATGATAACGCGAATATCCTGCGACATCGCCAGCAAAACTTTCTGTGTGTTCTCGGCCTGTTCTTCTATCTTGTTTTTGAACTTGATGTGCGTCATTTTACTGACACCATCGACCAGCATGGCAACATCGTCACCGAACTCGCGAGCGATCAGTTTGCGGGTGGCCGCAGTATCTTCCAGCACATCATGCAGAATACTGGCAACGATACTTTTAACATCCATGTGCATCTCGGCAAGAATTCTTGCCACTGCAATCGGGTGATAAATGTAGGGCTCGCCGGAAATTCTTATCTGGCCTTCGTGCGCCTGGGCACCGAAAAGGTAGGCATCGTATACCTGCTTGACCTGGTCCTTGTCCATATAGGTACCGACCAGGTCACACAGGTCTGATATCAGAAACCGATCTGAAGCCTTATCGTTTTTAACGACTTCTGTTTCGGCCTGCTCTGACATCAACGTGACAGCATGGGAATTAATCAGATACCTGTCTGGTCATCACCCATTGGCATCGGGTTTTGCAGCAATTCCCCTTCTATCATGGCTTCAATATTATCCTGGGGAACCACTTCTTCTTCCAGTACAGACTTATTTATCTTGTTCTCTGCAATTTCACGCAATGCAAGCACAGTGGGCTTGTCATTTTCCAGCTCAACCAGCGGCTCTGCGCCCATGGACAGCTGACGCGCGCGTTTTGAGGCAATTAACACCAGCTCAAAACGGTTATCTACATGATCAAGACAATCTTCTACGGTTAATCGTGCCATCTATATCTCCAGTACTCTCTATTTCTATATGTTTGGTTTTAACAGGTCTGCCAGTAATTCCGCGTGCGTTTGCTGTTGATGATCCAGCAGCATGCGGTTGCAGACGAATATCGAGACCAGCTCTTCACGGGCCTGGTCAAAGTCATCATTTATAACAATGTAATCGAATTCACCGTAATGTGTCATTTCACTGACGGCTTCATGCATGCGTGACTCGATTACATCTTCACTATCCTGCTCCCTGCTGCGCAGACGATTTCTCAGCGCCTGGATAGAGGGCGGCAGAACGTAAATACTTTTACAGCCGCTCATCAACTGTCGTACTTGCCTGGCGCCTTGCCAGTCAATCTCCAGAATAACATCCTTGCCAGTCTGTAGCTGTTGCTGAATGTGCCGCCGCGAGGTGCCATACCGGTTGCCAAATACGCTGGCATGTTCAAGAAAATCTTCATTAGCGATCATTTCCTGAAAATGCTGCTCGTCAATAAAATGGTAATCCTGACCATCCACTTCGCCATCACGCATTTTGCGCGTGGTATGTGACACTGACACTACCACATCTGGCAGTGCTGCAACGAGCGCATGCACAAGACTGGTTTTGCCCGCTCCGGAAGGCGCTGAAATAATATATAAAGTGCCTCTGGTCACAGAAATTCCAGTCGTTGTTGAGTGCAGTTCTGTTTGGTCGGAGTGAGAGGATTTGAACCTCCGACCCCTACGTCCCGAACGTAGTGCTCTACCAAGCTGAGCTACACTCCGAAAAACCTTATTCTAGCTTATTTTTCTTAACTGTTGCGATCTACTGAGAGGTGTGCAAGCGATACAAGCGCCTGTTTGTAATCGGAATCTTCCAGGTAACCCAGTTCACTCAAGGCCAGATCGGCCTCCCTGCTGGCAACTGATGCGGTGTAATCAAGCGCCCCGGTCGAGTGAATGATTGCCTGGACATCATCAATATAGTCATAACCACCTTTTTCGATGGCTACGCGTATTAACGAGATCTGTTCAGGCGTGCCTTTGCTCATGGCATAGATCAGCGGCAACGTGGGTTTACCTTCGGCCAGGTCATCACCGACGTTCTTGCCCATATCATCACTGCTTGAAGTGTAATCGAGCACATCATCGATCAGCTGGAAAGCGGTACCCAGGTGCATGCCATAGCGTGCCATCGCCATTTCCTGCTGCTCGTCACGATTGCACAGTACAGCTCCCAGCCGAGTGGCAGCCTCAAACAATTTTGCTGTTTTGCAGTGAATCACGTCGATATAGCGCTCTTCGGTAGTGTCAGCGTCATGCACATTCATCAGCTGCATCACCTCGCCTTCTGCGATCACATTGGTGGTATTGGCCAGTATAGACATGACCTTCATGCTATCGACATCCACCATCATTTCAAATGCACGCGAGTAAAGAAAATCACCGACGAGAACACTGGCGGCATTGCCGAACAGCTCGTTGGCGGTCTCCTTGCCACGGCGCAAACTGGATTCATCGACGACATCATCATGCAGCAGGGTTGCTGTGTGGATGAATTCGATAATCCCGGCAAGAATGTGATGCAGCCTGCCTTCATAACCGTGAGCACGGGCCGAGAGCAATACCAGCAACGGCCGGAAGCGCTTGCCGCCCGAGTCGATGATATAGTGGCCCAGCTGGCTCACCAGGGCGACATCAGACTGCAAACGCTGACGAATTATCTGGTTCACCTCGGCCATGTCCTGCTGACAGAGGCCATTGATTTTTTCAGTGCTGAGCAGGATATCTGACACGATTTGCAGGGGACTAGTAAACAAAGTGCGCATCCTAGGGGCGCAGGCTACAATGGTCAAGCAAGGCAGGCAGAAAGCACCCATTAAAAGCCTCAAATGCTTGCCACAAACAGGTATTACCGTTAAAATTCGCGCCTTTTCTGTCAACGACTTGGAGAACACGCCATGTACGCTGTAGTCAGTACAGGTGGAAAGCAATACAGGGTTGCCGAAGGCGATCTGTGTCGCATTGAAAAACTGGACGCTGAAGAAGGCGCCTCTGTCGAAATCGATAAGGTTTTGATGATCGCCGATGGTGACAACATCAATATTGGCGCCCCATTTGTAAAAGGTGGCAAGGTCACTGCGACCGTCAAGGCTCATGGCCGTGCGAAGAAGGTCGAGATCATGAAGTTCAGACGCCGCAAACACCACCAGAAGAAAACCGGCCATCGTCAGTACTATACTGATATCGAAATCACCGGAATAAAAGGCTAGGAGTTTAACAATGGCACATAAAAAAGCTGCGGGCAGTACCCGTAACGGACGCGAGTCAGAATCCAAGCGCCTTGGTGTGAAAAAGTTCGGTGGCGAAAACGTACTTGCAGGCAATATCCTTGTTCGTCAGCGCGGCACCAAGTTTCACGCTGGTGATAATGTTGGCATGGGTCGCGACCATACCCTGTTCGCAACAGCCAATGGCAACGTGAAATTTGAAGTACGTGGCCCCAGAAAACGCAGAACTATCAGCGTAGTAGCGGCATAAGGCGAGGTTCTTAAACAGTATCGAAAAAGCCCCGCTAGCCGGGGCTTTTTTTGTTAAAAAGATTTTTTAACGCAAAGGCGCAAAGATCGCAGAGGGATGTAATTGTTTTTCGAGTATTACGATCTTCTTTCTGTACAGGCACTGCCGTAAATATGAAGATAACATCAAAACTCTTTGCGCCCTTTGCGTCTCAGCGCCTTTGCGTTGAGAATATTTTCTGCCGAGGCGAAAAGAACGCAGAGGATATACTGGTTTTTTGTAAATAAAGAATACTGGATTGGCATCACCTTTAATTGAAAGAACAATTTGAAAACTCTTTGCGCCCTTTGCGTCTCAGCGTCTTTGCGTTGAGAAAAATATGTATATAGTTTAATTATGCGATTCGTTGACGAAGTAACAATCAAGACCATTGCAGGCGACGGCGGTAACGGCGTGGTCCATTTTCGTCGCGAAAAATATATTCCCCGAGGCGGGCCAGATGGCGGTGATGGTGGTGATGGCGGCAGCGTTTACCTGTTAGGCGACAATAACCTGAATACGCTGGTAGATTTTCGCCATGTACGCACATACACTGCCGAGTCCGGCCAGAAGGGCCAGGGGCGGCAGATGACCGGCAAGAGTGCTGAAGACCTGTATATACATGTTCCAGTCGGTACCTTGGTATATGATGACGACACTCAGGAACTGATCGGCGATATTACTGCAGCCGGGCAAAAAATCCTTGTGGCCCAGGGCGGTTTCCACGGCCTCGGCAACACCCGCTTCAAAAGTTCAACCAATCGCGCACCACGCAAATGCACACCGGGTTCGCCGGGCGAACGCAGGGAATTACGCCTTGAACTGAAGGTACTGGCCGACGTTGGCTTGCTGGGCATGCCCAATGCCGGCAAATCAACGTTTATCCGTGCCGTGTCCTCGGCGCGCCCAAAGGTGGCGAATTATCCATTCACCACGCTCTACCCGAACCTTGGCGTGGTACGCGTTGACGAGACCAGGAGCTTTGTCATTGCTGATATTCCCGGCCTGATCGAAGGTGCCTCCACGGGAGCGGGACTGGGTATCCAGTTCTTGAAACACCTTTCACGCACCCGCCTGCTGCTGCATATAATCGACATTGCACCTTTCGATGGCAGCAACCCGGTCGATGATGCAAAAAAAATTCTCACCGAGCTGCAAAATTACAGCAAGGAACTGGCGGAGAAAGAACGCTGGCTGGTACTGAACAAAACCGACCTGTTAGCGGAGCAGGAACTGGGTCAACGACGCAGGGAAATCACCGATGCGTTGCAGTGGAATGGACCGGTGTACACTATTTCCGCGCTGGCTAAAGCCGGTACCCAGCAGGTCGTTTATGACATCATGAACTATTTGACCTATGACTATGAAGAGCCTGAACAGGATTCAAGTTCAGAGCTGGATGAGGGCACAAATGACGGACAGGATTAAGCTCGGCCGCGCCAAACGCTGGGTCATCAAGATCGGCAGCGCGCTGATTACCAACGAAGGCAAAGGTCTTGATACCGGGGCGATCCAGCGCTGGGCTGAACAGATGGCCGAGCTGCGCAGTGCCGGCAAGGAACTGCTGCTGGTCTCGTCCGGCGCCGTCGCTGAAGGTATGTCGCGAATTGGCATAACGCAGCGCCCGCACGCCCTGTATGAGCTGCAGGCCGTCGCTGCACTTGGACAAATGGGCCTGATCCAGCATTTCGAGTCCTGTTTCAAGCAGCATGGTATCCATACTGCACAGGTCCTTCTCACCCATGAAGACCTGTCCAACCGGCAGCGCTATCTGAATGCACGCAGTACACTGCAGACTTTATTGCAGATGGGCGCGATCCCGATCATCAACGAAAACGATACCGTCGCCACTGATGAAATCCGCTTTGGTGATAACGACACGCTGGCAGCCCTGGTTGCCAACCTGGTTGAGGCCGATGCCCTGATTATTCTCACCGATCAGCAGGGCCTGTATGACAAGGACCCGAGACAAAACCAGGATGCCGAGCTGATCAGCGAGGCAAATGCAACCGATCCCGTCATTCTGGGCATGGCAGGCTCCGGCGGCCTGCTCGGCCGCGGCGGCATGCGCACCAAGATTACAGCGGCACAGCGTGCTGCGCGCTCCGGTGCGGCCACATTAATTGCTTCAGGCAGAACGGATAATGTGCTGCTGGAACTTGCCAGAGGAACAGAGCTGGGCACCCTGCTGAGCCCGAGGACTGAAAAACTCGCCGCGCGCAAACAATGGCTCGCCGGCCACCTTGTCGTCAGGGGCAGCCTGCAGCTGGATGAGGGCGCCAGCCGGGCACTGTCCGGCTCCGGTGTCAGCCTGCTCGCCGTCGGTGTCAATGGCGTCAATGGCGATTTCAATCGCGGTGACATGATCAAATGCCTGTCTCCTGACGGCAGGGAAATCGCCCGCGGGCTGGTGAACTATTCTGCCGATGAGGCCCGGAAAATTATGGGCAAGGCCACTGGAGAGATCGAAAAAACCCTGGGGTATGTGGATGAACCCGAGCTGATTCACCGCGATAATCTCGTGCTACTGTAGATATTTATTTCACCGCAGAGGCGCAGAGACGCAGAGTTAAATATTTATGTTAATTCTATCTCGAAAACAGCATGCTCTCGTAGGTGCGGCTAAAGCTGCTCCTACATAAATAACCTCTGCGTCTTTGCGCCTCTGCGCCTCTGCGGTTAAACAATCATTTAACTTTGCGTCCTTTGCGCCTTTGCGGTGAAAAAACCGGTTTGCATAAAAAAAGCCCCGCGGTGCGGGGCTTCTATATTCGATCGGTTGATGCAATCACATGTTGTGAATGTGATGATTCAAACGACTTTTATGGCGCGAAGCCTTGTTTCTGTGGATCAGGCCCTTGTTAGCCATGCGGTCAATCGCTGGTACCGCGTCCTTGAAAGCAGCTTCGGCTGCAGACTTGTCGCCTTTTTCTATAGCGTAGTAAACATT
>CAZRKQ010000142.1:0-20387 GCA_964600755.1 uncultured Thiotrichaceae bacterium
AATACCGTTGTGGCAGGAATCACACCTTTTACCTAATACATCGGGTCCGTTGTGATCGACAAATGCGTCGGCAAAATCAGTCGTGTTATGGCACACGGAACAATCACCGCTTGTATTTTGATGAATGGGCGTATTTGGCGCCGCGCTGGCACCGTTAACGCCAACATTCTCAAAATTGCCGTTATGGCACGAGGCACAATTACCGCTGATACCCGTGTGCGCAAAAACCGAGGGGGTGAATGCAGCAACCGTGTGGCAAACGTCACAGTCCTGGAACGTTGGTAAATGATTCCCTGATTTTCCATAGAGCCTGCCAGAGTTCGTGCTGAATTGACCACTGTGGCAACCTTCGCAACCACGGGTGATGTCCTGATGGACCGAAGTCATGAACGTCGTCGATGTGAATAAGCTCGTGGAATCGTGACACACGCTGCAGTCATCCTGAGTGGGGATATGATTGACTATCTTGGGCGTTGCGATACCCGTGTCATGGCAGGACGCACAGTTGTTGGGATCTATGCCCAGGTGGTTAAAGCTTATACCCGCAAAGGTGACAAAGTTGTTGGTCACGTGACAGGATGAGCAATCCAGGCTTGTCGGTAAGTGATTCAACGATTTTCCGAGAGCGATATTGCCGTCATGGCATAACGCGCAATTATTGGTATCTATACCTGCGTGGTTAAATATTGCGTCGGCAAAGTCCGTGGTGTTATGGCAATCGGCGCAATCCTGGTTACCGGGATTGGTCGGTATGTGGTTGAGTAGCTTACCCACGCTGATTTTATTGTTATGGCACGAGTTGCAACCATAAACGCCACCTGTATGATCATAGCTACCGGTGCTAAAAGTCCCCGGGGTATGGCAGGCACTGCAATCCTCGTCGTTGCCGGAAGTGATGACGTTGAGTGGCATGTGCTCGTAGAACAGGGTGGTAATAGGCAATCCGCTCGCCGTACCAGACCCATCTGCAACATGACAGGCAAGGCCACAATCACTCACGATGCCCGTATGATCGACACCAAATGCCGGAGTGAAACTCTCGGTGTTATGGCACGATCCACAATCAGAGCTGGTGGGTGGGTGGCTGGGCACCGCGGACGACTTCGCGGGTGCGTTAATACTGGTGCTGTCGTTGTGGCATGATTCACACGATTGCACCGTGGCATCAACCAGGCTGTGGTTGAAAACTCCACCGGGCATTTTGAAAGCCACGATACTATGGCATGTATCGCAATCGAGGTTTGTTATCGGATGGCCAGGCGATTGCCCTATCGCCGAGCCCGTACCATCAGCAACATGGCAGGAGTCACACGTTATACCCGCACCCACAACGTCGGGGCCGGTATGGTCGGGGTAGGCATTCAAAAAACTGGCCGTGGTATGACAGTAGCCGCATTCTGAGTTGGTAACCATATGACCTTCGTGCTTACCTTTGGCCACAGTGCCGTTGTGGCAACCGGTGCATGATCTGGAAATATTTGAGTGATCAAAGCTGCCGTCTGGTTCCAGCTCCAGAAAATGGGTGGTATTGTGGCAGTCATCGCATTCGGCATCCGTCGGTGTATGAAATTCAGATTTACCGATGGCCAGGTCACCATTGTGACACTGGCTGCAATTTCCAAAAACTTCCTGATGATCTGCAAAGGGGATAATGTGAAATCCCTGGGGCGTATGGCAGGCCTGGCATGTATTACTGGTAGCGATGTGAGTCAGCGATTTACCCGGAATCGTACTGAAATCATCGTTATGACAATTCACGCAATTTGACGACAAGCCTTGATGAAAAGGACCAGTGGGACTTTCGTTTAGATTGGTGACCACGATAGTCGAAATGGCGCGCTGACTGGTAACGCCTTCAGCACTAACCACCAGTTGTACCATATAGACACCACTCACATCGGCGACGAAACTGGGAGCCGCTGATGTGGCATCTTGCAATTTGGCATTACTGCCATCTGGTTTATGTGAGAAGGACCATTCGTAGCCCAGTGGCTCTGTTGATATAGCAAACGATGCACTGTCTTCCAGCAGAACCACCTCACCCACTGTAACGGTGATTATGGGGCCGGGAATGGCCGCAATCTCAATATAATTTTCTGCAGTAGCTGATGTCCGCGTTCCAGTTACGGCTTCATCACCGGATCCACCGCCGCATCCCGCGACGAAGACGATAAGCATGCATGTAAATAAGTAGCCAATCAGTATTCTGTGCATTTTATGAGTCACCATAAGTGTACATTCGCTAATGTTTTTCAGAATTCAATTACAAGTATTCCCTCACCATGAGATGGCAACCTGTGGCTGAATTGACATGCTTGAGGGTGTTTATTTTCTGGATAAATCTCGGCGATTTACCGGGTGATTTGGTGCATTTATGGGACTGAAATCCCAGTTTACAGGATTTCAGCTTATTTTGCAGACATTTATAAGCCTGGTAAGTAATTGAAATAATTGAATTAATTAATCACTTATCGGCCATTATCATTTGAGGCATTTCCGACCTTTATATATAGTGTTATGTGTAAAATAAATCAACACAATATGGCAATTTTTCCGACAGATGGTGTCATAAAATTCGAATGGGTGTCGGCTCTCAAGAACCGATGTCTGATTGTGCGAATGCGGACTAGATACGGATTTAACCTTAATGACAAACAATTCTATCACTAGTTAAGCTGCTGCATCGCTGCCATTGCTGGAATGTCACTAATCGAGACGCTAACGCGCCATCTCGACATGCTGAAACAAGAACGCTTCCATGCGGGTCGTTTTTTTATTAAGTAATTTGTCCGCAAAAAACGCAAAGGACACAAAAATGAATATGGTTTGACTCCCATTCGCGTCCTTTGCGTTTTTCGCGGACTATTATTCAGTCATGCCTGAAGATTCAACAAACAACTGGCAAGACATTGGCGACTGGAAAAATGGCCGCGTGCGCTCAGGCGCAAAGGCACTGATCTGGATCAGCTTGTTATTTGGTGTTGCTTTCACCGGCATCAGCCTGCCCGCTGTGCTTGCTGTACCCGAAGAAATCGGTAAAGGCAATCATGCCATCCTGCTGGTGCTGCTATTTCCTCTCGTCGGTATTGGCGCCCTGGCTCTGTTTGTGCACAGCCTGGTTGCCTGGCGTAAGTTTGGTAAAACCGTACTGATTCTCGACCCGGCCCCAGGCTCTCTTGGTGGGGACTTTGGTGGCTACCTGGATACACGCATTGCATGGAATCACAAACTCAAGATAGATGTCACGCTCAACTGCCAGCACCTTAAAACCACCGGCTCCGGAAAGAACCGTTCAACCCGAACCAGCGTATTGTGGCAACGTGAAGGTATAGCGACACTTTCACCCGGACCGAAGGGTATTCGCTGTGAATTTCGTTTTGATATTCCGGAGAATTTACCACCAAGTGAAAAAGCTTCTTCGGATTATCATCAATGGCTACTGCAACTGGAATCTGATTTACCCGGTGTGGATTTCAAACGAAATTTCGTCGTTCCGGTTTTTCGCACCACCGCACCTCAACGTTCCAGTCTGAAAGTTGATTATGTAAAAGATTCGGCGCCTCTAAAGCAAGCACCAAACCGAATTGTACGCATCCGGAATACTGATGATGGCGTGGAGTTTTACTACCCGTGGTCCCGACATTTGTGGATGGGCATTATGACTACATTAATAGGTTCTATCTTTGTAATCACGGGCTATTTTATCGGCAAGGAATCCGGCGGCCTGATGTTTCCTGTGGTCTTCGGCGGTATGGGTGGGCTATGTGCCATCATCGGTCTATATGTTCTAGGTAACACATTGACAACAACAGTATCGCGCCAGGGTATCAGGATAGTACGCAATATCTATGGCATTCAATTTCAGCGTAAAGCAGCACGTAAAGAAATCAACACGCTTGAACGTCGCGTCGGTTCACAAATGCAGGCCGGTTCAACCAATCGCGTTTATTATGCAATTGATGCCCACACGCGTGATGGCCGCAAGATCACAATAGCAGACACGCTGGAAGGTTCACGGCTGGCGGATTTCGTAGAAGAAAAAATCAGGGATGCTCTATGGCCGGGACGCAGTGAAGATGTTGATCATCTGGAGCTGGTGATAGATTGAGTCCACAGATGAACGCAGATAAACACGGATAATATTTATGTTACTTCTGCGGATGCAGCGTCTTGAGATACCTGATTGCGATTTATAACGTGTCTGAAAAAGGCTATATAGAAATTCCGGGTCAGTTTGAACGAGATGTTGCTGGCAAAATAAAGAAATAATCATAGCGATGCTTCAGTCACACAACAAACATCTGTGTTTATCTGCGTTCATCTGTGGACTAAAAGAATTCACTCACCCCAGCGTGGCTGCAGGGTATGCTCGAGACCCAGTTGATCAAGAATTTTTGCCACCACGAAATCGACAAGATCATCGATTGATTCAGGTTTATTGTAAAAGCCCGGGTTGGCATCAACGATAACCGCGTCCATGCGCGACAGTTTGAGCATGTTCTCCAGGTGAATATCCGAATACGGTGTTTCTCGAGGCACAAGCACAAGTTTTTTGCGCTCTTTAAGCATTACATCGGCCGCGCGTTCCAGCAAGTTATTACTGGCACCATGTGCAATTGCAGACAAGGCCCCCATGGAGCAGGGACACACGACCATGGCATTTACATCATTGCTGCCGCTGGCAACAGGCGCAGTCCATTCATCTTCACCGAACACTCTCAGTTGATTATCTTCGGCATTAAACTTTTCAGTCAGGGCTTTTTCGATATCACTGTTTCGCCCCGGCAATGAAAGATCCGTTTCCATGCCAATGACAACCTGGGCCGCCTTGCTGATCATCAGGTAAACACGATGATCAGAAGCAATCAGGTTCTGCAGCAACCGAAAGCCATACTGTGCACCGGATGCACCGGTCATGCCCAGCGCTATCGTCTGCTTCTGACTCGTGCTTGCCGGCATATTCAGGCCGCCTGTTTTTCCAGCGCCTGCAGCAGCTTTGTATGAATCGACCCAAATCCACCATTACTCATGATAACAACATGGTCTCCGGGCTGTGCCTGCTTGATAACATCAGGAATAATATCGGCCACATCATCATACACAGTGGCTGTTACTGATGAATGCCGGGCAAGGTCAGCGAGATTCCAGTCGATATTCTCAGGCTGAAACAGATATATATTGTCAGCCTGTTGCAGCGAATCCAGTAACCGCTTTTTATGCACACCCATACGCATCGTATTCGAGCGCGGCTCCAGTACCGCCAGTATACGGCCGTCGCCAGATACCTCTTTCACCGCTGATAAGGTCTCGATGATAGCCGTCGGATGGTGGGCAAAATCATCGTATACGGTGATACCGCCGATTTCTCCCAGCACTTCCAGGCGGCGTTTAATGCCCGTGAATTTGCCAAGCGCTTCGCAGGCCTGTTCTACCGGAACGCCGGCGTGTCTGGCAGCAGCAATTGCGGCCAATGCATTCATCCTGTTATGCGCTCCGTGCATGGTCCAGCTTACCTGCGCCGTAACTTTGCCATCAACACAGACATCAAACTGTCTGCCATCTTCGGTGCATGACCCAAAAGACCAGCACTCACCTGCTGCAGAGAACTTCTCGACGGGTGACCAGCAGCCCATTTCCAGCACATCATCCAGGTTCGGGTCAGCGCCGTTCACGATCAGCTTGCCTTCACCGGGCACTGTTCGCACCAGGTGGTTAAACTGTTTCTTGATATCGCCCAGGTCATCAAAAATGTCGGCATGGTCGAATTCAAGGTTATTCAGTACGCAGGTGCGTGGCTGGTAGTGAACAAATTTCGAGCGCTTGTCAAAGAACGCGGTATCATATTCATCGGCCTCGACCACAAAGAACGGGTAATCGCCATAACGTGCTGATAAGCCAAAATTCGCAGGCACACCGCCAATCAGAAAACCGGGGTTGAGATTTGCGTATTCCAGGATCCATGCAAGCATGCTCGATGTTGTTGATTTACCGTGCGTACCCGCAACTGCCAGCACCCAGCGATTACTCAGTACATTTTCCGCAAGCCACTGCGGCCCGGATGTATAGGGTAAATTATTATTCAGCACATGTTCGACTAGCGGATTACCACGTGACATCGCATTACCGATCACAACCTGGTCAACACTCTCTGTAATATCTTCCGGGTTAAAACCTTCACATAATTCAATGCCCGCAAGCTCGAGCTGTGTGCTCATTGGTGGATAGACATTCTGGTCCGATCCGCTGACAGTGTGCCCGGCCTGCCTGGCAAGCAGGGCCACTCCACCCATGAAGGTACCGCAGACGCCTAGTATATGGATATGCATAATATTATTAACTTCCCGGAAATATAATTTGAGCTGCCGCCATGGATAAAAACAGATAACCAAATGACAATGCCAGCGCACGCGTCATACTCATTTGCATTGCATGACTAAACACATGCGCATAAACAAGCACCTGCCAGCTGATCAATAACAACATCAGCAAGGCAGCGATTGTAGCGCCTTGTTCCTGTGCCTGCATACCGTGAATCTTGATAAATAATGGCCAGGCGAGCAAATGATAAACGGTTCCAATTCCAGCCAATGCAGTCACCATTTGCACAAATCGTGCCTTCAACATCAATAATGCCAGACAAAAGTAACTGAAGGCAAAAAGCACCACAACATCCAGCATCATGTTTGCAATAGCCTGATTGATATCCATTGCTGTTGCAAGCACCAGCACACCAGTTGCCAGGTATAGCAAGGCCATAGTTGCGAGCAAAGACGCTGAATATGGCAGATGCTGGGGCCCTGCCTTGAGGAACATAATCGCCAGAATACGCAGCGGCAAAGGCATTAGAGTTGACCTCGAACGATATCAGCTAGCAACATTATTATTCCTTACGGCTTTATGCCACACACGGCATGGTACATAATACAACCCACCATGACGACCGAAAGCATAACCATCACCCGCCCTGATGACTGGCACCTCCATCTACGTGATGGTGATGTACTTAATAGTGTAGCCCCATTCACGGCAAAACAGTTTCAGCGCGCGATTGTTATGCCAAATTTGAAACCTGCTGTGACAACCGTCAAACAGGCCGTTGAATATCTGGACAGAATTCTCACTGCTGTTACAGGGAGCGATTTCGAGCCGTTAATGACGCTTTACCTGACGGATAACACCTCGGCTGAAGAAATTATGGCAGCCCATAAAAGCTGCTTTATCAAGGGTGTGAAATTATACCCGGCAGGCGCCACCACGAATTCGGATGAGGGCGTGACAGATATTCGCAAGTGCAATGCAGCACTGGACGAGATGCAGCGCGCGGGCCTGCCCTTACTGGTTCACGGCGAGGTTACAGACAGTTCGGTTGATGTCTTCGATCGCGAAAAAGTATTCATTGACCGCGTATTGATGCCATTGATGAATCGATTTCCGGAACTCAAGATTGTATTCGAGCACATCACCACTGCAGATGCGGTCGATTTTGTACTGGATATGGGCCCGCGCATTGGTGCCACTATCACGGTCCACCATTTAATGTATAACCGTAATGCCATGTTCGAGGGTGGAATCCGCCCGCACAATTATTGCCTGCCAGTACTCAAACGCGAAAACCATCGGCAGGCGCTGTTACATGCAATAGCCTCGGGCAACCCCAAATTTTTTCTTGGCACAGACAGCGCTCCTCATGCCAAAAACCTGAAGGAGTCAAGCTGCGGCTGTGCCGGTATTTTCAGCGCACACGCCGCTATCGAACTGTATACAACAGTGTTCGATTTAATCGGCGCAATAGACAAACTGGAAGCATTTGCCAGTTTTTATGGCCCCGATTTTTATGGCCTGCCCAGAAACAGCGGCACAATCACACTGGAAAAAGTCGAACAGACCATACCTGAAAGTTACCCAATGGCAGACCAGGCTGTTGTCCCACTGATGGCCGGACAAACCATCCCATGGAAAATTAAATCAGAAAATGCCTGACGTATTCGATAATCCTTTGATGTCGAAACGCTTCCGCGGTTTTTTACCCGTGGTTGTTGACGTTGAAACAGGTGGCTTCAATTCGAAAAAAGACGCCCTGCTTGAAATCGGTGCGCTTACACTGAAAATAGATGAAGACGGTCACCTTGATATTAATGACACTTTCGCCTGTCATGTTGAACCTTTCCCGAACGCCAATATGGATCCAAAATCGCTTGAAGTAAACGGCATTGACCCGTTCCATCCTTTTCGTATGGCCAAGCCGGAAGACAGGGCAATTCGCGATTTCTTTAAATTCGTCAGCACCGATATGAAACAGAACGGATGCACACGTGCAATCATGATCGGCCATAACACTATGATGGACCTAAATTTCATTAATGCTGCCGCCGATCGCAACAACATCTCGAAAAATCCGTTTCATCCTTTCAGCACCTTTGATACTGTAAGCCTTGCAGGACTGGCATATGGCCAGACAGTTTTGTCACGCGCTGTTGAAGCTGCCGACATCGAGTGGCATAACGAAAAAGCCCACTCAGCCCTGTACGATGCCACCAAAACAGCCGAATTGTTCTGCAAAATCGTTAATCAATGGCGTGACGCTGTCGGAGCAGTCTGGATTTAGGCTGTAAATTCCTGCCTTGCAGCCCAAACAGATCATTTATTGTCTATATTTTATAGGTATATACTAATTAAAATGGGTCTGAACTCAGCCATGGACAGCAGCACGGGCGAAATCATATCAGCATGAGAAACAAAGACTTATCAATCATCATTGTAGACGATCTGCAATTTAGCCGGATCGTTGTAAAAACCGCACTGAAAAAAGCCGGTTACAATGGTGTTCGTCTTGCTGATAGTGCGACCCAGGCACTTGGCATGCTGCAGGAGCAGCCAGCCGACGTGGTTCTTGCTGACTGGATGATGCCTGAAATGGATGGTCTTGAGCTCACTGACCGGATTCGCCAGCGTGATGAAGAGATTGGCACCTACACCGCTATTATCCTGTTCACAGCCAATGAAGGTATCGACCTGCTGGTGGAAGCATTTGAACATGGCGTCGACGATTATTTGCGTAAGCCACCGAATCCACATGAACTGGCTGCACGTGTAAACGCGGCAGCACGTATCGCTGTTATGCAAAACGACTTGCTGGAAACTTCAAGGCAGATGGAAGACACAGTTAGGCACCTTGAAGAAGTTGCAATGATTGACCCCCTGACCGGTGCTGGCAACAGGCGCTTTCTGAATTCACAACTCAAGTCTCATCTACTGGAAGCATCATCACGCAATGGGGGCGTATGTCTCGCTATTCTTGAAATCGATCAGCTCAGGGAGATACGCGAACAGCTTGGAATAGACGTAGCCAATGAAATATTGATTGGCATGCAACGCCGATTAAGGAGATCAGTCAGGCCCACAGATGCCATTGCAAGACTGGATGGTGATCTATTTGCTATCTTGATGCACTACACCAATTTAGACAGTTATAAAGAATCATCAATTGAAAGACTGCGCGACGGTATTAACCAGCGCCCATTCAAGACATCTGAAAACGATACAAGGGTATCTGCATCAATCGGCGTTAAATATTACCGGGGTGATGAAGAAATAATTTCGGCCAACGAGATGATCAAACAGGCAATGAACAAACTCGATGAGGCCATTGACAAGGGAAATGACAGTATTGCGTATTAACTAAAATATTAGTTATCAGTCTTCCGTAGTCAGTTAGCAGCAAAGACTTTAAACAAATAAAAAACCATCCAAATGGATGGTTTTTTATTTCCAACTGCCAACTGCTAACTGAATACTAGCCGTTCGCCTCATCAATCAGCTTCTTCAATTCACCCTTTTCATGCATTTCCAGCATGATATCGTGACCACCGACCAGCTCACCTTTTATATACAGTTGCGGAAAAGTTGGCCAGTCTGCATAACGCGGCAGGTTCTGAAAAACTTCCATATCCGCGATTACGTTGAAATATGCAAATTCCTTACCACAGGATTTAAGCATTTCAGCCGCACGGCTTGAAAACCCACACTGTGGCAATTGCGGGGTACCCTTCATAAAAATAATTACCGAATTGTTCTTGACGTGTTCGTCAATTCGATCCATTACATCTGCCATCTGATTTACCTGTTTGAATAAGAATAATACGGATTTTACCCATTTTCCGAGTACCAATAAACCTATGGATATTCAGGTAACTCAAGGACTTTATTTACCACAGAGTCACTGAGAACACAGAGTTAGATGGCACAAAGGTTAACTACAGCTCGCTGTTATGGCCTTTCCTCGCCACTCGCTCCTGTTTAAACAGCGCCACTGCGCTTAATGAATCAATCAATGTTTTGTTGTAACCATAATTCCAGAGCACAAAGATGCCACAGCTTGCTGCCCTGCAGCCGCGTCAGGTAGGCCTCGGGTTCAGCCATCAGCTTTTCAACATATGCCGGGTCAAATAAACCGCGATTTTTTGCGCTGTCACATAGCAGTATCTGCTTCATGAACTCGAGAAACTCGCCGCGAACATATTTCAGTGACGGCATCGGGAAATAGCCTTTCTTGCGATCAATTACACTGTCCGGCAACAGGCCACGTGATATCTGCTTAAGCACATACTTACCACCACTGGCCAGTTTCAGATCGGCTGGCATGGTTGCCGCAAGCTCGATCAGCTCCTGGTCCAGGAATGGCACGCGCGCTTCCAGGCCCCAGGCCATGGTCATGTTGTCGACCCGCTTCACCGGGTCGTCAACAATCAGGGTTGTGATATCAACCGCCAGCACCCGGTCAAGATATTCATCCGCATCAATTCCATTCAACAAATCTTCAACGAGGCTCGAAGTGACATCATCTCCATGGTAGCGGCCATCAACAGTTTCCAGGAACTCATCATGGTCACGATCAAAATAATGCTCGCTGAACCTGCGCACACCCGGTGTAATCGAATGCTGCATGCGCGGATACCAGAAATAGCCGCCAAACACTTCATCCGCACCCTGCCCACTCTGCACGACCTTGACTTCTTTAGACACCACTTCCGAAAGCAGGTAAAACGCGACAGCATCCTGCGCAAACATGGGTTCGGCCATGTGCCCGAATGCTTCCGGTAATCGTGGCAATACCTGGTCATTGGGTACAAGAAAACGATGATGCTCTGTTGCAAACTTATTTGCCACGGCATCAGAGTATTCGAACTCATTACCCTTTTCTTCCGGCTGGTCTTCAAAACCGACTGAAAAAGTTTTCAGACCTTTGACACCTGCCTCGCTGAGCAATGCGACCAGCAAACTGGAATCAATGCCGCCAGACAACAACACGCCTACCGGGACATCAGCGATCTTCAGGCGTCGCTCAACTGACTTCCTCAGCGAATCATGGATTGCGTTAATCCATTCGTTTCCATCCATCGCCTTATCGGGGCGCTTTGCAGTCAGTGTCCAGTAACGGTTTTCCGTTACGCCACCCTCATCATCAAACACCATGTAATGTGCAGGACGCACCTTGCGTATACCTTTGAGAACAGTTCGTGGTGCCGGTACGACTGCATGTAGCGAAAACAGGTTATGCAGAGCGAATGCATCAATGGATGTATCAATAGATGCGTCAGCAGCAAGCAATGCCTGCGTTGTTGAGGCAAACAGCAAGCGGCTGTTGTTATGCGAGAAATACAATGGCTTGATACCAACTCGGTCACGCGCCAGAATGAGTTTGCCGTTTTTTTCATCCCTTATTGCAAAAGCAAACATGCCATGCAAGCGCTGCAGGCAGTCGATGCCCCACTCCGCATAAGCCTTGAGTATGACTTCGGTATCACCCGTGGAAACAAACTGGTGACCTTTGGCTTTTAAGCTATCGCGCAGTTCCGGGTAGTTATATATGGTGCCATTGAATACTAACGACAGGCCATGCTGTTTATCGACCATCGGCTGGCTGGCCTTATCAGACAGGTCAATAATGGCAAGGCGGCGATGACCCATGCCAGCATTGCCATTAATATAACAGCCTTCGCTGTCCGGGCCGCGTCTTGCCAACCGGTCCATCATGCGATGAATGCGCGCCTTGTCTGGCGCCGCATGATCAAACCGGATTTCACCGCATATTCCGCACATGATAAATCAGGGACGAGTGGCGAGGTGCGAGTGGCGAGAGGGGAAAACTTTGTAACAGATCAAAATTATCATTATCGGCTTCGGCTCCTCATCATATCAAATCACATCAATTACACTTGGTTTGAGAGTTCACTCTGTCTTCACTGGCATTGCTATTTTTATTAACAACGCCGAGATCGCAATCGTCCATACAATTACTGCGCCACTGGGAAGATCCAGCAGGGCTGACAGAACCAGTCCCGCTGCATAACCACTTACGCCGATGATAACAGGCAGGCCGTATCCTGATTTTCCTGAACACCCTATGGTCGCCAGTGCCGGGATTATAAGGCTGGCAAATACCAGGTACACACCGACCAATTGCACCGAGACCGTGATCGCCACGGCGAACAGCAAATAAAATCCAAGATTGCCAATCTTTTGCCTGAATTGCACCCATGTTAATAGAACGCAGATTGAAATCATTGCAGCATAGAAGAGCTGCTCCCATTCTACCCACAGTATCTGTCCAACCAGTAATTCCTTCAGATGATCACCACCGTGTGGATTATTGGCCAGCAGTAATATGCCACCGGTTGCCGCCAGTATGAAACTGGTACCGATCAGTGCTTCCTGATGTTTGCCATATTTTCGCTCCAGCCAGCTCAAGATCCAGGCACCCAGCAGTGCACTTATTACCGCAGCGACTTGTGCTTCCAGGCCATGTTCATCCCAGCCCACAGTATAGGCAATGATAACTCCGAGCCCGGCAATCTGTGCGACGGCGATATCAATAAAGATAATACCGCGTCTCAGCACTTCATAACCAAGTGGGATATGTGTCATCAATACAACCAGGCCGGCGATAAAAGCGGGCGCGAGAATGCTTGGATCAAGGCCTTCGATATTCATTTAGTCGGTTCCTTAATCAGATCAACGAGACTGGTAAACCACTGCTGCAAGGTTTCATTGTTATTAAAATCAACTGTTGCAGGCAGTGTAACAACCGGAATCCCTGTCTGGTCTGAAAGCCACTTCGCAGGGCGGTTATTCATATAATTAGTATCAATAATCATCTCTGCAGGTTGTGTCTTTAGTAACTGCTTCATTTCTGCAAGATGGCTCGTTGATGGTGAAACGCCAGGTACCGGTTCAAGAGTTGCCACCCTGTTCAAATTGAGCCATTTAATCAGGTATGACCAGTAGTCATGATGCACAACAACATCGACATCATTAACAGAAGCTGATTGCTTGCCCAACCTGTCAATAGCGAGCTGCCAGTCGCGCCCGAACGTCTCGAAACGTTTTGTATATATTTCAACACCATCCGGATCAATTTCTATGAGGCGCTGATGTAAGTCCTTGGCAACACGCATCACATTACGCGGGTCGGTATGAATGTGCGGATTACCACTTGCGTGTATATCACCAAGGCTGCGGTCAAGTTTCACTGGCACCTCCAGCATTTCAATGTGTTCTGCCGCGAGAAAATGCCCTGGCTTTCCCGGCTGAATCCGGGCATTACCCGCCTTGCGCAGCAGCAACGGCAACCAGCCAACTTCAAGCTCAGCACCGGTGCATATGAGCAAGTCAGCCTTGCGCGCCCTGGCAATCAGGCTGGGCCGCGCCTGGATATGATGCGGATCCTGCAGGGCAGTCGTGGCACTGTAGATTTCAAGTCGCTCACCCCCGAGCTCCTTTGCCAGAGCGGCCCACTCCGGTTCGCAGGCAAAGACATTAAGTGCAGCCTGTGCGGCACCGGGCAACCACAGCAGCAGCAGGACAATTCTGCATAACATTGCGGTTTTAAAATGCATGCGCACCGTGAGCTCCTATGCTGAACGTGTACTGCACATAGACCTGGTCATCAGGCACCTGGTATGAATCATCACGATTGTATTGCAGGCGGATGCGGCTGAACTCACTGGGAATCCACTCGGCCATGATACTAAACCGTTCCGGCTGGTGACCGTTCGCAACCAGTCCCGCCTCATCCAGCACGCCTGGATCACTGCCCTTGTTATCACTGTCGAGCAAGTCATAGCGGATACCTGTGCGCCAGCTGCGGGCAAACTGCCAGGTCGCCTGCAGATACCAGCCATCCTGCTTGCTGCCCAGAGTACTGGTCTCTAGCGGGCTGCTGTTGAGCAGGGTGATACTGCCGTTTTCATCACGATTGAAATATTCAAACTGAAGTTTCACATTGCGCTCGCGGTAGTTGCCATCCGGCGCCCATTTATAAATCGCATTGGCGCCAATAATTTCGCTATCACCCTGATAAAACGGAATCTCAGTGGTTGCTGTGTGAGCATGAGCGCTAGACTCGCGTTCGATATCATCAGTAGACATATAGCTCAACCCCGCCTGCCAACTGTGGCCGACACCGATATCTCCACCGATGTTGGCAAACGCCGTCCAGTTACCCACACCGCTATGCTCACCACCAGCAGGATACTTGCGGCCGGATAAAGCCTCAGCGCCTAACTCAATCAACAGTTCCGTGGGCAATATTACCGACACACGCAAACCGTCATCAAAGTACTGGTCACCGAACAGGGCGCGGTAGATCAGTGGCGCGTCCTTGAAGTCCCAGGCGTGCTCGTGTTGCTGGTTAAGATAACCGATGGCGGAGTAAAAGCGACCACCCCTGATGGTGAATCCGCCCCCTAGTGAAAGCGTTTCGAAGAATGCCTCTTCGAGCTCTACTTCGAGTTCGTTATCATGTTCGGCGATTGCCAGGGTCAACTTACCGTAAAACTTGTCATCGATATTATTACTGAACACGATCTCGGAATGGCCCAGCGAGAAGCCTTCGGGCGCAAGTTCAGCTTCGCCGCCGAGGGCAAAACCGGGTATACGATAATCTTCCGGGTCATTCTTATAGCTGGCATATACACCATCGAGTATGACACTGATTGCCGGATTGAACCGGTTGTTCGTCGTTTTCCTGCGACTGTATTCGACAGGCTCGGCATATGCGCGCCCGCTCTCGGCATTTTTGCGCTCCAGCGCCTCGATACGCTGTTCGTATTCATCAAGTTTTTTATTCAACTCATCAGTGTCATCGGCAGCACTTGCAATTGTCGTATTGAAAGATACGGTACATGTAAGGACTGTGCGTACAAAAAAATTGTTCATGGATATACATAAACTCCGCGTGATTAAAAGAAGACGTTTCCAGAAGAACGTTCTAAAGCTCGCCGGAAATAATCAGTACAACAAAGTTATGTATAAGAAGGTGGCGCCCTGGGCCGATTGGATAATGAGAAATTACTGCTGATTTCCAGCGTAGTTCCGGTAATAATTTCATCATCAACTTGTGGGTGAAAATTACACGACGGCGGGATAGCTATGGCATGGTCATTTTGTTCAAAGCTGGCAAATGCGGCACAGACCTCATCCTCTATATGAAATGGATGATCAGCTGCATGCAGCATCGAAGACAGCTGCCCTGCAAATAACAGCAGACCAGCAATTAAAGCAATTACCCTTGTGCGCTTAGCCATCAGTTTTAAAATTAATTAATCAGCATGATTTGATATATGTGTGCCTATCATATCCCAGAGATATTCATTACGCGATATCGATAGATGAGCAAATAGCCGCAGCACTTCCTAGCCCCTAGCACCTCGTCCCTAGCAACTGTTTTCTCCCCAACCGCCGCCACCAGCCGTCTCTATCGTTAATATATCGCCGGCCTCAACTACAAAGTTATCCTTGGCTTTTATTATTCGCTGGTTCAACAAATTGCACCCGCTCTCACCACAGTGCCCACCATGCAATCCCCATGGCGCGTGTGTTCTTCTTTCAGTGAGCAGGGTTGCATTTGCCGCTTGTAGAAATTCGAATTCACGAACGATACCCGCACCGCCAGTATGTTTTCCCTTACCCCCTGAATCTTTTCGAACCTGGTAGCGATTAACACGTATCGGGAAAGTCATTTCAAGTGATTCAATTGGTGTGTTCAGCGTATTTGTCATATGTGTCTGCACGGCATCAAGCCCGTCATAGATTTCACTGGCACCCATACCGCCGCCGATGGTTTCATAGTAATCCCATGCCTGTACGTATTTATCACCCGGTGATCCCATCGCCAGGTTGTTCATGCTGCCATGGCTGGCGGAGGGTATTTGTTCTGGTATCGCCTTTGCCAGTGCACCCAGCACTACATCGACGACACGTGTACTGGTTTCAACATTACCTGCTACCACCGCAGCTGGAAAATTTGCATTCAGTAAACTGCCAGCTTCAGCCATGATAGAAATTGATCGAAAACTGCCGGCACATGCCGGTGCCTGCGGTGGCAGCAAACAGCGGAATACATAATAAACAGCCGCTGCAGTGACAGAAACAGGGCAGTTAACGTTGCCACCGACCTGGCTGCTGGTACCGCTGAAATCAACAACCACATTTCCCTGTTTCACAACGATAGCGGCCTCAATCTGTATATCAGCATGACCCAGTCCATCATCATCGAGTACATCGCTGAAACTGTATTCACCATTGGGGATCGTGTTAAAGCTCGACAAGGCGAGTTGCTCGGCATAATTGTTCAGCGCCTCGAGAGCACTGGTGTAATGCTTCGCGCCCATCTGTTGAATCAACTCAAGCAGGCGCTTGCGCCCACGGCGATTAGCTGCAATTTGCGCACTGAAGTCACCTCTAGACTCGGCCGGGTTGCGCATTGACTGCATCAGACGGGTTAAGCGTGTTTCGTTGATACGGTGATGTTCGACGAGTTTCTGCGGTTTTATTACCAGCCCTTCTTCCTCCAGGCTGGTCGATAGCGGCATCGATCCGGGCTGCTCTGCACCTATATCCGCATGATGGGCACGGTTTGTAACAAACCCAAGCAGTTTTTTATCCATAAAAATCGGCGCGATGAGCGTTACATCCGGGAGATGGGTGCCCCCCATGTAGGGATCATTGAGAATGACCATATCGCCATCCTGCCAGTCAATACCTTCGACAATACCGCGCATGGCAAAGGCCATACTGCCCAGGTGAACCGGGATGTGCGCCGCCTGGGCACAGAGCTCTCCGCTTGCATCGAACACAGCACACGAATAATCAAGACGGTCGCGTATATTGGGCGAAAACGCAGCCCGCTGCAGCGCCGCACCCATCTCATCACACACCGCTTCAATGCGATTTGCAAATATACTTAACTCAACAGGATTCATGCTCGAATAACACTGTGTTATGTATGGAATTAGTTGTTTTTACTGGTAAAAATACACTGATTGCTCAAATAGCTGTTGCATTATACATGCCCCTGCACTATCGTTAGCGCCCAAACAAAACCATGAAAAATAATCTTAGGGGAAACGACATGAATCCTTTGAAATCCATTACTGGTACCCTAGTTGCGGGTCTCGTATTAGCCATTGCAATCATTTTCATACTCGGTACCGCGGGTGCTCTGAATCCCTGGTCATTATGGGTCTGGGTCCATGTCTTCGTCGGCATCACCTGGATTGGCTTGCTGTACTACTTCAACTTTGTCCAGGTCCCTGCCGTGGGCGCTGCATTGAGCGAAGCAGACAGTGGTGGCCCTGGACCGGCTGCGATCAACAAGTATGTGGCACCACTTGCACTGCTCTGGTTCCGCTGGGCTGCACTGGCCACCTGGATTACAGGCGCGCTGGCGCTAGAAGCCATGCACTCGGGAGAAGGTTCCGGCGTTGTCGCGGCATTCACTCTGGCCGACGGCTACAAGGCGATCGGCATGGGCGCATGGCTCGGCACCATCATGCTGTTCAATGTCTGGGGATTGATCTGGCCAAACCAGAAGAAGATTCTTGGCCTGGACGGCAAGGAACATGGCGCTGACGAAATCGCCAAAGCCAAGACCGTAGCGCTGATGGCTTCGCGCACCAATACCATGCTGTCAATTCCGATGCTGCTCGGTATGATCGGTCAGGGTCACGGTCTGCCGTTCTAGGCACAGCCGAAACAGCATTCGCTGATCCGAACGAGGGCAGATCTGTATACCAGATCTGCCCTTTTTTCTTGTACACACCGCAAAAAAACGTATAATCAGGCGTTTAACGGCAGCCAAGGCTGCCGTTTTTGATTTCACAATGTTTGTAATTCGATGTCTGACAACCAGCACTTGATGACAACCTATGCACCCATGGATATCACCTTCGACCATGGCGAAGGTGCAATCCTGTGGGACACTAACGGCAAACAATACCTGGATGCTCTTGCCGGTATTGCCGTGTGCGGCCTTGGGCATACACATCCGGCAGTAGCATCAGCGATTTCCGAACAGGCTAATAAACTGATACATACCTCAAACCTGTACCAGATAGAAAACCAGCAGCTGCTGGCCGATGAGCTATGCCGGATATCAGGGCTGGATAGCGTTTTCTTTTCAAACTCGGGTGCCGAAGCCAATGAGGCCGCCATCAAGATCGCCAGGATGTATGGCAATACTCAAGGTATTTCATCACCCAGTATTATTGTCATGGATAACAGCTTTCATGGGCGCACCATGGCAACGCTATCTGCTACAGGCAATCGTAATGTACAGGCCGGCTTTGAACCCCTCGTACAGGGTTTTATTCGGGCACCTTTTAATAACATCGAAGCGATCGAAAATATTGCTGGCAACAGCAGCAATGTCGTTGCGATCATGGTTGAACCGATTCAGGGAGAGTCCGGTATTGTTGTTCCTGATGCTGATTATCTCAACAAGCTACGCAGTATCTGTGATGACAACGACTGGCTACTGATACTGGATGAAATCCAGACCGGCATGGGACGCACCGGTAAATGGTTCGCGTATCAGCATAACGGCATTGTCCCCGACATCATGACCCTGGCAAAATCACTCGGCAATGGCGTGCCTGTAGGCGCCTGCATTGCAAACCACAAAGCTGCTGATGTAATGAAGCCGGGCAGCCATGGATCTACATTTGGCGGCAACCCTCTTGCCTGCGCTGCCGGTCTTGCTGTGATCGAGACAATAGCACAGGAAAATCTCGTTGAAAGAGCCGCTATTGCCGGCAAGCTATTGCAAGACAAGCTCGTTGAAGCATTAGCCAGTGTACCGGGTGTGACCGAAATTCGAGGCCAGGGCCTGATGATCGGGATTCAACTGGAGAAACCCTGCAAACAATTGATGGCAGAAGCCCTACAGCAAGGTCTTCTCATCAGTGTGCAATCAGATTACGTGATTCGCCTGCTGCCGCCACTGACCATCAGTGATGAGCAAATTGACACCATAACAGGCACGTTAAGCTCGCTTGTTATATCATTTCTGCAACAGGAAGCTGCCTGAGTGCATTCATCGATGAGAGCAAGTTATGACTGTGCGCCATTTTCTAACACTTACAGATTTAACCAGTGGTGAACTATCCGCTCTATTGCACCGCGCAATTGAGCTTAAGGCCCTGCACAAAAAGGGTGAGCATTTCCAGCCGTTAAAAAGCCGCATACTCGCGATGGTTTTTGAAAAATCATCCACACGTACGCGTGTTTCCTTTGAAGCCGGCATGGCCCAGTTCGGCGGCCATGCCATCTTTCTGTCCCCGCGAGACACACAGCTCGGACGTGGCGAGCCCATAGCAGATAGCGCGCGCGTTCTATCCAGCATGGCAGACTGTATAATGGTGCGTACATTCGAACACGAAAAGATTGAATGTTTCGCCGAGTTTTCGTCTGTGCCTGTGATTAATGGACTCACTGATGACGTACACCCCTGTCAGTTACTGGCTGATATGCAGACCTATTTCGAGCACAGGGGTGATATCAAGGGCAAGACTGTAACCTGGATTGGTGATGGTAATAACATGTGCCATTCTTATATGCATGCGGCAAAGTTACTCGACTTTAAACTCAACATTGCCTGCCCTGAAGGTTACGATCCGATGAAAGATTTTATCGACGAGACCTCAGCACATATTGAAATCATGCGTGATCCTGTAAAAGCATGCAAAGATTCTGATCTTATTGTTACCGATGTATGGGCCAGTATGGGTCAGGAAGATGAGCAGGCCAGGCGTGAAGCTGCATTTGCACCCTACCAGGTAAACAGCACACTCATGGGTATTGCTAACTCCGATGCCCTGTTCATGCATTGTCTGCCCGCGCATCGTGGTGAAGAAGTCAGTACCGAGGTGATTGACGGCAAACAGAGTGTAGTATGGGATGAGGCCGAGAATCGATTGCATGCGCAAAAAGCACTACTCGAATTCCTTCTTGTCGAGTAATCACGCTGTGCTTTTGTTCTGGCCAAAGCACAGAATATCAAGCCCAGGAGTCTGCGCGGTAGAAAGTATCCCTACTGCAAAAGCGCCACA
>CAZRKQ010000143.1:0-6900 GCA_964600755.1 uncultured Thiotrichaceae bacterium
CGTGGTTTTACCCGAGCCTGTTGGGCCGGTAACTAGAATAATGCCGTCGGGTTTGTGCAACAGGGTATTGAATTTGGTTTGAACATCTTTGGCCATGCCGAGGTTTTCCAGCGTGAGCCTGCCCGCCTGCTTGTCGAGCAAGCGCATTACCACGCGTTCACCATGACCCGAGGGCAGGGTGGAAACACGTACGTCTACGGCACGACCGGCGACACGCAGCGATATACGGCCGTCCTGCGGCAGGCGTTTTTCGGCGATATCGAGTTTAGCCATGACCTTGATACGGGATATGATCAAAGGTGCGATATTTCCAGGGGGCTCCAGGATCTCACGCAGCATGCCGTCAACGCGAAAACGCACGCGCATGCGGCTTTCAAACGGTTCTATATGAATATCGGAAGCATTGATCTTGATCGCCTCTGTCAGCATGGCGTTGATCAGGCGGATGATGGGGGCATCATCTTCCGCCTCCATCAGGTCCTCAGGTTCCAGCGTTTCAGCGAGCTGGTCGAGGTCGAGCTCTTCGCCGACACCTTCCATCATGGCGATGGCCTGGTCGCTGCCACGCTCATAGGTTTGCGCGAGCAAGGCGTCGAACTGCTCGTCAGAGGCAGGGCTTAATGATAGTTTACGTGCGGTAACGCGACCGATCTCAGCAAGGATGCCTGGACTGAAATCCGGGCGGTGCAGCAGCTGTACCTGGTCATCTTCAATCTGCCCGATAAGTACGCCATGGCGCTTGGCAAAGGCGTAAGGCAATGTCTGCGGTGTCAGTTCCTGCAGCTGGGCTTCTTCAGCTTGATGCTCCGTTGCTTCAGATGAAGTCGTCTTCGTCATCCCAGTCCCATTCATCTTCAACCGGTTTTGTGGACTTTGCTGGTTCTTTTTCCTGTTGCTGATTTGCACTGTCGGCTTTCGCTTTGGCCTGTGCCTGATCCAGGCTCTCGGGTTGAAGCGGTGGTAATACCGGTGCGCCGCCTTTAATCAGGCCGAAATCTTCTTCTTCATCGCGCATCTGCTCGGCACGCAGGTAATTATATTTCTCGTTGGTGACATAGGCTGAATCGGTGAAATCACGCAGGATACTGGGCTTGAGGAACACCATCAGGTTCTGTTTGCGCTTGGTGCTGGCTCTCGAGGTAAACAGCCAGCCAAGCACCGGAATATCACCCAGCAAAGGTACTTTGCTGCGGGTGTCGTCGACAATCTCCTCGATCAGACCACCCAGTACAAGGATACCGCCATCATCGACCAGAACGCTGGTCTTGATCGAGCGTTTACGCGTCACCGGACCGCTGTCCTCGGTGATAGAGACGACGTCTGAGACTTCCTGTTCGAGATCGAGCTTGATGGTATCGCCTTCGTTGATCTGCGGTGTGACCCTGAGTGTCAGGCCAACATCCTGGCGTTCGATGGTTGTGAACGGATTTTGCGGATTAACGCTGCCGGCACCGGTGAACGATCCAGTGATAAAGGGCAGGTTCTGTGCAACGATAATTTCGGCTTCCTCGTTATCGAGGGTAACGATGCTGGGAGTTGACAGGATATTGGCTGCGGAATCGGTCTGCAGGGCTTTCAGAATCAGGCCATAACGTACGCCCGAGCTGGTTTCAGCACCGACGCCGATGGTGAGGCCTGAACCAAGGTTGGTCAATACGTCGAGCGCCGCATCCTCGCTGCCGGCGGCGGCAGCAATCAGGTCGCCCAGGCCGACCAGGTTGCTGATACCGACCGGAAATGTCGTCTCGCTGCTTTCGGTGCCATCGATTACGGTACCAACGCCCACTTCCTTGTCCCTGTTGGTGGAGATTTCGGCGATGATGGCCTCGATATGCACCTGTGCCCGGCGAATATCGAGCTGGCGAATCACGGATTTCAGTGTCAGCAGGGTGTTGGGATCAGCGGTGATGATCAGTGCATTGGTCTCTTCGTCGGCCTGGATGATGGCGGTATCACTGATGAAACTTGCCCCTGCAACACCGCGAGCTGCACCAGCAGCTTTTGCTGCCGGTACGCGCTTGCTAGCGGCCGTTTTTTTTGTCTGTTCCTGCAGGCCGGTGAGGATATTCATCATATTCTCTGCCTTGGCATAGCTCAGGTAGATCACGTGGGTATTGCCGCCGCCATCATCAAGTGGGGTATCCAGCTGGATAATGGTGGTGCGGATCTTGAGCCTGATGGCGCGTTCACCACTCATCAGGATGCTGTTGGTGCGCTCGTCAGCAGCCAGGTTAATCTTGTTTGCCTGGTCTTTGGCAGATTGCGGGTACAGCGAATTAACGATGCGGACCAGCTCCGGTGCAGAGGCATGCCTCAGCGGGATCACTTCCAGCTCGTCACTCTCCGCCCTGTCGACGCCGGCAATGATGCGCATCAGGCGCTGAATATTACCGGCATGGTCGGTGATAATGAGCGTGTTGGTTGGGTTGTAGGCAGCCAGGTGGCCCTGCTGGGGTACCAGTGGTCTGAGTATCGGCACCAGCTGGGCGGCAGGCACATGGTCAAGGCTGATGACCTTGGTAATGAGCTCATCGCCGCCTTCACCTTTTGCGCTGGTAGACATCGGCAACGGGCCCTGCTTGGCATTGACCTCGGGTACAATCTTTATCACACTGCCTGTCGTTACTGCAGCATAGCCGTGTACCTGTAATATCGACAGGAAAACCTCGTAAACTTCTTCCGGTGTCAGGGTTTCAGCGGAAATGACGGTAATCTTGGCCTTGACCCGGGGGTCGATGATGAAGTTTTTTCCGGTAAATTTCGATACCGTACTGATCAGCGCCCGTATGTCGGCATCCTTGAGGTTGAGCGTGATTTCATCCGCAACTGCCGGCATGGATAACACTAACGCCATCACCACGCCGATGATGAGCTGTTTGAGTCCGCTGCTGGTGTATTGATTATTCAAGGTCATTTTTTGTATTAATTAGGCTTATTGTAGCTGAATGTTGAGCGGTACTTCAGTACCATTTCTCATGACTGAAATCGAGACGCTGTTTGCTGTACTGAGCTGGCGCAAGGCGCCAATACCGTTTTGAGGATTGTCGAGCTTGATGCCATTGATTTCGGTGATCACATCGTTCGCTTGCAGCCCCACTTCCTGCATCAGTGCTTTGCCCTTTTGCTGTGGTTGCAGGCGGTAGCCCACCTGCTTGCCGTTTTGTTTCACTACTACGGGCATAGCATAATTACCAAAAGATGTCGGGCTTTGAAGGATTTCCTGACGAATACTGGTAAGTTTTTCACCCGGTGTCCCGGAGGGAAGAAAAGTGCTGCGCTTGTTTGGTGTCGAGACAGTGCCCACATCTTCGTCTTTGACCAGCTGCAGGGTTTCAAGCTGTCCGCCGCGGTTAAGTACGACGTGATCGGGGTGAACTTCCTCGACAATGACACCCCCCGGCATTTTATCCCCAACAGCAAAAACTTCTTCCTTACCATTTTTACCGCGGGCAATAATCGCGTGTGAGAGTGTCATCGGATCTGCTGCGATAACGCCGCGCAATACCAGGTTCAGCCTGGTTTCAGGGGCCTTGGTTTGGCGGGGGATTGCAGCACTCTCCATTTCACCGAACAGGTGGGCGCTGGCTACCTGCCGGATGGCCTGACCCGGGTTGGATCGATTGACCACGGGAGTCCTGGAAATCACCCGCTGTTGCATGGATGTTTCGCCTTCAGGCAGAAACATCCAGGTGATTTTGGCCATGGCATGGGCACAGGCAACGACCAGCAACAGGCTGATTATCGCAGGTAGTCGCTGGTTAATCTGTTGCAGGTAAGCCGTATTGGCAAATATTGCTGTGAGCTGGTTTGTCATCCCAAAGTGCATTCAACTATCAACACTAGGATAATAACAGCCCAATAGCATGAATACATTAAAAAATTATCAATATTTTCTGGTGCTTAGCTGCTGATTTGCACGCCATTTCGACAGAACCGGTAAATCGCGATCTCACCAAACAGGTTCGGAAACAGCCGCATCAGCAGGGTGCTCTTACTATGAGTATGATCGACGACAGTTCGTTCCAGGATATCTATGCTTTTTTCTTTGCATAGAGCTTCAAAATCGTGCACCGTGCACAGGTGTATGTTGGGCGTATCAAACCAGTGATTGGGCAGGCTCCTGGTGACTGGCATGAGCCCGCGAATTCCCAGTTGCAGCCGTCCTTTCCAGTAAGCCATGTTAGGAAAGGTGATGATGCCCTGCTTGCCAACACGCAGCATTTCCTCGACCAGTATGTCTGCACGATCCATGGCCTGCAGGGTCTGACTCATGACGACATAATCGAAGCTGCTATCAGAAAAATACTGTTCCAGACCATCATTGAGGTTGGCCTGTATAACGCTGATTCTGTCGAGCACACAGCTCTCGATTTTTTGCGTATCGATTTCAAGCCCGATGCCATTAACTTCACTGTTGTCGCGGAGAAACTTCAGCAGGGTGCCGTCACCGCATCCCATATCCAGCATCGATGAGCCGGGTTTGATCCAGTCTGCAATGATTGCAAGATCAGCGCGCATCATTCGATATCCCTGCCGACGTTCTGCATGTAGTTGTGAAAAACGTTCATGTAATGCGGAATTGGCATCAGAAAAGCATCATGGCCATGATGCGCTTCAACTTCGATATACGAAACCTGTTTTTTTGCCTTGATCAATGCTTTCACGATTTCGCGTGAGCGTTGCGGTGAAAAACGCCAGTCCGAAGTGAATGACATCACCATGAATTTCGCTGTGGCGCTGGACATGGCTGTAGCCAGGTCATCGCCGTGATCACGTGCCGGATCGAAATAATCGAGCGTCTTGGTCATCAATAAATAAGTATTGGCATCAAAACGTTCAACAAAGGCATGGCCCTGGTAGCGCAAATAACTTTCGACCTGGAATTCAACATCAAAACCGAAGTTGAGATTGCCTTCGCGCAAATCACGGCCAAACTTTTCGCGCATCGAGTCATCCGACAGGTAAGTGATATGTCCAAGCATGCGCGCCAGCATAAGGCCGCGTCTAGGGATTGTGTTTTTTTCCAGGTAATGACCGTGGTTGAAATCAGGGTCGGACAAGATTGCCTGCCGCGCAACTTCGTTGAATGCGATGTTCTGTGCGGTGAGCCTGGGGGAAGCGGCAATCACAATTGCGTGCTTGATTGAATCCGGGTAGTCGATTGACCACTGCATCACCTGCATACCGCCCAGGCTACCGCCGATGACCGCCAGCCAGTGTTCGATGCCGAATACCTGCATCAGTCGCTGCTGGCTGTTCACCCAGTCCTTGACTGTAACTATTGGAAAGTCAGGCCCCCAGTATTTGTCAGTACCGGGCCTTTTCGTGTTTGGACCACTGCTGCCCTTACAGCCACCCAGGTTATTCATGCTTACAACAAAGAAGTGCCGGGTATCTATCGGTTTGCCCGGGCCGATACATGATTCCCACCAGCCAGGTTTACGGTCCTCCCTGGAGTGGTAGCCGGCGGCATGTTGATCGCCCGATAGTGCATGGCAGATTAGAATCGCATTGCTGCCACTGTCGTTGAGCTCGCCATAGGTTTCATAAGCGATGTCATACTCGGGAAGGGTCTTACCGCACTCCAGTTGGAGCGGCTTGTCAAAATGCATCGATTTTGATTCGACGATGCCGACAGAGTCGGGTGGCAGGATATCAGGCATTGCTTATAGTCTGTTGAAGATTCCAGTGAGTCTAATCAGTGCGGGTCAGGTATTCAACACATTGATGATTGTATTGTTTTCAAGGTTCATGCCTGATTATTCCAGGCAGACAAGCTGGCTGATGAATTTTAATCCGCTTGTTGCGCCCGCCTTGTCCCGAGACGATGCTGATATCGGCTTTCGCAAGCTTGAAGGTTTTGGCGAGGAAGACAATTAGAGGATGGAAATATATCATTTAACGCAAAGACGCAGAGGCGCAAAGGACGCGAAGCTGTTGTGAATGGACTTTTACCGATATTGGATTCGAGTGCATTAGCAATTAGCTTGCATAGCGGATTGTATCGGCTAAAACCGGCACAACAAGGTCGGGCTATTTGCGGCTGAAGTACCTCATAAGGCGGTATATACACAAAAAAATATTCTTTGCGTTCTCTGCGTCTTCGCGCCTCTGCGTTGAAAAATCTTCCCCTGTTATACATCCCGCAGCAACTGACAGATTAGAGCATGCTGAACAGGTAGGATACCAGGCGTTCGATGAACATCAATGCGATCAACGCTATCAACGGTGAAAGATCCAGGCCGCCGACCGGCTTTATCAGGCGACGAAATGGTGTCAGTACAGGTCGGGTAATACTGAAAAGAACGCCTGCAACCGGGTTGTATGGATCCGGATTTATCCAGCTCAGAATTGCCTGAATGATGATGGCAAAAATAAAGATATTGAGTGCCAGTGTGATGAAGTCCCTGATACCGGTAACAAGCAGTGCGAGCACAGAGGGCGAGTATCCCGATAACAACGCAATGATGAAAATCTTGATTGCTATGAATGCGACTATGACAACAATTGTCGCCACATCAATACCGCCGAATCCCGGTATTAATTTTCTTGCAGGTTTTAACACGGGATCTGTCGCTTTCACGATGAACTGCGAAATCGGGTTATAAAAATCAGCACGAACCTGTTGCAATATAAAACGCAGCATCAAAACAATAATGTAAAGATCGAACAGTGTTTCGATAAGAAATATTAACGGGTTCTCTGATCTCATCTTTATTTATCCTTGCCCAGCTCGTCTGCCAGTTCACGTGAGCGATGATATGCGGCATGCAGAGCATTGTTTACATTATTTTGAAAGCCGTCCTGTTCAAAGCTGGCAATAGCTGCAGCCGTGGTGCCGCCTTTTGATGTAACACCTGCACGCAACTCTTGTGTGTCCA
This sequence comes from uncultured Thiotrichaceae bacterium, assembly GCA_964600755.1. Classification (GTDB taxonomy): domain Bacteria; phylum Pseudomonadota; class Gammaproteobacteria; order SZUA-229; family SZUA-229; genus JABDQW01. Next base: position 6,882 of record CAZRKQ010000143.1, read on the forward strand.
GTTCGCTCTCATTTGCCAT
>CAZRKQ010000144.1:0-2784 GCA_964600755.1 uncultured Thiotrichaceae bacterium
AATATCGCTGGGGCGGAGGAGTTTAATCAAGGTAATCAGCATTTACATCAGCTGTTCGATAGCTGATAGTAAAGCAGGTGGATTTTATTCTTTTAACAGGATGATAATCTTTGATCTGCATATGAAAACCGTGGAGGGGTTGAAAAATGGAAACCAATGCGTTGCCTGAATATGATATGAGCGACAATCCTACAAACTGTTGCCCGAGGTTTAACCCTGAAGGATGGGATGATCAGGAACTTCACTTCAAGGATAAATTATTCGTTAAAGCTAAAACCAGTAGTATTTTTCATATACCACTCAATATGGGGTCTGTGTTCCCTCGGACATTCGAGACAATAGACAAGGCGGGTGCGCAAAATATGGAGCAATTTATTGTGTTGTCGCATGATCCCTCTGCCTGGCGTGGCGAGCATTACTTTTCAGTCTCAAAAAATGTACCTGGTCTTGAAATGGTGCAGTTGACAGGTGACTTTCTGACAAGGATTTTTGAGGGACCTTATAAAAACGTACCCAGGTGGGAAAAAGAAATGGAAGACTATGTCAAAAGCAAAAGTAAACAAGTGAAGAAAACATATTTTTTTTACACCACATGCCCCAGGTGCGCGAAATATTACGGCAAAAACTATATGGTGGCTGTGTCCGAAGTTGAATAATGAAAATATAAGGGGGAGAAGTGAAATGAAAATATGGCCTGAGAGTAATTATTCCTGAGATTCGAGAGAATTTCATTCGGACACGGTTTATTTGTAGTAGTTCAGACTTGATCTGACAGTTGTTGTCGATTTTCGTATAAGCGGAAAACCAGCCTATGTAGGAGGTTTAACATCCTGTTTTCTCGCAGAGGCGCAGAGAACGCAGAGAAAAACGGTATTTTTAATGAAAAAAAAAGGTATTACCTCTGCGTTCTCTGCGCCTCTGCGAGAGTAAATATCTATAGCCTTTGTTTATATGGCCAATTCCGAGTGTACTGACAAATAATCATGGTCTGAGTTTGAGTTAATATGACACTGACTGTCAGATTGAATCCTGACTATTACAGTTTATTATCTCAGTACTGATGTCCGTCATTAATATTTAACGTGAAAAATTCCATCTTACATCTTGTCCTTATAATCATCGCGCTTATGCTATACAGCTATGCTGCCAATGGTGGCATATACAAGTGGGTGGATGAACAGGGGAAAGTACACTTTACTGACAACCCGCCTGATGACATCAAAACAGAGGAAGTTGAGCTCAAGATAAATACATATAGCTCGGTTGAAATCAAGCCGCTGGTTGAACGGCTGGGGAAGAAAGACAAGGTGGTCATGTACAGCGCTACCTGGTGCCGCATGTGCAAAAAGGCAAAGCAGTATTTTCAAATTAATAACATTCCTTATGTATCCTATGATGTTGAAAAAAGCAGAATAGGCAAAATGGACTTCAAGCTGCTGCATGGTAAAAGCGTACCTGTCATTATCGTTGGCAACAAGAGAATGAACGGGTTTACTGCTGCGAAATTCGACCGCTTATATGAGGACCAGATGAAGCAGAAAGAAAGCGAAGATCAAACCAGGCCTGGTTCAGGGTAAGGCTATCTTTTTATCAGACTATTCCAGGTTTCCGTCACGCGAGGATACGTCTTAAAAGCTTCCCTGGTTCAGCCACATATGCGAGATGATGGAAGCTGCATACCCCAGTGCGATTACCGGACTCCAGCGCAAGTGGCTAAAGAAGGTATACTGCCCGCGCGCCTGCCCCATAAGCGCGATGCCGGCAGCCGAACCGATCGACAGCAGGCTGCCGCCAACTCCAGCCGTCAATGTCACCAGCAGCCACTGGCCCTGTGACATTTGCGGTTCCATGGTGAGCACGGCAAACATCACCGGAATATTGTCGATCAGTGCGGAAACAACACCGACCAGAATGTTCGCCTGAGTCGCTCCCCATTCGACGTACATCTGCTCAGATGCCAGGCCCAGGTAACCAATAAAGCCCAGTCCACCCACACACAGGATGACACCGTAGAAGAAGAGTAAGGTATCCCATTCGGCCCGACCAATCTTGCTGAAAATATCGAACTTCACATCTCCCACCGGGCCAGCAGGACTGCGCCGGTCATAGCTGCGCCGATCAATAGATCCAACTGCGGTACGCCGCTGCGCGCGACGCTGATCGGCTCCAAAGCTTGTTTTCAGGTAGTAACCGAACAATTGCAGGTAGGCCAGGCCCAGCATCATGCCCATGGTGGCGGGAAGATGCAGTACGTTCTCGAAAGCGACAGCCGTGGCGATCGTAAGCAGAAACAATACCACGATACGACGCGCGCCCCGGCGTAGTTGCACCTCTTCATCGACCGTCTCCGGGCTCGAATCCGGTACAAAGAAACACATAAATGCGGCGGGTAACAGCCAGTTGATCAGTGCCGGTACAAACAACAGTAAAAAAGTCTGAAATGGCAATATGCCTTTCTGCCAGACCATCAGTGTGGTGATATCACCAAACGGGCTGAAGGCACCGCCGGCATTGGACGCAACCACGATGTTGACGCAGGCGATTGCTACGAAGCGTGGCGAATCGCGTCCGACTGCAAGTACCACGGCACTCATTAACAGGGCTGTGGTTAAGTTATCAGCAACAGGCGAAACAAAGAACGCAAACAGACCAGTCACCCAGAATAGTTTGCGGTAAGAGAAACCTGAACGCACCAGCCATACTCGCAGAGCCTCAAACACCTGGCGCTCATCCATCGAGTTGATATACGTCATCGCCACCAGCAGGAACAGGAACAGCTCGGCA
>CAZRKQ010000145.1:0-4103 GCA_964600755.1 uncultured Thiotrichaceae bacterium
CATCGAGATTGAACACACCGCCAGTAACTGTAACATCTTCAGGATTCAGTGGATTAGTATCTGAATAGATGCCTTTAACTGTCACACCTGATTCCCCGGGCCCTGGTTCTGGATTATCAGTACTGTATACTGTACCGCGAATCGTAATAAACTCATCCGTGAATACCTGGGCGACATCATCGCTGCTGCAGGCTGACAGAATAAGCACAAGCCCTGTAATACTGGCCAGGAAGTATCCGGCTTTGCTGTTTCTCGTTATATATTTCATAACTCCCCTCTTTATAATTATTGAAGTAAACAAATAACAATATAAAAATAATTCTTTATTCTCTGACAACTTATACTGGTTTTAGATTTTCTATTTATAGCAGCTGTCCGGCTGACTGTCTGTTAGTAAAATGGTGGGCGGAGCCCACCCTACAGAGTCTGTTAGATAGAAATAACAACTATCTACACTTCCTTTGCGTCCTTTGCGTCTCTGCGCCTTTGCGTTGAAATTACTTGTGTTGCTGTCTTGCGTTACTCCTGCACACCGCCTTTGGTAAGCTGAGCAGGTGAGAGTATACGCTGCAGCTCCTCCACAGATAAATCCGTCATCTCACTGGCGACATCGATGACTGCCCTGCCCTCGGCATAGGCCTGCTTGGCGATTTTTGCACCGAGCTCGTAACCTATAACGCGATTCAATGCTGTTACCAGGATCGGATTTTTCGCCAGCGCTTCATTTATTTTTTCTTCATTAACAGTAAAACCCTGTATGGCCTCGTCAGCAAGTAAACGTGCCGCCGATGACAATATGTCGATACTCTGCAACAGGTCGTAGGCCACTAACGGCAGCATTACATTCAGCTGGAAATTACCCGACTGGCCGGCAATGGTAATCGCCGCGTCGTTGCCGATCACGCGTGCGCATACCATGGCAACAGATTCCGCAATCACGGGATTGACCTTGCCCGGCATGATGCTGCTGCCCGGCTGCAATGCCGGCAGTGAGATTTCGCCGATACCGGCCAACGGACCGCTGTTCATCCAGCGCAGGTCATTGGCGATTTTCATCAGGCTTACCGCCAGTGTTTTCAGCTGGCCGCTGAGTGCCACGGCGGCATCCTGCGAGCTCATTACCTCGAAGCGATTATCAGCCGGTGCGAAATCAACATCGGTTTCCTTGCTCAGGTGCTGGCAGACTTTATAGCCAAATTCTGCTGGCGCATTGATGCCGGTACCGACAGCGGTACCGCCAATTGCGAGTTGCTGCATGTCTGGCAGCGCATTCTTTATACGCCTGATACCACTGGTTATCTGCGCAGACCAGCCTGACATTTCCTGCGCCAGTGTTACCGGCATTGCATCCATCAGATGCGTACGCCCGGTGGTAACCACATCTTCAAGTGTCTTTGCCTTGTTATCGACGATTGTTCTGAGGTGTTCGAGCGCGGGAATCAGATCATAGCTGCAGGTAATGGCGGCACTGGCGTGGATACAGCTGGGGATGACATCGTTCGAGCTCTGGCTCATGTTGACGTGGTCATTGGGGTGCACATCGATGCCGGCGCTGGCCGAGGCCAGGTGGGCGATGACTTCGTTGGCATTCATGTTGGTGCTGGTGCCGGAGCCGGTCTGGAAAATATCCACCGGGAACTGGTCATCCAGCACACCATTGATGACATCATCACAAACCGCGGTAATGGCATCGCATCGATCAGCGTCGAGCGCGCCCAGGTCTCTGTTGGCCCTGGCACAGGCCTGTTTGACCAGGCCCAGTGCATTGAGGAATGCTCGCGGCATGCAAAGCCCGCTGACAGGAAAGTTCTGGATTGCGCGCTGTGTCTGTGCACCGTAACTGGCGTCTTCCGGTACCTGCAGTTCTCCCATACTGTCAGATTCGGTACGGAATCGGGTCATGTTTTACTCCAAAGCCAAATTTATAAGTCGATGATATAATACGCCATTTTCGCACCGCCGTAGACCCGAAACAGAAGAATAATATGAAGCTGAATGAACTGACTGCAATATCTCCAACTGATGGCCGTTATGGCGAGAAAACCATGGACTTGCGCCCGCTGTTCAGCGAATTCGGCCTGATCCATCACCGCGTCCTGGTTGAAGTGCGCTGGTTGCAGGCCCTTGCCAGCAACGAGTCGATTACTGAAGTACCCGCATTCGATCATAAAACCAGCGCCCTGCTCGATGGCATTGTTCAGCATTTCAATGTTGAAGATGCACAGCGGGTGAAGAACATCGAAAAAACCACCAATCACGATGTTAAAGCGGTTGAGTATTTCCTCAAGGAGAAGATCACGGGCAATGCCACGCTCGAGGCTGTTAGCGAATTCTTTCATTTCGCCTGCACATCCGAAGACATCAATAACCTGTCATACGCACTGATGCTGAAGTCGGGCCGTGACACGGTAATGATACCGGTGATGGATGAAATCATTCATAACCTCGCCGCCCTCGCACATGAGTTTGCCGAGCAGCCGATGTTAAGCCGCACCCATGGACAGACCGCGAGCCCGACGACCGTGGGCAAGGAACTGGCGAATGTCGTGCACCGCCTGAGAAAGCAGCGCAACGATGCGGCCGATGTTGTCATGCTTGGCAAGATCAATGGCGCAGTGGGTAACTACAACGCACACCTGGTTGCCTACCCGGAAATAGACTGGCCGGCTTTTGCCAAAGAGTTTATCGAGTCTCTTGGTATAGAGATGAATCCCTACACAATCCAGATCGAACCGCATGATTACATCGCCGAGTTGTTTGATGCCATGGCAAGATTCAATACTGTCCTGATCGATCTGTGTCGCGACACCTGGTCCTATATATCACTGGGCTATTTCAAACAAAAAACCGTTGCAGGTGAAGTCGGCTCATCTACCATGCCGCACAAAGTCAATCCAATTGATTTTGAAAATGCAGAAGGCAACCTCGGACTTGCCAATGCCCTGTTCAATCACCTCGCAGGCAAACTGCCGATTTCACGCTGGCAGCGTGACCTGACTGACTCAACCGTGCTGAGAACACTGGGCACAGGACTCGCACACAGCCTGATTGCTTACCAGTCGCTGCAAAAAGGCCTGGGTAAACTTGAAGTTAATGCCGCCCGCCTGGATGAGGACCTGGAATCGAGCTGGGAAGTCCTGGCTGAACCGATACAAACTGTTATGCGCCGCTACGGTATCGAGAATCCGTATGAGAAACTCAAGGAAATGACCCGCGGTAAAGCCATTACCCGCGAAGACCTGCACCAGTTGATCAACAGCGTCGAACTTCCCGATGATGCGCGTCAACGTCTACTGCAGTTAACGCCACAGAGCTACATTGGCAATGCCGATAAACAGGCAAAAGACATCTGATAGCACATGTCGCCCATCATTCCCGGGTGACATATCGGTTGCAAGCTTTCTGCAGGACTATTGGCAGAAGAAACCGCTGTTAATAAGAAATGCTTTTCCCGGCATTAAAAGCCCGTTGACCCCGGATGAACTCGCAGGACTTGCTTGCGAGCATGATGCAAACGCCCGTATCGTATTTGAACAGCATGAACAGGGGCACTGGCATGTACTGCATGGTCCGCTGCATGAAGATGACTTCAGCAAGCTTCCCGAGAAGAACTGGACGCTGCTGGTTACCGATGTTGAAAAACATGTGCCCGAAGCAAAACAGCTGTTCGACCGCTTTCGTTTTATTCCTGACTGGCGCATTGATGATTTAATGATTTCGTATGCGCCGGAAGGCGGCTCGGTCGGTCCGCACACAGACGCCTATGACGTGTTTCTGATTCAGATCCATGGTCAGCGGCGCTGGATGGTCAATAAAGACTTCGATGACACATGCCTTGACGGCACCGAACTGAGAATCCTTGAACACTTCAGCGCAGCGGAAGAATGGATACTCGATCCAGGCGACATGCTCTATCTTCCTCCCAACATTGCCCATTACGGCATTGCATTGAACGAGTGCATGACCTGCTCGGTCGGCTTCAGGGCGCCCTCGATAAGCAACATGGTGAGCGAATATGCCGAAAACCTGGCGGCAGATATCGACCAGGAGTTGCGCTACGAAGATCCCGACCTGGTATGCCAGAAAAGTCCGGCTGAGATAAG
>CAZRKQ010000146.1:0-3911 GCA_964600755.1 uncultured Thiotrichaceae bacterium
TGAAGGCATTGAGCGACGAGATTGGTCTCGGCTATGACTGGATCGATGAAGCATTTGATGTCTTTTTCCAGGCGCGACAGCAAGTTGAACTGTATGCCGATGTCGAACCGGTGCTGGATGTGTTGAGTTCCGACTACACACTGGTCGCGGTCAGCGACGGCAATGCTGATATCAGTTTGACCGGCATCGATCGCTGGTTTGACTTCTCGGTGTCGGCCGCCGAAGTCGGACATCAGAAACCGCATCCGCTGGTATTTGAGACCGCCATGTCCAAAGCGGGGGCCGGGTGCGAGGAAACCGTTCACATTGGTGACGACGAGCACCGCGACATTTTCGGGGCCTTCGAGGCGGGAGTTCGCACCGTCTGGCTCAATCGCAGTAATCGTGGCTGGAGCCACACCGAGTGCAAGGCGGATTACCATATTCGAAGCCTGTCGGAGTTGCCGGAAATTCTTCGAGAGATGCAATATAATGCGCTTTCTCAATGACTGGAACTATGAATGATTTATAAAACCGACGATGTTCGGATAAGCGGTATCCATGAAGTCGATCCACCGGAAGTTCTGCATAATGAATTTCCGATGAGTGAGGCGGCATCGGAGACAGTCTATCGTGCACGTAATGCTATCCAGAAGATTTTACGCGATGAGGATGACCGTCTCGTCGTCATCGTGGGGCCGTGTTCCGTGCATGACCCGGATGCTGCACGCGACTATGCAACTCGCCTGAAGCCACTGATAGATCATCTTTCAAGCGAATTGTGCATTGTCATGCGCGTTTATTTCGAAAAACCACGTACAACCGTTGGCTGGAAAGGTCTGATCAACGATCCCGAAATGGATGAGAGCTTTCATATCAACAAGGGATTGCGTCTCGCACGTCACCTGTTGCTGGACCTGGCAGAAGAGGGAGTGCCTGCGGGTACGGAGTACCTCGATCTCATCAGTCCGCAGTATATTGCCGACCTGATCAGCTGGGGAGCGATCGGTGCCCGCACTACTGAAAGTCAGGGCCACCGTGAACTGGCATCCGGCCTGTCTTGTCCCATTGGTTTCAAGAACAGCACCGATGGTAGCTTCAAAATCGCCATCGACGCCGTCAATGCAGCTTCACGCCCGCACGTCTTCATGTCACTGACCAAGAAAGGGCACTCGGCTATTTTTTCCACCGCCGGTAATGATGACTGTCATATCATTTTGCGTGGCGGCAATGGCAAGCCGAATTATGACAGCGACAACATCAAGCATGCTGCGGATCAATTACACAAGAATGGACTTCGGCCTAAAGTGATGGTTGATTGTTCGCATGCAAACAGCAACAAGGATTACCGCCGGCAGGCAGATGTTTGCCGTGATGTTGCTAAACAAATCAGTGCAGGCGAGAAACGCATCATCGGTGTGATGATGGAGAGTAACCTGGTTGAAGGCAGACAGGATGTCATCAAGGGGCAGAAACTGACTTACGGGCAAAGTATTACCGATGCCTGTATCGCCTGGGAAACGACTGAAGTGCTATTGCAGGAACTGGCAGACGCGGTCAAACAGCGGCGCGATGTGCTTGCGCAAAAAGCGTCCGCTTAATCTGTAGTAGATAAAACTCAATCTGACGGTTATAAATATTCACTTCTATATATCCTGTCAGTCAAAAACTAAAACATATTTCACCACAGAGGCACAGAAGCACAGAAGCACAGAAGCACAGAAGCACAGAAGCACAGAAGCACAGAAGCACAGAAAAAAGTGTTTCGTATTGTTAACTGCGCCTGTGGCGCAGTTAACAAAGTAAAACTCTGTGTCCTCTGTGCCTCTGTGGTGAATTGTTTGTGAATTTGTTGTGGGTGTGTCAGTTCAAATCTGAACCCGGTTTGTTATCTGTCAGATCGTTTCTCGAGATATACCCTTAATCGGCTCGTTTATCGTAAGTTCTTTCAACATAGCTGTTTATCATCTGTTCGAATTCATCTGCGATATTATCTCCCTTTAAAGTCACAGTTTTTTCGCCATCCTCATACACCGGCGCAACCGGGCGTTCACCTGTACCCGGCAGGCTAATGCCGATATTGGCGTGTTTGCTTTCGCCGGGCCCATTGACCACGCAGCCCATCACCGCCACGTTCATGTTCTCAACACCGTGATAGTGTCTGCGCCATTCAGGCATCTGTCGGCGCAGGTAAGCCTGTATTTGTGAAGCCAGTTCCTGGAAAAATGTACTCGTGGTGCGGCCACAGCCGGGACAGGCAGTGACATGGGGAACAAAAGAACGCAGGCCCATGGTCTGCAGAATCTCCTGTGCAACAATGACTTCCCTGGTGCGGTCACTACCCGGTTCCGGTGTCAGCGATATGCGGATCGTATCTCCAATACCATCGTGCAACAGTATGCCCAGGGCAGCAGTAGAAGCAACGATACCCTTGGAGCCAATCCCGGCCTCGGTCAGTCCAAGGTGAAGCGCATAGTTACTGCGTTCGGCCAGCGAACGGTAGACGCTGACCAGGTCCTGTACCACGCTCATCTTGCATGACAAGATAATCCTGTTACCGGGCAAGCCAACAGCTTCTGCTGACTCGGCACTTTCCAGCGCTGAGCGAATCACGGTTTCAAGCATGACATCGTGGGCATCATGCGGTTCATCCAGTTTTGCATTTTCGTCCATCAGGCTGGCCAGTAGTGCCTGATCGAGGCTGCCCCAGTTGACACCAATACGCACGGCCTTGTTGTACTTGCACGCGAGCTCGATCATTTTTGCAAACTGGGCATCACGCTTGCTGCCTTTGCCAACATTGCCTGGATTGATGCGATACTTTGCCAGTGCCTGGGCACATTCGGGATGATCGGTGAGGAGCTTGTGGCCGTTAAAATGGAAATCACCAATCAGCGGCACCGGGCAGTTCTTCTGGTCCAGTGCATCTCGGATTTTTGCCACGCTGGCTGCGGCATTACTGTCATTGACCGTGATGCGGACCAGTTCCGAACCGGTTTGAGCCAGCTGCAAAATCTGATTTGTGGTAGCGCTGACATCAGCCGTATCGGTGTTGGTCATTGACTGCACCACGATGGCATTACCGCCACCGACACTTATACCGTCGATATCAACAGCAACGGATTTTCTGCGGGGTTTGTAGACGTCTGGAAATACCATGAAAAAGCTCTGATTACAGGATGCATGATTTTAGCATTCCTGCCGGGGTACAGATAGAATGCGGTTTTTTATCTGGTGGTAACAGCGTGAAACTGGGACTGGTGATTAATCCAATGGCGGGAATAGGCGGGGCAGTCGGGCTCAAGGGCAGCGACGGCCGCGAGATTGTCGAACAGGCGCTGGAAAAAGGGGCGCACCCGCACGCACAGGAGAGGGCGCTGGCTGCACTGTCACGCTTCAAGGATAGTGCGCCTGAAATTATTTACACTGCCGCGGGTGCAATGGGGCATGACGTACTGACTAATGCTGGAATTAAAACGCAAGTGGTTTACAGCCCGGCGAGCCGAATAACGACTGCGAACGATACTCAAAATGCCGTTATCGCACTTTGTGAGAATTCTATAGATCTGCTTTTGTTTGCGGGTGGTGACGGTACTGCCAGGGATGTACTGAATGCGCTCAGGCAGTGCGGCGCTGACGAAAAGCTTACGGTAATCGGCATACCTGCCGGGTGTAAGATCCATTCGGCTGTTTATGCTGTCAGCCCGGCACAGGCCGGTGAGCTGGTCGCCGGATTGATCAGGGGGCAGCTGTTCTCGGTCAAATCGGCCGAAGTGATGGATCTGGATGAAGATGCGTTCAGGGCAGGGCAGGTTAAGGCCAGCTGTTACGGCTATATGAATGTGCCGGTCGATGAGCAGCGTATGCAGGCTATGAAGCAGGGTGGTGTTGATACCGAGTCACTGGTGTTGCAGGATATCGCCGCTGATTTT
>CAZRKQ010000147.1:0-4709 GCA_964600755.1 uncultured Thiotrichaceae bacterium
GATCTGAAAAAATCCTGATTTTTTTAACGCTAAGACGCAATGGCGCAGAGAACGCAAAGGTTAATTTTTTGTGCATACGCAGTTGTAGGAGCGGCTTCAGCCGCGAATAGACAGGCATTGTTGTACTGGTCTTAGCACTTGGATCGCGTCATGCAGGCAAACTGCTAATACACTTGAATATCGTACTGGTACAAGTCCATTCACAACAGCTTCGCGTCCTCTGCGCCATTGCGTCTTTGCGTTAAAAAAACAATCAGGACTTATTCAGGTCTGCCGAAGTAGCAGGGAACTGCAGCGTATCTGGATTCTCATCTTTATTTTTCATATCCTTTACGCCACCACCGAAGTTAATACGCCACTCGAGGTCGCTGCTGGAATCGGCATTGGCCAGCGCTGCTTTAAGATCAATCTTTCCATTCTTGAACAGCAGGTACAAAGACTGATCAAAAGTCTGCATACCAACGTCAGAGCCTTTTTCCATGATCTCTTTAATACCGTGAAAATTACCGTCACGAATCAACTGGCCGATATAAGGTGTGTTGATCAGGACCTCGGTAGCAACTACGCGGGAACCATCAGTCGATGTAACCAGTCGCTGTGCAAGAATCGCATTCAGGTTCAATGACAGATCCATCAGGATCTGGTTGTGCGCATCACTGGCGAAGAAATTGAGAATGCGATCCAGTGTCTGGTTTGAGTTTGTTGCGTGCAACGTTGTCAGACACAGGTGTCCGGTATCGGCGTAACGCAGTGCCGACTCGATCGTCATTCGATCACGCACCTCTCCAATCATGATGACATCCGGCGCTTCACGCATGGCCTCGCACAGGGCGTTATCAAACGACAGTGTATCCAGTCCGACTTCACGCTGACCAATAATGCATTTCTTGTGACGAAACATGAACTCGATCGGGTCCTCGATGGTGAGGATATGACCGGTATCGAGTGCATTACGATAATCCAGCATTGAAGCAAGCGACGTTGACTTACCCGTACCGGTTGCACCCACTATAATTACGAGGCCTTTCTTTTTCTTCATTATGCTCTTGTAGACACCGGGCAAACCAAGGTCCTCGATCGATGGAATATCCGCCTTGATATAGCGAATAACCATTGAAACTTCGCCGCGCTGCATATACATGTTGATGCGGAAACGACCGAGATCGGTGTATGACATGCCCATATTGAACTCGAGATTGTTCTCGAAATCCTTGATCTGTGCGGGTGACAACAGGTCATACGCCAGCTTGCGGGTCATGCCGGGTGACAGCATGCTTTTGCCTACGGGGCGCATCTTGCCCTCAATGCGTACACTCACAGGCGCGCCCGTAGTGAAATACATATCTGATGCGTGCTGCTCAGACATCAGCTTGAGGTAGGGTTGTAAATTCATGGCTGTATGCCTGTATGTGTACTAACGCACTACACTGGCAGAGGTACTATCTGACGACTCTTCCACTGAAAGCTTGTCGAGTCCGGACATCAGGTCCTCTTTCCTGGAACCCTTGCTTTCGAGCTTGATACGCAGACGCAGGTCATTGAGTGAATCTGCATTACGTAATGCATCTTCATAGGTAATACGTCCGGATTCATACAAGTCAAACAGTGCCTGGTCAAATGTGTGCATACCAAGCTCATTGGACTTGGCCATGAGTTCCTTAATTTCATGTACATGACCTTTGAAAATCAGGTCTGACATCAACGGCGTATTCAGCATTATTTCCACCGCCGGCACACGGCCTTCACCGTCAGCCTGGGGAATCAAGCGCTGTGAAACAATACCTTTCAGGTTCAGCGATAAATCCATCAGCAGCTGCGCACGTCGTTCTTCCGGGAAAAAGTTGATGATACGATCAAGCGCCTGGTTGGTGCTGTTAGCGTGCAGGGTAGTCAGGCACAGGTGGCCGGTTTCAGCAAAGGCGATCGCATAATCCATGGTTTCGCGGTCACGAATCTCACCGATCAGAATAACGTCAGGTGCCTGACGCAGCGTATTCTTCAGTGCAATTTCGTATGATTCAGTATCCACTCCGATTTCACGCTGGGTAACAATGCAGTTTCTGTGATTGTGGATAAACTCGATCGGGTCCTCGATGGTAATGATATGACCGTTGCTGTTTTCATTGCGGTAACCAACCATCGCTGCCAGGGAGGTCGATTTACCTGAACCGGTAGCACCCACGAAAATAACCAGGCCACGTGTGGTCATGGCAATATCTTTCAGAATAGGTGGCAAATCGAGATCAGCAAATTCGGGAATATCCGAGCGAATCACACGCAGAACAACACCAACTGAACCACGCTGGGTGAAGGCATTGACACGAAAACGGGACACGCCCGGTAAACTGATCGCAAAGTTGCATTCCTGACTGGCGTCAAACTCCGCCATTTGCCTGTCATTCATAATTGAACGCACCAGCACCTGGGTATGCTGGGGACTCAGCGACTGGTTCGACAGAGGTGTCATTTTACCGTCCATCTTCATTGAAGGCACTGCACCCGCGGTAATGAATAAATCAGAACCGTCTTTCTGCACCATCATACGCAGAAGATCATGCATGTACCGTATGGCTTTATCGCGATCCATCTCGCCTCACCTCATTAAACTCGAGCGTCATTTAACAAAGTATAGCCATTTAGAATGTAATTTCACTGCAATAACGAAGATTTGACCCCTAAAAGGCATCTTTATTGGCAGCTTTTTTCATTGCCTCATCTTTACTGATCAGGCCCTTATCGAGCATTTCCTGCAGGTTCTGGTCCAGTGTCTGCATGCCAATAGACTGGCCTGTCTGTATCGCAGAGTACATCTGGGCGATCTTATTTTCACGAATCAGGTTTCGAATTGCCGGTGTACCCAGCATGATTTCGTGTGCTGCTACACGGCCACCACCGATTTTCTTCATCAGTGTTTGCGAAATTACTGCACGCAGCGATTCTGACAACATTGAACGTACCATTTCTTTTTCCGCAGCTGGAAACACATCGACGACACGGTCGATGGTCTTTGCGGCAGAACTGGTGTGCAGGGTGCCGAAGACAAGGTGACCCGTTTCTGCAGCCGATAGCGCAAGACGAATAGTCTCAAGGTCGCGCATCTCACCTACCAGAATCACATCGGGGTCTTCACGCAACGCCGAACGCAGCGCTTCACTGAAACCCAGGGTATCGCGATGTACCTCACGCTGGTTAATCAGACATTTTTTGCTCTCGTGTACGAATTCGATAGGATCCTCAATGGTCAGAACATGGCCGTAATGGTTTTCGTTTACATAATTGACCATACCCGCCAGGGTGGTCGATTTACCCGAGCCGGTTGGCCCGGTAACCAGCACGATACCGCGAGGCGTATTGGAAATTTCTTCAAATATCTTTGGTGCCTTGAGCTCTTCCAGCGTCAGGATCTTCGAAGGAATAGTACGGAAGACCGCACCCGATCCCCTGTTATGGTTGAAAGCATTAACACGAAAGCGCGCCAGGCCGGGGATTTCGAATGAAAAATCAGTTTCAAAATACTCTTCATAAGCTTTGCGCTGTTTATCGTTCATGATGTCATACACCATGCCATGCACGAGCTCATGATCCATCGGATCTACGTTAATTCGACGCACATCGCCATCAACACGGATCATGGGCGGCAAACCAGCAGATAAGTGAAGGTCGGATGCGCCATTTTTTACACTAAAAGCCAGCAGCTGCGCGATATCCATTTTTCCCCCTGATGAATTAATATTCTGAATGAATGGTTATGTTATAGCCCATGTTATAGCCCATGTTATAGCCCATGTCAGAGCAGACGCCATAACCAATAAAGAAACCAGCTGCATCCGCATAAAAAACAGATCATTCGAAGTTATGATCGAAAGCTGGAAAGCAAATAAGCTATGGTAGACTCCAAAAATTCTGATTGATCAACATTTCTGAAGATAATGAATACACGCATTGCATTTATTGGCGGTGGAAACATGGCAGCCAGCCTGGTGGGAGGCATTGTGGCTGCAGGCACAAATCCCGCTGCCATAATTGTTGCTGAGCCTGACGCGGGCAGACGTTTGCAGCTGTCTCAGCAGTTCAATGTAGCGACCACGGAAAATAATCTTGAAACATTACTGCATGATGTAGTGGTATTATCAGTTAAGCCTCAGCTAATGCAGACTGTATGCAAGCAACTGGCGAATTATTCAAATACCCAAAAACCGCTTTATATCTCGATTGCAGCAGGTATAAGAACTGCTGATATCGCACGCTGGCTGGGCGGTAATGTTGCCGTTGTCAGATGCATGCCCAATATGCCGGCATTGATCCAGTGCGGTGCAACAGCACTGTATGCAAATGAATCTGTAAACGAAACGCAAAAACAGCAGGCCGATGAAATACTACGTGCAGCCGGCATTACCACCTGGGTAACAGATGAAGATCAGCTGGATGCTGTTACAGCCGTATCCGGCAGTGGTCCTGCCTATTTCCTCCTGTTAATGGAAGCCATGCAAAAAACAGCCGTGCAACTGGGACTTGATAACACAACCGCAGCCAGGCTGACATTGCAGACCGCACTGGGTGCGGCGCGTATGGCAAATGAGAGCGAACTGGACACACAAGAGTTGCGTGCAGGTGTTACATCAAAAGGCGGCACCACGGCTGCAGCTATTGCCAGCTTTGAACAGGACGGCTTTCAAAATAATGTAAACAATGCT
Source organism: uncultured Thiotrichaceae bacterium (assembly GCA_964600755.1). Classification (GTDB taxonomy): domain Bacteria; phylum Pseudomonadota; class Gammaproteobacteria; order SZUA-229; family SZUA-229; genus JABDQW01. The sequence continues at coordinate 4,695 of CAZRKQ010000147.1, forward strand.
CTGCATGCCGCATAT
>CAZRKQ010000148.1:0-2334 GCA_964600755.1 uncultured Thiotrichaceae bacterium
GGCCGCCAATTTCGTCCCTGGTGTCCACATTGGCTTTCATTTCCAGGTTACCTTCACCAATCTGCTTAACCACTGACGTTAGCCGTCTGATCGGCTCAAGCAAGATTCGTGTGGTACCTGAAACAATCAGCACAACCAGTAATGCGATAGCGCTGGCAAATAACAGGGTAGCCCTGGTCTGCTCTTCGACAGGCTCGATTAACACCGCACTTGGCTGTGCGAATACGACTTTCCAGGGCGTCGAATTCAGCCTGGCGATAGATAACGAGTACTTGTCTTCACCCATGCCGAACAGGTTGACCTGGAGGTTCGTGTTGTTGAACCTGGTTTTTGCAAGCTTGTCGATGAGTTCAGGCTGCTCGACAAAAAGCCGTTTTGAATCATGCGGAACCCTGCCCTCATCCGCCAGCACCTGCAAATCTACCGCGCTGATATTACTCGCCATGGTGTATTGCAGATCGCTGCGCCTGCCGTGCATTAATCTAAGATTATTGTCATCTATCAAGATGGCAAATGCCCCGCGGCCTATGCGACCACGCGAGTCTGATAAAAGGTTATTGAGAACACTGGCGTTATGCTGGGCTCGCAGCACGCCGAGGAAACGCCCGGTAATATCTTCAATCGGACTGCTGAAATATATTGATGGCTGTTCAGATTTCGAGAAAATAACCGGTGATTGATAAGGAGACTGCCTTAGCAGCATTTCTTTAAAATAAATTTCCTGGCCCTCGTCCCTGCCAATGTTATCGTTCACTGTATCAACCATGTTGATACCATCTTTATTGAGCACCGCATAAGACACAATATCCTTTCCCTGTCTTGATTGCAGTGCGATCAGTATCTCTCTTATCGTCTGGCTGTGATAAGGCTCTGCTCCGCGCAATTTGATGTAATTAACAAAAGCCGGCAGCCTTGCCTCGGACTGTATTGATTCCAGATTAAACTCGATAAACTGGTCGATACGGTCGGCATACTGTCTCGCGGCTGCGTCCAGAATCTTGTTCGTACTTTGCCTGAGATTCTCGCTCATCAAATAACTGTCCAGCGCCGCGAGAAGACCCAGAGATAACAGTACGATAAACAGGAAAGCCGTCAGCAGTTTTGCGCGCAGCGTATATTGGCGCGCAATCATGATGCCTACTACCAGCAGCAGCAAGCCGGCCACAACCAGTGATGCAGCGATATTGATCAGCATTGATGCGCCTCATACTGAAACACGCCAGCCTGACCATTGATGCTGAAGCAGCAAATGATGATTTGATTTAACATGTATGAAACGAGTAAATGTACCACGGTGCAGTAATTCTATCAGAACACCCTGTTGACACTGTTGAATATGGCTAAAAATATCCTGCCTTATGGCAGCTGGAAATCACCGCTTAGCAGCGACCTCATCACATCAGAGTCAGTCACTCTGGACCAGGTCCACATTTATGGCGGCACCCTGTACTGGCTGGAACGCAGACCGACGGAGTCCGGACGCTCCGTCATAGTGAGCTTTTGCAACGATATAATAAAGGATGAAATTCCACCGCCTTTCAATGCTCGCTCACGCGTGCACGAATACGGCGGCGGTGTCTACTGTGTCTGCGAACTCGGGATATTTTTTATCAATGACGCAGACCAGGATATTTACCAGGTACAGAACCACAAACACCCGCAGCGCATAACTGACACAGTCAATAGTCGATTCGCAGACCTGCACTTTGACGACCTGCATCATCGTATCGTGTGCGTTTGTGAAGACCACAGCAGCCGTGATACCGAAGCTTCGAACAGCCTGGTTTCGATCGACATTACAAGCGGTGCAATAATCACACTACACCAGGGATATGACTTTTAATACAACCCGCGCAATAGCCACGATGACAACAAGCGTGCATGGCTATGCTGGAACCATCCTGTTATGCCATGGGACGGTACCGAACTCTGGATAGCCGATGTCGATGCACAGGGCCTGCCTGCGAATCCCCTGCATGTTGCCGGCAGTGACACCATTTCGATCTTTCAACCGGAATGGTCACCTGACAATACTCTCTATTATGTAAGTGATGAATCCGGCTGGTGGAATCTTTCACGACTTGATGGAACCGGCACTGTTGCCGTCACTTCGTTGAAAAGCGAATTTGGTTTGCCACAATGGGTTTTTGGACAAACCACCTACGCCTTCAGTGGTAATACTATTTTCTGCAGCCATATTACCGACGGTATCGGACGCTTATCACGGCTTGATCTCGATAGTTTGAAATTGACTGATACCAGAATCCAGCAGAACTCATTTGCCTCAATATGCGCCGATGATAACAGCGTGTGCTTTATCGGCGCTTCAGGGAG
>CAZRKQ010000149.1:0-6625 GCA_964600755.1 uncultured Thiotrichaceae bacterium
ACAAGTGGAACAATTAATGATTATGAAGTGGTGTTTTTACTTGATACCGGCGCAACCGAGATCGCTGTCCCTGAATCATTGGCCAACGACATCGGTTTGACTAAAAAGCAGCGTATTGTGGTAGAAACAGCAAACGGTAACGCCAGAGCGTTTCGTACACGTATTGCCAGTGTTGGGATTGGTGACATCAAACTCTACGATTTAAATGCCATGATACTAACAAACATGCCCGGGAAAGAAATATTACTAGGCATGAATTTCCTCAAACATCTGGAGATTACCCAGAAAGGCAAGACGCTAACAATTAAACAATAAATTAAATCCGTTAGTTTGCGCCAGTTTCCTTTTACGATAGCAGTGGGTCTGACCCCTTTAATTGAGGCCTGACCCCTTTAATTTCTTCGAACGCGCGCACATTTCCATTTATGCCACCGTCAACCGGTGGCGCTTCGTGCCTGGATACGCGCTTCCAGGCAGAAAATTTCATCAGATCGAGTATGTCATCCAGTTCGTGTTGGCTGATGCCCTGCTCGATAATCTCGCCTTTCGGTTTCTTCTGCTCGAGCAGGTCGAGCACTACATCGAGCCGCTGATAGGAATGACCGATACCGAATTCATCTGTAATTCCTAACACCATGTCCGGCGACGGCAATTGTGTCTGAATAGCCTCTGGCAGGTTCAAATGGGCGGCGAGCTGCCATACCTGTGTTTTGTACAATCCAGTCATCGGCTGAATCGGCAGATCATCTATCCCGTCTTTAACAAACCAGCCAACTTCGAACTCGGAACGGTTGGCTGCCCCGATAAGGACCAGGTCATCCTGTGCCGCTTTACGTTCCAGTACCGTTCTACGATAGACATGACGTTCCGAAAAACCCTTGTCGACATGCCGGATGCTGAGGTTGAACATCGTACGTTTTAGCCATGAATGCCCAACGACATGGCCGCCAACCTTGAGCGACGACTTGAACGATGTTTCGCCGACGATTCGCCTGTAAGCATGCTCGAACCTACGGTTGAATCGAGGCGAAAACAGCGCTATTTTCATGATCAACGGCGCATACACCCGCCTTTTCCTCATTACCGGCGAAATATCTTCAATCTCCAGTTCAACGCCCAACCACTGCGCCATGATCCGGGCGTTGTCTTCAGAGCTCTTTTCACTGTCACGATCGAACAGAAATCTCACGTGAACATTTTCTTTTCCGACGGCCCTGACAGCCAGCGTGGCGAGCACGGAAGAGTCGACACCGCCGCTCAGTCCAAGCAGCAGACCGTTGCCGCTTCTCACTTTAACCAGGTCCGAAAGATACGATTCAATCAGTCGCACCGTAAGCGGCGCATCAATAGCAAGCTGTTGCATGAATATTCGCGCTTTTTGAAAATCCGGGGACACAATATTTAATTTAAGGCAAATAGAGTGGCACAAGCAATAATTAAGTATCGTGTCCCTGGAATTTTTCATTCATTGGTCCGACCCATATACTTACTTTTGTTACTTCTTTTGTTACTGACGAGATTGTCGGATCATGTGCGTTTATGTGTTGGTATAACAAGGACCGGGAGCGGGGATTTATGCAGGACCCCTTTACTGACACTCCCCACAAGAAGTTGATACATCGCACCGCGTCCATGTGAGCCCACAACAATCATGTCTGCCTCCACATCCGACGCCTCTTGCAGAATCGCTTCTACTGTTGCGCCGTGCACAAGCAGGGCGGTGGTATCTATACCCGCCTTGCGCATACGATCTGCCAGCTCCTGGATCTGGCGATGCTCGACGTGGAATTTCTTGGCAAGGGACTCCCGTGCTGCTAGCGGATCCGCTTTGAATTCAACAACGTCTGGTGCCGGCTCTGCATTATGTAACAGCCAGACCTCTGCTGAAAGCGATTTGGCGAGTTCCTCGATTTTTTTCACGATTATTTCCGTGGATTCAGATAAATCAACACACACCAGGATCTTCATATCTTTTCTCCGTAAGTGAGACAGCTTGCCACCACATTATGTTAGCCCGGTTCGCTGTTCGATCAGGCTTGTTAGTTTTTAGTGATATCCAGTACACAGATAATCTACAACCAGTATCTTCATGATAATAAAATATTGGTGATATCCCGGGCAAATAAAATGACGACGGGAGATTTACAGTGGCCTCGTATCAACATGAATGCACACAACACCCTTACCATGTCTATTCAGCAGGCATGGCGAATATCACAATAAATGTCAGAATACCCGCTAGCGTGGCAAAACGCACCAGGTTGAGATAATGGGCTTTGCGTTCATATTCATTGTGGCTTGCAAGAATGGCAACTACACACTGCAACAAGTAATACAGGGCAAATGCACGTGAAGCGAAGGAAATGATTTCGAGCAGGTCTGCAGTCCAGATCAATATGATTGCCAGCATAGACACTACCAGGTAAGCCTTGTTAGTCGGCAATATTTCTTTACAACTCTCAGACGCCAGACCTCCTGCACCCACAGTATCAGCAACGGCAGCACTGAACTGGCTCATGATTGCGGCCACTATAAGCATTAATGGCAGCACGGTTGCTGCCAGGCCGGTTGCATCAACAATTTCCGCGATCTTGATATTCTCAAGATTCAGATGTTGCACAATTGGCAACAGTGCAGCAACTGACACTATGTAGAGCGTGCCCGAAATTAATTGAGCCTGGCGCATGGTGCGTACGCGAATTTGAGCGGAATATTTTTCTCCGAGAAAACGTGATGTCTCGAATCCCTGGACGACAAGAAGAATTCCAGCCAGAATAAACGCCTGGGTTAGCCAGTCTCTGTCCTTAACTTCAAAGGTGAGTGATCGATCAGACTGCAGGAAGTTAAAGTCGTATATAACCACCCCGATTAACAGTGCCACAACAATAGACAACTGCAGGGACATCGAATAGGCTTCGAGCTTCTCAAGTCCGCCCAATCCACGTATATAACCCGCTGCAGCAATAAAAACGATGATGACTGTTGTCAGGCTTCGTTCCAGGTCAGGCGAATCCCCAAATCCTATATAGGTTAGAAGAAAAGACGATAGTAGTGATAGATAGAACGCAACAGCTGTCACGTAAGCGAATGAAAGCACGGCATTGGCGAATAAATCGATTTTGTATATGACGGGGTAGGCTTTCCTGTCATGAATCATGGGTTCAGCATGAATAATATTGAAGCGAATGACACCACCGATTGCATAGGCAAGCACAACAATACCCGTGACTGCGAGAGGAGAATATGTACCGACCACGCTTGCAAGCAACGGGGCTATGATCAGAAACCCGCTGCCTATTATTGATGAAAGAGGTGTGAGTGTTGCCTGCCAGGATCTGCTTTTGGTAAAGCGCGGCTGGAACATAAATAGCAGCACGCTGGTAGCAATAACTACAAGCATTATGTTCAGCATACCCGCTCTCCATTTAGTAGCATTATAAATATGAGGGTCATAAATATGAGGGTCAGGCCTTACATTTCACAATTAAACTAGAATGTACTGCTTGAATCTACCAAAAATGTAAATTGTAAGGCCTGACCCCATTCATTGCTATGTAAATTGTAAGGCCTGACCCCGTGCATGCTTTTACATGCTTTAGAGTGAACCTCCCTCAGTTTAAAGAAATCAAACGACTCTGACCCTGTTGTTCTATTTTATTCCTTTTCAAGATAAGCGGCTGCATCTTTTACCACAAGAATAAAGGGGACAGATTTATTTTAAAGAATAAAGAAAGAATAAAGGAGAATAAAGGGGACAGATTTATTTTAGGCGGTTCATAGCCTGAAAATAAATCTGTCCCCTATTACATTTAATTGTATGCCGATTCATTCCACCCTACCCGCCCTGGCATAATGTCTCATCAATTGTTCGAGCGATGATTGTGATTGCATCGGGCACATTTGTTGTTATGGTTCAGCGCACGTTCGCGAAAAACCGTCGCGACGTGATCGGCAGCCGAAGCTCGTGGCTGATCAGGATCAGCAGGACGCGCATCAGGCTCAGCCACACGCCTTTCTGTTCGAACTTACGCGAGTCGGTGATCACGGCGCTGTCCAGCATCATCGGGCGGGTAGCCGCGGCGAGTTTTTCACCGAAAAGCAGGTCCTCCAGGATCGGTTCGTCCGGAAACATGCCGAGCTCGAAGAACAGTTGCCGCCGCACGAACATCGCCTGGTCACCGTAAAACACGCGGGTACGCCGGCAGCGGAAGTTGTGCAGCCATGACACCAGCCGCAGTCCGCGTGCAGAGCCCGAAAAACGGTGGGTGAAACCGCCGGCCTGTACATTCACCGGTAGCGCTGCGATGGTTTGCAGCGCATCATCCGGCAGCAAGGTATCGGCGTGCAGGAACAGCAGCCAGTCACCGCCGGCTGCTCGCGCACCTGCATTCATCTGGCGCGCACGCCCGGTCTTCGCCACCTGCAAGGCAACGCGGGGCTCGCGCGCAACGATATCGGCGGTCCCGTCGGTGCTGCCGCCGTCGACCGCGATCACCTCGTAGTCGGCTGCGTCGGTTTGTTGTGCAAAGATACGCTGCAGTGTCGCCGGCAGCGCGCTCTCCTCGTTGAGCACCGGGATGATAATCGAGATCATACCGCAGGACCAATCAGTTCTATCGCATTGAAATCTTCCGGCAGCAACCAGGACGGCAGCGCTGTAATGAGGCCATCGGTGTATTCGCGCACGTCCTCGTCCAGTACATCGAACACCTCCGCCATTTCGGCCACGATACCGCTGACCAGCAGCAGGTAACCGCCGGCAAGTTCCTGCACCTGCCTCGTATTGGCCTGCCCGGACTGCAGCCGCCGTTGCAGCAGCCGCTGGCCAAATGCGAAATGGCCCTGTTCCTGGCGCAGCAGCACCCGTCGCTGGCGACTCAGGACAATACCCTGGTCGTCCAGCCCGCGGTTCAGCCGGCTCAGGATCTGCTCACCGAGACCCTCGAGCACCACCTGCGAGGCGATCAGGCTTTCGGTCAGGTCACCGCGCGCGAGCGCTTGCTGTAGGCGCTGCTCGAATTCGATCATCGCGGGCGGGAACACGCGCTTTTGTTTCGGCGCCATCCAGTCGGCCGCACGGTCGAACAGCATGCGGTGGGCGCGCTCCTGTAATGCCTGTACCTGCAGAAAGCGATGCGATCGCTTGTCGTCCACCAGTTCTGCCTGCCGCAGCGCACAGTCGTGCGCCATCGTTTCGCCATGGGCGAGCACGGCGAACAGTCTTGCTGTTTGGTCGCTTTGTGCCGGTGTCATCATTATTCGAAATCGTCCTCGGTAACGGGGGCTGCCTCAACCGGGGTGGTATCGTTTAGCGCCCAGTCGTAGTGATCGTCATCGATCGAACTGAAGCCCGCCAGTTCAGCGGCCAATGCGGGTTGTGCATAGATCCGCAAGTGTTTGATCACATCGGCTTCACTGCTGCCGAAATCCTCACGGAACCAGCTGTAGATGCTGGATACGTGCAGCTCACCCTCGACGATCTCGACGCCGCGCGGGTGGTTAATGTATTCACGCGCGGCGCGATCGAACAGCGACTGCGTGTTGTCGGGGGTGTAAGCATCGCGCAGCAGGTTCGGGCAGCCCAGTGATGCGCAGTTCAGCGCATAGTGTAGACGCGGCTCGTGCCACAATGGACGCAGGATACGGTGCTCGATGTCGTTCAGCGAAATCTCCTGGCCCTCAATACGGAGCAGTTTTTTGCCCCACGGCCCGAAGGACAGGAAACCGGGCGAAATGTCGATGTCGCGTATGCTGCTCACCGGGTAGTGCTCCAGCACCACGCTGACCGTGGCTGCATTGTACAGGTTGATCCAGTATGCCAGTTGCTCATCCCGCCGGTAGCCGCGGATTTCGATCCGCTCGAGGCTCTTGATGTAGTCACGCAGTGCGCTGTGCTCTGCTGCCGGTACCTGTGCGTATGCCACGCGGTTGATACCATCGTCGCCGGATTGTACGTGTGCCAGCAGAAACCGCTGCCAGGATGCGTGATCGATGCCGGTGGATTCGCCGCTGCGGTCCCAGAAGGGCCATGGATCCGCCTTGGGCGCAAAGAGGCGCTCCAGTGCACCGGCGTCGGCTTGTTGCAGGTTTAAAACCTGCACCAGTACGAGACCGGTGAGCAGTAAATACAGGCGCAGCAGGGAGAAGAATGGTCGTTTGGCCTTCATGTCCGAAATCATACTATGAAATTATCACGAATCTATCCGCTCGATATCTGGATTATTACAGGTGGTCTGAACTCGTCAACGACCGACAGACACTTGCGGAAAACCTGCAGAAAACCGCCGAAAGGCCACGGTTTCCCGTGCAAGTGCAAGATCCACATGGTCTGTTCCATGTTATTCGCTGTTTTATAAGGGATCTAACTCCTTTATCTACTTGGCATTAAGGCAGTCGCTTAACTGCCGTCATCCCGGCACGTTTTTGGCCGGGATCCAGCGACTCAAAACACTGGATGCCTGCTTCCGCAGGCAATACGCAAAAACAGGGTTAGAATCGTTTGAAATATAGCACTTAGCAGAAATCAAACGACGCTGACCCATATATGTCCATCGGCTTTACCGCTGGCCGATGGGCATTATGTTTGCAGCCGTCCAGTGCTCTAGTGGACATATCGGGGTCGGAC
>CAZRKQ010000150.1:0-2969 GCA_964600755.1 uncultured Thiotrichaceae bacterium
AAACATTGAAAGCATTGAAGCTACAACCCGAAGTTGCTCCGATCATTTTTATCAATTCTGACGAAGAAATCGGTAGTCGTGAATCAACTTGCCATATAAGACGTTTGGCACAACTAGTGGATCGCGCTCTAGTATTAGAGCCCTCGCTGGGCCCAACAGGAAAAATCAAAACCGCACGCAAAGGCGTTGGTCGTTTTACTATAAAAGTTATGGGTAAGGCTGCGCATGCTGGTCTTGATCCCGGTGCCGGGGCCAGTGCAATTTTGGAACTGTCGCATCTTATTCAGAAGCTGTTTGCGCTAAATAATCCCGATCTTGGTGTATCTGTTAATGTGGGTGTAATTGATGGTGGAACACGTGCGAACGTGGTGGCACCAGAGAGTAGCGCCGTCATCGATGTGCGTGTCGAAACTCAGGCCGATGGCCAACGTATTGAGAAAGCGATCCATGCATTGCGGCCCGAAGATGCTAATGTCACTCTCAATATTGAAGGCGGGATTGGCCGACCACCAATGGAACGAACACCGGCCAACTGTCAGCTATGGATGGTGGCGACCGACCTAGCCAGTTCGCTTAATATCAATTTGGAACAAGGCAGTGCCGGTGGTGGTTCCGATGGCAATACAACCAGCTTATATACCGCAACGCTTGATGGTTTAGGTGCTGTTGGTGATGGGGCTCACGCGGCCCATGAATTTATCTACACAGATCAACTTCCGCAACGCTGTGCCTTATTAACAGCAATGCTGCTGGCACCGCCACTTAGTACTATGCAGGAGAAATTCGTATGACTCATTACGTTTATACCTCAGTAACACGAATCTCTGACCTTGCTGATCAGGAATTCAAAGTGCAACCCGTTGATCGTGAGAAGTGGCAAACAGGTGACTATGTAGTCGGCCGGGTACTTAGCACTGCAGGTGTTATGCATAACATAGAGCTTCCCAATGGCCGCATGATCGAAGTTTTCGAGGATGATCTCGTCATTGGTGCCTTTGGTGAACGCATGGCAACCCTTGAAGCAGTTGGTAGCTGGCAGGCCATTACAAGTGATACGTTCAATGCGCTCACATCAGCCGGCTTATTCGGTCAGCTAACCTCAAAGTCTCCATATATGCCCGCGCTAATGTCGCTGCACTATGTTGGCCATGTGACTCGCAACAACAAACGTATGCACATGGATGATTTTGTTAAAAACATAGCGGAACAAACACTTATTGCTCCGGTTATTTTGATTGTTGGTACTTCCATGTCTTCTGGTAAAACCACATCAGGGCGAGTGATTGTACGCATATTGAAACAGCAAGGTTTACAGGTCGTGGCGGCCAAACTCACCGGTGCTGCTAGGTACCGGGATGTATTGAGTTATAAAGATGCTGGTGCCGATGCCATCTACGATTTTGTCGATGCGGGCTTGCCATCGACAGTGTGCGACGAACAGACGTTTCGAAATGCGATGTCTAACTTGCTGTCGGTGATTGCAAGCAATCGGCCGGATGTCGTGGTTATAGAGGCTGGCGCCTCGCCACTGGAACCTTATAACGGCGATACAATCATGGCATTGCTTGATGATCAAGTTTGCTTCATGCTGTTGTGTGCATCGGATCCATATGCGGTTATGGGCGTAGCCAGTGCATTTGCTCGCCAGCCAGACCTGATTGCCGGGGGCGCGGCCAATACCAAAGCTGGTATTGAGCTAGTGAATAAACTAACCGGATTACCAGCACTCAATTTGATGGATCAAGCCAGCTATCCTGATATGCAGCAACGTTTAGTGAAAGTTTTAGGTAACGTAGCCAGTCCTTGAACTGGCCCAGCAAAAGGTCAAGAATCTGAAATTATCACCAGAAATTACTGCAGTAATTTCTCTAAGACTCGGTAGTAAATAGTTGTCAACTGGTCTAATGCATCCACTTCAATATGTTCGTTCACCTTGTGAATGCTTTCGTTCACAGGGCCTAGTTCAACCACTTGCGCGCCTGTAGGCGCAATAAAACGTCCGTCTGAAGTGCCACCACTTGTTGAAAGTTCAGGATTAATATTTAAAATCTCTTGTATCGCCTGTTCACAGGCACTGGTTAATTCACCTGGCTCACAATAAAAAGGATTGCCCGATAAATGCCATTCTATTTCGTAATCCAATTGATGTTTATCTAGAATATCCAAAACCTTAGTTTTAATTTCGTCAGCAGTTATCTCAGTTGAAAATCGCAAATTAAAATCGACATGCTTGTTACCAGGAATAATATTTGAGGCACCTGTGCCAGCATTAATATTGGAAATTTGAAAAGTTGTTGCAGGGAAGTGTTCATTGCCTTCATCCCATTCCACTGTGGTTAATTCTAAGAGTGCAGGAGCAAATTCATGCACAGGGTTTTTGGCTAAATGAGGGTAAGCCACATGTCCTTGAACACCTTTTACATTTAAACTTGCAGAAATCGATCCACGTCGACCAATTTTTAAAGTATCGCCGAGTATGTGGTTGCTACTAGGTTCGCCGATAATGCACATATCAATATTTTCGTTACGAGCTTGTAAGGCTTCAATAACTTTTACAGTACCATTAGTGGCTGGACCTTCTTCATCACTAGTAAGTAAAAAAGAAATGGAGCCTTTGTGCTCGGGATTTGAAGCAATAAAGTTTTTGCAGGCTACTGCCATGGCGGCAATGCTGGATTTCATATCCGCTGCACCGCGCCCATATAATTTTCCGTCTCGAATGGTGGGTGTGAAGGGTGGAGAATCCCATTCTTGATCTGGCCCAGTTGGCACTACATCGGTGTGCCCTGCAAAAACAACTAAAGGAGATGCGTCTCCGCGTCGTAACCAAAGGTTGGTGACCTCTTCAAACTGCATGACTTCTGCTTTAAATTCTGAAGGCTTTAAATAGTCATTTAAAATAGATTGGCAGCCTGCATCTTCAGGGGTTACAGAAGCCTGCGAGATAAGTTGCTTAGCTAGTTCAAGAG
>CAZRKQ010000151.1:0-2826 GCA_964600755.1 uncultured Thiotrichaceae bacterium
TCAGGCTCACCGCCACGTAGGTGTCCATGAAGCTGTGACCGAACGCGGTGTCGGGGACATGGAACTTCGGTCCATAGATGAAGACGTTGACCAGTGGCTTGGCCACTGTCAGGGTCTCGACCACGGCCTCGTCAATATTTAAGTACTCGATAGGCTCCAGCAGACCGCTGGCGGCCTGGGCCGGAACGTAGAAGCCCATCATGTCGGTGAAGGCGTGCTCGGCCTCGGAGACCTTTTTGTTCACGATCTCCTGGTCGAAGGTCGGCACCTGGATGGTTCGCGACATGTTCTTGTTGGTGATAGCGCCATCGTCTGCGGCGGCGACACTGGTCACCGCCGTCAGCGCAATGGCGCAAAATAGTCTAAATACTTTCATGGTTATTTATCTCCGGTTGTAACTTTAAAGTTATGCACCCAGTGTCCCATGGTGTTGCACAGTCAGAACGCCACCGGTGCGGTTGGCTGCTTATTCGGCTCTTCAGCCTTTCGCTTCAGACTGTTATGACTCCAAAATCTTCCTTTGGTAAAAATTCTTGATTTAGGAAGAACATCCCAAATATGATTCCAGGAATCATTATTTCAGACTAAGGAAATAATGTTTTTGACATAGATCAAGTCCAAGCTGGGAATTAAATACCAGATGTAAACTTATGTAATCGTCGTATTTAAATGTTCAGAATTGACAATTATCAATGCCAATAACTTTAAAATATGGCAGTATTCGTGAAGCGGAATTGTATGTTGGCGAGAACGTTTCCTTTCGTGATCTTTGCTGATAGCCTGCCCCAGGTATTTTCCACACGAGTTACCTTAATTTCGTTTGAATCCAGTATCGCCTGCCGCCTGACAATAATCAGCAGATTGTCTTATTAAATGAATATTTCCATAATCGATGCAGAATGAAAAAGGGGTAGACCTCACTGCTGTTTCACTTACTCGTCATTGCGAGCCGCGACAGCGGCGTGGCAATCTCCAGTATCTTGCGCATGTGTTGAAACACTGAATCTTAACTGTCGCAGTGGCGCGAGATTTGGGAGATTACAAATTACAACCTTGTAATTTGCCCTTCGGGCCGCACTTTGTGCGTTCAATTTTGATCCAACAAAATTAGTGCTTCGCTTTGCTCGCAATGCCTGTTAAAGCAACTTGTCAATAAATTTAATTAGAAAATGCGATTTTCGGATCAAATTGTACTTTTTTTACCACGACGCAATAAGCGATGCGTAATAGTTTTCTGGCGATGATGCATACAGCCTCTGCATGCTTACGACCTTGTGCTTTTAGCTGGTCGTAGTAAGCCCTAACATAATCATAATTCAGACAGGCGCCCCAGGCGGCCTGAAACAATCTTTTCCTCATATAGGCGTTACCACGCTTGGTGAGTCTGCCGCGCCCCTTCCACGTGCCGCTTTGCCGGACACTGACATCGAAACCCACATAGGCTGCCCAGGAATCAGCCCCTTTGACCTGGCGATCCAATATTCCTACCAGCCCGGCGACCACGTTGGAAAAGCCGGGAATGTCACGCAAATCAGCCAGGCTCTCATCATCGGCAAGTGCTTGTGACAACAACAATTCAAGTTCTTTCTCGAGCTGCTTGCGAACTCGCTTGAGGCTGCTGCCGTGTGCACGTAAGGCCTGTTGATGATCGCTTAATGCCAAACTCAATCCAGCGTAAGTTTCTTCATATTGTGCCAGGCTTTGTTGCCACTGTTGTAGATGTTTTTCGATCGAGGCTAACTGTCCCATCTTAAGTCGAATCAATACCTTGGGAACCGTTAACTGCGCCGGCTGCGGCAAGTTAGGCTCTGTTATGCACATCGTCGCCAGCATCAGCGCATCTTGTGGATCGGTTTTGGTTTTTCTGATATTGGCCTTGCTGTGCTTGCTCGATTGTAAAGGGTTGAGCACAATCAACTCTATGCCGATTTCATGACAAACCAACGCTAGTTTTAGATGATAGTGGCCGGTCGATTCACACACGACCTTGCCACGGTAACCACTCTGATGAAGACCCTTGATAAACACTTTGATGGCTTCCATATCATTGCTGACACACTTGAGATAAGCCTCATTCGGGGTTATCCCAACGGCAGCCAGCTCGGCCTTGGAAACATCAATACCGATGCCAAGACAAGCTTTAAACACTTTTTCTGATGATGCATTTTTCATGATATTCAATTACCCTTGTAGTCGGTGACTGGAGGGCGATTCTCTGGCTTTATCATATTCGTTAAAGTCGATTTAACGATACCTGTTAAAAGAAGCTCTTGAATCGCTAGAGTGAGAAGAGACAATGGCATTGCGAGAAGCTCTAGGGCTTTTGACGTCGTTGTCTCTTCTCCTCACTCCAGCTTACCCTTCATGTTTAGAAAGGGCAGTTCCTTTATATGACGTGTTAATGCAACAATATCAGGATTATGAACCCATGGAATTTCAAGTTTCTTTTCGACTAGTAGTGAAGATAGCGCATTAAGATCAGTGCTCGACCTCATCTGATAACTTGTTATGTGGGACAGCAATGGGTTAGATCCCTTTACCTGGAATCAGCTGTCATCTGATCCCCATTATCCAGGACTGGTTAAGCCCCGTTATTCAGGTGATAATCAGCCTTTCGCCATAGAGCAGGGCCACACTAGGAACCATGAGCACTATAGACCTTCTGCGCCACGGTGAACCCGACGGAGGCGTTCGTTATCGGGGCGACGGGGTGGACGATCCCTTGAGCGAGCGCGGCTGGGACCAGATGTGGGCTGCGGTAGGGGAGTTCTCCGACTGGACCCATGTGGTCAGCTCGCCTCTCCAGCGCTGTCGCCGCTTTGCCGA
>CAZRKQ010000152.1:0-10853 GCA_964600755.1 uncultured Thiotrichaceae bacterium
ATTCACAGCAACATTTCCTTCGCCTCCGGGATGTAACGCATCAGGTAATTTTACAACTATCGATGCTGCCAATAATGAATATTCGTTATCGGTAACTACGACCAATTGCTCAGTTAACGATACGTTTTCGGGTGTAGGCGCTCTCGGTGATGATCTTGCTGCTAACGATAACAGGCAATTGTCGTTTGTATTTGGTAATGCATCCACTGGTTCCACGCTTACTCTAATTAAAAAGTAAATCCGGTACTGAAACCGGATTCTTATCAAAGTCCGTGGCCCCACACCTCTGTGTGGGGCCACCCCACTGCCATGCCGTCAAAACACACGTTATTGCTGTTACAGCGACTGAATCTGGTCCTGATATCTACGAATCAAACCGGCGCTTCAGGGTATGGATACGAAGGTATGGCAATAAAGCACAACGACAACTCCAGTGAGTAGTCCCTGCTTGTTTACTGCCATGACGTTCTGCTGAAATTAAAATCACACTGAGCCTGGCTGCCCAGTGATTGACAAAGGTTGGAAATAAATTGGTCGGGACGACAGGATTTGAACCTGTGACCACCACACCCCCAGTGTGGTGCGCTACCAGACTGCGCTACGCCCCGTGAAGGAGGCATAGCATACCTGAAAACGGCTAAAGATTTAAGGTGAAAGTAGCGCTGAATGAAGGCAGGCAAGGCCCGCCCTGGTTGATATCTGCTTGCCGGGGGGTAATTTCTGGCAACTACGACTTCAGTAACTGCAGCAAATCTTCCAGCTCGTTACGCATCTGGCGCATGATCTGCTGGCTCTGGTTGTTGTCTTCAGCCGCATCTTCACCGGTAAGCTTCTGGCGGGCACCGGTAATGGTGTAGCCTTGCTCGTATAACAAGTTACGGATCTGGCGGATCAGAATGACATCATGTCGCTGGTAATAGCGACGGTTGCCTCGGCGTTTAACCGGCTTTAGCTGGTTAAATTCCTGCTCCCAATAGCGCAGTACATGTGATTTAACACCGCACAGGTCGCTCACTTCACCAATGGTGAAATAGCGCTTGCCCGGTATTGTTGGTAATTCGTTATTATTGCTGGCTTCCAGCATATGCTTCCACTCGTTGCTTCAGTTTCTGTCCAGGTCTGAATGTAACGACACGACGCGCAGAAATTGGAATTTCTTCTCCCGTTTTGGGATTGCGACCAGGGCGCTCGGTTTTATCCCGAAGCACGAAGTTGCCAAAACCTGATAGTTTGACGTGATTCGCATCCCCAAGTGCCGATCTCACTTCTTCAAAAAACAGTTCCACCAGCTCTTTGGCTTCACGTTTGTTAAGTCCAAGCTCTTCGTACAGGCTTTCTGCCATGTCGGCTTTTGTTAGTGCCATGTCCTACTCCCGAAGTGTAGCAGCAAAATTTTTATTTAGTGCGTAAACTACTGATTCTATCTCAGAATCAATATCCTCGTCAGTAAGAGTGCGGGAAAAATCCTGTAAAATCAAGCCAAAAGCGACACTTTTTAGTCCTTTATCCACGCCTTTACCGGTATAAATGTCAAATAAACGCACTTCCTGCAAAATTTCTGAACTCGAATCCCTGATGCAGTCCTCAATCGACTGTGCGCTGACATCTTCATTGATCAAAATCGCCAGGTCGCGTCTGACCTCAGGAAATTTCGATAACGGCCGGAATGAGGGCAAATGTGACTGGCGAACCGCCTCAAGATCCAGCTCGAAAATATAGACCGTGCTGCTCAAATCAAGTCTGGCTACTGCCTGGGGATGCAGTGCACCCATCCAGCCAATGACCTTGCCATTGTTGCAGACTGCAGCACTTTGCCCGGGGTGCAGTGCCGGATGCGTATCAGCACGAAATTCAATATTCGCCTCAGCGCCGAACAAAGATTCTACATCAGCTTTCAAATCGTAGAAATCAACTTCGCGGCTGTTTTCAGCCCATTGCTCATCGTTAATCGAACCGCAGATGGCACCGGAGATCCGGTCAATCTGTGCCAGTTCGGATTCACCCTGCAAAAACACCTGCCCTGTTTCGAACAGGCGTACACGAGTTTGCTGACGATTGAGATTATGCCGCACCGCCTGCAGCAGGCCTGGCCAGATGGTAGTGCGCATCACCGACATTTCAGACGACAGCGGATTTGCCAGGCTCACAGCCTGATTGTCCGGATCAAGCACAGCCTGCCATTTTGGATCGACAAAGCTGTAGGTAATCGCTTCAAAATAGCCGCGGTTGACCAGCGATCTGCGCAACCGTGTCAGTGGCTGCTGACTCTCAGGCATGCTCTGCATTTCAGCATGGTACTTTGGCTGGGTGCGCGGGATATTATTGTAGCCATGAATGCGCACCAGCTCTTCCAGCAGGTCTGCCTCGATCTCAATATCAAAACGAAAACTCGGTGGTTTCACCATCCAGTGGTCCTTGAAAGATTTCACTTCCATGCCCAGTCGCGTGAGGATATCGATTATTTCATCCTGTTCAAGCTCGATGCCCAGTACATGCTTGATACGTTCATAGCGCAGATCGATGGGCTGGCGATCCTGAGGATGTGCTTTTGTGGTTACTTCCGTGACCGGACCGACCTCGCCACCGCAAATCTCGAGTATCAACTCGGTGGCACGATCAATCGCCAGCACCTGCAATTGCGGGTCAACACCGCGCTCGAAGCGATGCGATGAATCAGTGTGCAGACCATAGCCACGTGCCTTGCCCGCAATAACTTCCTGTGCAAAGTAAGCGCTTTCAAGAAATAGCGAGCTGGTTTGATCGTTGACACCGGAATTTTCGCCGCCCATGATGCCGGCAAGCGCCAGTGGACGCGAGTTATCCGCAATGACAAGCGTGTCAGAATCAAGTTCGATACTTTTGCCATCGAGCAGTGTAATTTCTTCAGCATCTTGTGCATATCGAACATTGATGCGGCCTTCCAGCTGCTCGAGATCAAAGGCATGCATCGGCTGCCCGAGTTCGATCATAACGTAGTTGGTAATATCCACCACGGCACCCAGGCTGCGAATACCCGAGCGGCGCAGGCGTTCAACCATCCACACGGGTGTGGGCGCAGACACATCAACGCCATGGAACACACGCCCGGCATAGTGTGAACAGGCTTCAGGCGCATCGACCTTTACCTTGAAGGTGTCCTTGATTTTCTGCGTATAAGGATCATGCACCTCTTCCGTGACTTCGCACCGGTTCAGTGTGCCCAGTTCACGTGCAATGCCGGCAACGCTGAGGCAGTCACCACGGTTTGGCGTCAGGTCGATGTCGATGATGGTATCGTTAAGTTGTAGATAGTCTTGCAGGCTAGTGCCGACTGGTGCATCAGCAGGCAACTCCATAATGCCATCGGATTGCTCGGCCAGGCCCAGCTCTTTTTCTGAACACAACATGCCGGCTGAAGCCACACCGCGAAGCTTGGCCGGCTTGATTTTGAATGTTTCATTATCTTTTGCTGGCAGTACCGCACCAACCCTGGCAAGCGCTACCGAAAGACCGGCACGCACATTGGATGCTCCGCAAACTATCTGTAATGATTCATTGCCATCTGCGACCTGGCAGACACTTAACTTGTCAGCATCGGGATGCTTTTCAACAGACTCGACCCTGGCGACAACAACATCGGTGAATCCGCCGGCAGCCGGTTCGGTGCCATCCACTTCCAGACCGGCCATAGTCAATTGCTCAACCATCTCCTCGGTGGAGATCGAAGGATTAACCCAGGTCCGTAACCATTGTTCGCTAATCTTCATAGCAATAACCAGACAGACTTTTTTCAACGCAAAGACGCAGAGGCGCCAAGATCGCAAAGAAAAAATATATTACTTTGATTTTATTTACGTCCATAGCAACATGAGAAGGTAATACTACAAAGCATTCCTTTGATTCTATTGAAACCTTCATATATATAACCTTTGCGCCCTCTGCGTCTTCGCGTCTTTGCGTTGAAACATCACGCAAATTGCTGCAGGAACTTGAGGTCGTTTTCGAAAAACAAACGCAGGTCATTAACACCATAACGCAACATCGCCAGGCGCTCGACGCCCATGCCGAATGCGTAGCCATTGTATACTTCGTTATCGATGCCCACGGCCTTGAACACATTTGGATGTACCATGCCGCAACCCAGTATTTCCAGCCAGCCAGTCTGGCCGCAAACACGGCAGCCTTCACCGCCGCACATCACACACTGAATATCGACTTCAGAAGATGGCTCGGTAAAAGGAAAGTACGAGGGCCTGAAACGTGTGGGCAGATTATCGTCCTCGAAAAAATGCCTGAGGAAATCTGCCAGCGTGCCCATCAGGTCCGAGAAGCTTATATCCCTGTCCACCAGCAGGCCTTCCACCTGGTGGAACATCGGTGTATGCGTGAGATCGGAATCACAACGATAAACACGGCCAGGCGCAATAATTCTCAACGGCGGTTTATCGCTCTGCATGTGACGGACCTGCACCGGCGAAGTATGGGTACGCAATAAAGTTTGCGCATCGAAATAGAATGTATCGTGCATGGCGCGCGCAGGATGATGCGCAGGAATATTGAGCGCTTCGAAATTGTGATAATCGTCCTCGATTTCAGGACCCTGCTCGACCGCAAAACCAAGTTGTGAGAACAGCTCTTCGATACGCTGCATCGTGCGGGTAACCGGGTGCAGGCCACCCGATGACTGACCGCGGCCCGGCAAGGTGACATCAATGCGCTCACTGGCCAGTTTCGCTTCCAGCGCTGCTGCCTGTAGTGACGCCTTGCGGGCTTCAATCGATTGCTGAACTTCCTGCTTGGCCCGGTTGATGTCCTGCCCTGCAGACTTGCGCTCTTCCGCGGGCAAAGTCCCCAGTGTCTTTAACAGTGAGGTGAGCTCGCCTTTCTTGCCCAGATAGCTGACGCGTATCTGATCCAGCGCATCCAGATTGTCAGCTGCCTCGACCTCAGATTGAGCTTTAGCAGTTAACGTCTGAAGATCCAATTCATTCTCCCCCAAAATCATCATCAATTAAAAAAGGGGAAGCTGGCTTCCCCTTTGATATACAGTTTTGTTGTTCAGGCCAGGTACCTAATGATTGTTCAAGAAACCCGCAGGCTTACATTTGCTCGCCCCTTAGCCCTCGCAACTCGCCACTGTTTTTATGCCAGCGCTTCCTTAGCCTTGTCTGCTAAAGCACTAAATGCAGCCTTGTCATGCACGGCCAGATCAGCCAGTACCTTGCGATCGACTTCCACTTCAGCCTTGCTCAGGCCATTGATCATACGGCTGTATGACAAACCACATTCACGGGCTGCGGCATTGATACGCGCAATCCACAGTGAGCGGAAAGTACGCTTCTTAACGCGGCGATCTCGATATGCATACTGACCGGCTTTAATGACAGCCTGGTTTGCGACACGGTAAACGCGACTGCGAGCACCGTAGTATCCTTTAGCTTTCGCTAAAACTTTTTTATGCTTGGCCCTGGCCTGTACGCCTCTTTTTACTCTTGGCATTTTATATTCTCCGTTTAAACGTAAGGAAGCATGCGATTCAGCATCCTGGTGTCATTTTCATGCACCACTGCATCATCACGTAAATGACGTTTACGTTTTGTACTCTTCTTGGTCAGGATATGGCGGCGGAATGACTGCGCGCGTTTGAATTTACCTGAACCGGTACGACGGAAGCGTTTGGCCGCGCCACGGTTAGTTTTCATCTTAGGCATGATGCCTTCTCCAATAGTTGTCTTCTTCAAAAATAAGCTCGGTGTTCATCCTGAATCTTGTGACCGGCTCACTCGTTGCTTGCCTGGGCATGTGTTATGCCTGGCAGCCTGCTTATATGGTTACCTGGCTCTTTTGGGTCCCAGCATCATAACCATCTGCCGTCCTTCCATATTCGGCATTTGTTCGACATTGGCTATATCTTCCAGATCAGCCTCAACGCGTTTCAGTAATTGCATACCCAGTTCCTGGTGTGCGAATTCGCGCCCCCGGTATCGCATTGTTACCTTGGTCTTGTCTCCATTTTCCAGGAAGTTGCGCAGCTTGCGCAATTTAACCTGGTAGTCACCTTCTTCAGTCCTAGGGCGAAACTTGATCTCCTTGATCTGAGTCCTTTTCTGTTTCTTTTTAGATGCCTGGTTTTTCTTGCTGTTTTCGAATCTGAATTTGCCGAAATCCATGATCCGGCAAACTGGAGGCGTAGCATTCGGTGACACTTCTACCAGGTCAAGACCCGCTTGCTGGGCTTTGTCCAGTGCTTCCTCACTCGTCATTATGCCGAGTTGCTCACCTTCCTGGTCTATTACCCGTATTTCAGGATACGTAATACCTTCGTTTAAAAGTGTCTTCTTCTGTGCTGCGATTTCTATTCCTCCAAAACAGTAATACCGCGGCTCGCGATTTCATCGGACAACCGGGTAACCAGGTCTTCTATAGACATGGAACCGAGGTCTTCACCACTTCGCGTGCGCACGGCCACTGTATTCGTTTCAAGTTCCCGATCGCCGATTACCAGCATATAGGGAACCCGCTGCAATGTGTGCTCGCGGATTTTAAAGCCGATCTTCTCATTTCTCAAGTCCAATTCGACTTTAAATCCTTGTTCAGCAAGGCTTTGTTGCACATTTCGTGCAAATTCGGCCTGATTGTCTGTGATATTCATGATTACCACCTGAACAGGCGCCAGCCACAACGGGAATTTTCCTTCATGCTCCTCGATCAGAATACCTATAAAACGTTCCAGCGAACCCAAAATGGCCCGGTGCAGCATGACCGGAACCTGCTTGCTGCCGTCCTCGGCGATATAGTGCGCATCCAGGCGCCCCGGCATGGAAAAATCCACCTGCATGGTTCCGCACTGCCACTGGCGGCCGATGCAGTCTTTCAGCACGAATTCGATCTTGGGCCCGTAGAAAGCACCCTCGCCCGGCTGCAGTTTCCAGTCCAGACCCTTGTTATCGAGGGCGACTTCCAGTGCTTTCTCCGCCTTGTCCCAGGCTGAATCATCACCCACACGTTGTTCAGGGCGTGTCGACAGGGCAACCATAATCTCGGTAAAGCCGAAATCCGCATAGACCTCGTAGACCAGGTCGATAAAAGCGGACACTTCATCCTGCAGCTGGTCTTCGGTGCAGAAAATGTGCGCATCGTCCTGCACAAAATTACGTACGCGCATCAGACCATGCAGCGTACCTGAAGGCTCATTGCGGTGGCAGGAACCGAACTCGGCCATGCGCAGCGGCAGATCACGGTAGCTCTTCAGCCCCTGGTTGAACACCTGGATATGACAGGGGCAGTTCATCGGCTTGACGGCATAGTCGCGGTTCTCGGAATGCGTGGTAAACATCATGTCGCCGAACTTGTCCCAGTGGCCGGATTTTTCCCACAGCGAACGGTCCACCATCTGCGGCGTGTTGATTTCCTGGTAGCCTTTCTTGCGTATCTTATTGCGTATGTAGTCTTCTACGGTGAGATAGATCGACCAGCCCTTGTCGTGCCAGAACACCATGCCCGGCGCTTCTTCCTGGGTATGGAACAGGTCAAGCTGCTTACCGATTTTGCGATGATCGCGCTTCTCGGCTTCTTCCAGGCGATGCAGGTACGCATTGAGCTGCTTCTTGTCAGGCCAGGCGGTACCATAAATGCGCTGCAGCATTTCATTGTCTGAATTGCCGCGCCAGTAGGCGCCGGCCACCTTCATCAATTTAAAGCCCTTGCCGAGCTTGCCGGTACTCGGCAGATGCGGACCACGACAGACATCAAACCACTCGCCCTGGCGGTAAATAGAAACTTCCTCGCCTTCAGGAATAATGTCTTCGATGATCTCGACCTTGTATTCTTCACCGATATCGCCAAAGGTCTTTTTGGCTTCATCCCGGTCCATGACTTCGCGCACAATCGGCAGATCGCGCTTCACGATCTCGTGCATACGCTGCTCGATCTTGTTCAGATCATCGGGGGTAAACGCTTCTTCGCGCGCAAAGTCGTAATAAAAACCATTTTCGATGGCCGGACCAATGGTGACCTGCGTACCGGGATAGAGTTCCTGTACCGCCTGTGCCATCACGTGCGCTGCATCATGACGCAACAGCTCAAGCGCCTCTTCATTCTTGCCGGTAATAATGGCGAGCTCTGCATCATCGTCAATAAGGAATGACGCATCCACCAGGTTGCCATCGACACGACCAGCCAATGTGGCCTTGGCCAGTCCCGGGCCAATATCTTCAGCAACAGCAAGCACCGAAACCGCGTGATCGAATTCACGCTTTGAACCATCAGGCAGGGTAATAACAGGACTGTTTTGAGGCATATCTATCTCCAGTGGCGGCCCATACGAGAGGTCGCATGTTAAATACAGTGGCGAGTGGCGAGGGACAAGGGACGAGGTCTCAATTAGAACCTTCCCACTTTTCCCTGGCCACTCGCCACTGTTTTATATGGTAGGCGCGAGTGGATTCGAACCACCGACCCCCACCATGTCAAGGTGGTGCTCTAACCAACTGAGCTACGCGCCTGTAGGTCTTTTTATCTTAACTCTTCGTTCTTGCGGTATCGCAAGCAACATCCATGTATCGCATCCAGCTCGGTGTCCTACCTCGCGTTCGCCCTGCTGCGTTTGTCCACTGGACAAACGGTCAGTGCTCACCCCCCACCATGTCAAGGTGGTGCTCTAACCTTGCGCTTTCGCGCCCCGCTACGCGCCTGTAAGTCGTTTTGTCTAAATTCTTTGTTACAGACCATCGCGAGTAACATCCATGTCACGCATCCAGCTCGGCGTCCTGCCTCGCGCTCGCGGCTGCTGCGATTGTCCATTGGACAATCGGTCAGCGCTCGCCCCCCACCATGTCAAGGTGCCATGATGATAGCCTGGCTAACCTTGCGCTTTCGCGCCCCGCTACGCGCCTGTAAGAGCGCGAACAGTATCAAAAACCGTTGGATTTCACAAGAATCAGGCTACTTTTACCCGGTTTTCCTAAAAAATCCGTGTCCTTAACTATACTTTCTCGGACCGAATTTTCTTGGAGCTATACACATGTCGGACATGATTTCACGTTTATCGATTACATCAATTCTGCTCGCCTCGCTGACAATGTTTGGTTGCAGCGACGGTGGTGACTCGGGTGTTGCTGCACCTCTTTATAGTGGCAGCTCAACACCGGCAGCGATTACCTCAGCCAACGCCGAGGCTATGGGACGAGGTGCCACTGAAGGTGTCAATGAAGCAGTAAATATGACTGCTGCCGGTGAAGGTATTCCTTTTGCTGTAGATATCAGCTCCAGCAACGATGCGCTGGCGCAGAAAGTCAGGGACATCGCCTTGCAGGTACTGGACAGTTCAATTTCGCTTAATCTTCCGGTAGCTGCTGTGCTGACCGCGGATGACCTCAATGCAGGTTCGTCAGGCGCCTATTTCTGTGGTGGCAGCGTGACGGTACCGGACAACATCGATCAGAGTGGAGCACTGAACTTTTCGATGACATTCAACAGCCTGTGTTTCGATGATGGTATCACCTCACTCATTATGAGTGGCACAATGATTTTTGCTGAAACTCCGTCCATGATTTCCATTACGTTCACAAACTTCAGTGTCAATATCGACGGTATGCAGGAGTCATTCAGCGGCGTCTTCTCCTGTGACACCACCCTCAGTAACTGCACTATCTCAACCGACTTTGTGGCAGCGGATGGAAGCGTATACAGAATCACAGACGTGGTTATCGTTGACACCTTCCCTGGACACGATGTCAGTGCCACCTTCTATCATCACGATCTTGGCCGGGTGACGATTACAACCGATATTGCTATTACCTATGGCGGCGGTTGCGGGATATTTCCAAATGGCGGCATGATTACAATCACCGGCGCCGGCGGTTCGTGGATGAGTGTTACCTTTAACAGTGACTGTACCTTTACCATTCAGGGCTCTGATGGTGGCAGCTCATTTGGACCTACCGATTTGGCCTGGTTATAGTAGTCAAATTTTAAACAGATACTTATCAAACGCGGGCATAAGCCCGCGTTTTTTGTGCCATGGATAAAATGCAACAGCAGTTTCGATAAACACACTATTTTTAGGAAAATCAGTCTGTAAATTGACATATCTCATTTACATCCCGGAATCAGCGGCCTTAACTGTTATGGCTAAGATCACATTATTCTAGGGAGATAATAAAATGACACAAATAATTTCACGCCTGGCGATGACATCAGTCCTGGTTTCATCGCTGGCAATATTTGGTTGCAGCAGCAGTGATGATGGAGGGGGCTCAACCTTAACGACTATTACAGAAGCAAATGCAGCTGAACTCGTTGCAGCGGCAACTGAAAGCGGAATGGCTTTCGTAGATATTATTGACGTTTTCGCTGTCGATGTCGATCAAGGTCTATCCGCTATGGACGTCATCAACACCGCCATAGACAAGGTAAAAATTTATGATGGCGGGCGTACTGACGTGCCCCTGGGTGTAGCATTCTCTCAACCCTGCTCGGGTGGCGGATCGATTTCCGGTGACGAAACCGATACAAGCACTGCCACCACTGAAAGCATAACCGGGGTAATTTCATTCCTGGGCTGTATTGAATTCGGTATCACATTAAATGGAACCATCAACTATGACCTGAGCAGGACTATATCTACACTAGACTACTCGGGTACATTTACAGGCAACATAAGCGGCACGGATGGTATAGATTCCGCCTCAATCACGGGGATGGATTTCAACATTACAGGAAATGACAACTTCCCCCAGCCATATTCTATGAATAGATACAGCTTTACAGCCGTGGTCAGCGGTACTGGTGGATTCTCGACAACTTTGCTTGCCCCCATCGCGGGTGATGAGGCGTATAACTGCCCAATCAATCCAATGAGCGGCATCATACTG
>CAZRKQ010000153.1:0-15362 GCA_964600755.1 uncultured Thiotrichaceae bacterium
CGATGATGTTGCCCTGGATGACAGTTCCGGTCGCGCCGCTGCCGGTAATATTGATGCCTTCGTTGGCGTTATTGGTGATCACGTTGCCATCGTTGATACCGGTGCCGCCGACAACGGTGTTGGCGCCCTGGATATAGATACCGGTGTTGCCGTTGCCGTCTCCGACCGAGCCTGTACCGCTAGTGCCGATCCAGTTATTGGTAATGGTGATACCATCGGCACCGGAGTTAACCAGGATGCCATACTGGGTGAAGTTGGTAATCATCAGACCTTTGACTTCACTGCCGTCACTTGTCGATGTGAAGGTCAGACCATTAACACCGGCACCAAGCGCACTGCCATCGATCTGTATGATGGGATCGCCGGCATAGTCCGGCTCGGTGGTGCCATCGATAATCACGCTATCGGTGATCGCCGGCAACGCAGCGGTCAGGTTGATAACATGCGGCCCGCCACCGGGTATATTAAACGTGATCGTATCGGTGACGCCGGTATTGGCATTGGCGTTCAGTATGGCCTCGTACAGCGAACCGGTACCGGTCGCATTGGTATTGGTAACCACAAGCTCCAGCACATCCGTTACCGTCACGCTGATCGCCTGGGTATCCGAGGCAGTACCATCACTCGCCTGCACCGTGACTTCGTAAACATTATCGGTATTGGCATCAGCAGGCACTTCAAAATTAGGCGCACTGATGAACGTCAGCGCACCACTGTTGGCATCGATGTTGAACAGTGCTGAATCGGCACCACCGCTGATGGAATATGTCACAGCATCAAGGTCAGCATCGGTGGCCGCTACAGTGGTGACGGCGGTACTGTTTTCAGCCACTGATACCGCATCGGTATATTGAATCTGTACGTTATCGACATACAAGTATTCATCCGGCCCGCCATAACCGTTTGCCACCCGGTAGCGTATCTGGGTATCGACTGACGTGAATCCTGAAATATCGTAGCTTCGTGAACCGGAATTGACCCCGTCGAAACTATCGAATGTTTCCAGGATGGTCCAACCGGCTCCACCGTTATCCGACACTTCGATAACTACTGAGTCCGGATCGGCCGCTTCTACACCCGAACCCGTACGGAAATCAAATGACAGCGTTGCCGATGTCGCATTGGAGAGGTCCGCTTCACGGGTGACGCTGTTGCCGCTGCCTCTGATACTCAGCTCACCACCAGAAACAACAATATTTCCATCAGTGGCTCCGGTGCTTGCACCATCTGATTCCACCCAGCCGGTTGTCCAGCTGTCTGTTCCATCATTATTGGTAAATGCAACCGTTGAAAATTCATCTTTTACTGTAGGGGAGAATACTGGGGCGGTGTTGGCCGGTGCGTATTCGTATGCCCCGATATCGGTCGAACCATCATCGCGCAATGTCCCTCGCTGGTCGTCCGTCGGAGCACCGGTTGCCGTGCCAGCATCGATCGCGGTGCTGCCGACCTGCAGCGCATGAGTTTGCGCAAAGCCGCCGTTATCGGCCAGTGGATCGAGCAACGGATCAATCGGGCTTACGCTGGTGCCGACCTGGTCGCCGTTGACCCCGTCGGTGAAATCCGTAGCGTTGCCGGGTGTGCCGATCAGGTTGTTTCCGAGCGAGGTATAGCTGTTACCAAGCATGTCTTCCGTGCCGGTATTGCCGGCGACGATGGTATTCTTGAGTTGAACAGATCCGGAACCACCGGAGCGATGGATACCACTGCCACCAGTCGCGTTGGTCGCGTTATTCAACGTTATGGTCACATTGGTAAGGGTCGCGGTACTGTACGCGCTAATGCCGCCGCCCATGGTTGCATCGTTGCCGCTGATCGTGCTGTTGGTCATTGTCAGGCTGGATCCGGCGCTGCCGGTGTAGATACCGCCACCGTTCGAGGCCGTGTTGCCGCTGATCGTGACCCGCTCCAGCAAAGCCGTGCCCTCGTTATCGAGACCGCCGCCGTTCTGCCCACCAGCGATGGCGGAGTTACCGCTGATTACGCCATCAGTGAATGTCAGCGTGCCGCCCTGGTTATAGATTGCCCCGCCGGTATCTGCGGTATTACCGATCAGCCTGACGCGCTCCAGCGTAACATTGTCCGTGGCATCGTCGATCCAGAGGGCGCCGCCATTACCGCCAGAAACACTACCATTGCGTATCGTTACATCGGTGATGGTGACAGTCACGCCACCCTGGGTATGCAAAACGCGGCTCAGGAAATTGCCATCGATAAAGGTCTGATCGGCACCGGCACCGGTAATGGTGATGTCACTGGTTATCAGTAACTCGCCGGCACTGAGTGTGTAGGTATCCGCCGCCAGCATAATGGTATCCGCGCCGGCGAGGGCATTCGCTTCCTCGATGGCAGCGCGCAACGAGGTGTTACCAGAAGCATCCTGCGCCAGGCCGTCGCCGGGGTTGGCATCCACAGTATCGGCGTTGGTATCGACAGTAAAGCTCGCCAGCACATTCGTCCAACTGCTCTTGATATTATCGCTGCTCGCGACAGAGGTTTCGACGGAACCATGCCTGTATTCCAGATCCCAGTCACCGTTCAGTAATGCATGCCCGGTGTTGTCATTCGATGCCGCGACATCAGCACCAGTGAGTATCGCCAGTTCTCTCACAAACTGCTCACCGTCACTTGTCTCTGCCAGGTTGCAGCCATAGAACAGAATATCAGCGTCGGCGTCTAGCCCGTTACCCCATGAAGCCAGGCTGTAGTTGTACGCCTCGATATTGTTCGGGTTTAGCCAGGTACTGCCGAGCTTGACCGCAGCATCGTCACCGTGCGAATAGATATGCACTGCATCGACGTTATCGTATTCAGCAAGGACAGTTTCGATGTATTCAACACCATCGCTCCTGCTGTCCAGGGTGTAGATATCGAAGGTTGTTGTGCCATCGCTGTTGCCCTGCAGGTCATCGATGAATGATTGAAAGTCTGTAACTGACTCATCAATGAAGACAACTTCCTGGCGTTGCTCCTCTGTGATTGCTGCCTGTTGTTCCTGCTCGTCCTGATTAGCAGCTGCCTGTTCCTCTTCGTTGACTACGGCTTGCTGTTGTTCCAGTTCCAACTGCGCCTGTTGTTCCTGTTGCTGTTCTTCGGCGGTAGCTTTCTGTTCTTCTGCACCTGCGGGTGCCGCAGCTTCCAGTGTGCCTTGCCAGTTCTGCTGCACATCATCTGAAAATGCGACCGAGGTTTCGATATCGCCGGCTTCGTATTCCAGTTCCCAGTCACCGCCGAGCAGCTTGTTGCCGGTGAGGTCAGCACTGGCAGCCACGTCCGTTGCGGTCAGGTAGCCGAGTGCATTTACCAGCAACCTGCCGTCAGCGGTACTGGCCAGGTCACAGCCGTAGATCAGCAGATCGCCGCCTTCACTGAAAGTCTGTCGCCACTGAGCAATATCCCCCGAACGTTCGCGCAGCGTCGCTTTATTGAGTTGGGTCGCTCCTAGCTGGAGCTGGCCGTCTTCACCATGGGAAACGATATGCACCGCATCGAGCTTGTTGTGACTTGTGAGCGCTTCGTTGATTTGTTCGATTCCATCACGATGCGCATCGAGAACAACGACGTGGATGTTACGACCTTGCTGTTGAGCCTTGATCAGGTCGTTGTGTAATTGCTGGTAGTTGGGTGCGCGTGAGTCAATGATCACCAGTTCGTTGCGTACAGAAGAAAACGATTGTTCAGCCGTTGTTTGAACAATCGCAGTAGGATCCTCGTTATCGCCCAACACGAGTTCCTGGACAGTATCAGCATTGGCATCCGTCGCGACAGCTAATGGATCCGCCGACAATAACAGTCGCGGTTCCAGCTCCTCGAATACAAGCCCAGCCTTACTGTAGTGTGATTTCTTTTTCGACACTAAGCGCTCTCAGGTGATGTTGACTCAATCGTTGAACCTCTGCAGTTGGTCCAACGAACATCCGTTTGGGCTCATTTACGTGGGGGACGTAGATGGAAAGGCGTCTCCAGACTCCTTAAATATAGTCTAAGTGGCTGAAATGACGAAGGATAAAGACCGCCGTTTGTCGGCTATAAAGGGGTGAAAAGCGGTTATTGTGTCGGGATTTTTAAAAAAACCAGAATTTACCGTAAAAATCGATAATTTCACTCCAGATTGATCATTTTATGACCAAGTGAAAGCTTAATATTTCACCGCAGAGGCGCAGAGATTTTTTATATTAATACATAGACGCGTAGGGTGGGCTTCGCCCACCATCATATTCCCGGTGGGCAGAGCCCACCCTACACGCTAATTCAACATACAGGTTTAACTCTGCGCCTCTGCGCCTCTGCGGTTAATTATCCTGTAAAGATAGTTACGCTAACACAAGCATGCAAGCTATAAGCTTCCAGAGGCGAGTATTTCAGTGCTGCATGACTGGTATAAAAGCTTGTTCGTGTCGACCATACCCGATGCCGTCACCAGCTCGCTTAATGCATCCTCGGAGGTGTTAGCTATTACTTCAACCCAGTATGTTGTTTTGTTCATCGGTTGCGCTACTACCTTGCAGTCATAACCCAGCTTTTTAATCTGTGCCAGTCGCTTGTATGCACTTTGCCTGTTAGTGAACACACCCAGTGAAATACTGACGCCACTTGATTGAGTCCTTATCGCAATGTCCCTGGCACCAGCCTGTTTCATTTTTGCCGCAAGCGCCTGTGCTGCTTCACGTGATGCAAGTGTGTCTGTTGTTACCAGGTATGACTCGGATGTTTTTATTACATCATCATAGATTTCATAAGCACTAATCTCATTTTCCAGTACATTCATTAAAGCCTCGAGCTTGGCTTTTTGCTTGAACGGCCCGAGTCTTCGACAAATTGTGTTTTCGTTATCGTCGGGACTGCTTTGCTCGGTTATAACTGGTGTTATTACTGCCGGTGTTTTACTATGATCTGATCTAAGCTTCGCGTATTCAGCTTCTTCATGTTCATCGAAGAATCGAACCGCGCACTTTAATCCTCCTGGCACCTGGTTATCTTTATTCTGTAGTTCCAGGCGAATACCAAAAGTACCGCTTGCAGCATCGATTACTTTGTCGACAACCACAACTTCAGCAATAAGATTTTCGAACGAGCCGAATTCAGTTTTAATCTGTGCATGCATACCTTTTTTAACACGCCCGAAGTATGTAACAGGCGCAACGACCTCTACTCTCAGCGGATCAAGTTGTGCCAGCTTTAATATAGGATTTTCTTCGATGAATTCACCCGGCATCAGATAACGGTCGGCAACAACGCCGTCAATCGGACTACGAATGTTTTTCAATTCCAGGTTCGCAAGCGCTTGTTCCACTTCGAGTTTGTAAATCGCCACCTCGTGATCAGACTGTTCCTTTTCACTCAGTGTAATCACATGATCTTTGTATAGATTAATTGCACGCCGTTGTTCGACCTTGCTTACATCGAGGTTCTCCTGGCTGGCCTGGAGTCTTACCTGCTCGACATCAGATTTAAGTGTAGCGACAATCTGGTTTTTCTTCACCGTATCGCTGCGATCCACCGAGATCGTTTCGAGCACACCGGAAACAGAACTGCTCAATTCAATCATCATGTTCGGCTCAATCAGGCAGTCTATTTCGGGAACAGGAACGGGGCCATGCTCAGCCAATGCACTACTGCATGCAAGCAGGCTGCTGATCAGGATCAACTTGTTAAATTTGATTGTTATCATCATTTTGTTACTATTCAGACATTCCGCTAAACGCCAGCATCTCATCCCGTTTTTTGTCAACTTTCATCATGGCATTCCTGACCTGACGAAAGTAATACTCTGTCATCATTTGTGTGAAGCTCATCATCGAGCGCCCCAGCCACTGTGGTCTTACCAGTTGTGTTCCGTCTGTGAATCTCGCTATGCCCCGGGCCATTTTGCCAAAGCGTTTCTCTATGAACGCATCCTCTAAGGACAGTATTGCTTCATAACTGCCGGGATCGCCCTGCCTGCCGCAACGACCTGCAAGCTGCCGGTCGATCCTGCCGGATGTGTTCTTTTCGCAGGAGATGACATGCAGTCCGCCTGCATTTATGGCTGCCTCAGCCAGCTTGATATCTGTACCCCGCCCCGCCATGTTCGTGGCCACCGTTATCTGCCCCTGCTCGCCAGCCCTGGCAACGATTTCCGCTTCTGCCCTGTCCTGCTTTGCATTGAGCACCTGGTGCTGAAGGCCGGCTTCCGTGAGCAGCCCGCTTAAATGCTCTGAATCCTTCAATGTGCGTGTCCCTACCAGCACTGGACGCCCCTTGTCGTGTTCAAGCTGGATACTGCTGATAATGGCACGCCACTTGGCATTACTCTGAGTGTAGATGTATTCGGGACGAATTATTCGCTGTACCGGCTTGTTGGTAGGAACGGTGACGACATCCAGCTCATAAACCTTTTTTAATTCCCTGCTGACTTCACTTGCAGTACCCGTCATCCCAGACAGGCGCAAATAACGTTTGAAAAATAACTGGTAACTGATTCGTGCCAGGGTCTCGGTCTGTCCGGATTGCTCACAACCCTCTTTTTCTTCGATCATCTGGTGCAGGCCGGCTTCCCATGACCGGTCCGGCATGGTGCGCCCGGTATTTTCATCGATGATGCTGATAGCGCCCTCATCAACCAGGTAATGCACATCACGTTCATATAGATGCAATGCTACCAGTGCCTGCTCAACCAGCGCATGACGCCTTCTCGATCCCTGCCAGACACCGCTCATTAATGAAGCCAGTTCAGCCAGGTAATCCTTGCCAAACTGGGTCAGCGAAATACTTCTGGTTTTTTCATCGACTGAATAATAGTTCTCATTTTTTAACTGCCGTGCCAGCCAGACCGCTTCCCTGTGCACTGCTTCCTGTTGCGTGTTGTCGGTCTTGCTGGAAAGTATCAACGGCGTTCTTGCCTCATCAATAAATATACTGTCCGCTTCATCGACAATGACATAGTTGAGGCCACGTAGCAGCAACTGAGTGCTTGCGGGTTTTGAACTGTACAGAGACTCCAGTTTGAACTCGAGGCTGGAGTTGAATTTTTTCATCACCAGCCTGTCACGCAGGTAATCGAAAGCCAGTTGCTTGCTGGTACAATAGGTGATGTCGCATTGGTAGGCCTGCTTGCGCTCAGGTTCACTCATACCTTCTACAACACAGCCGACGCTTAAACCCAGGCGCTCATAAACTGGCCGCATAAGCATGGCATCACGTTCTACCAGGTAATCATTGACGGTGACCACGTGCACAGGCATGCCTGCCATGGCAGCACAACTCGCAGGTAATGTTGCTGTCAGTGTCTTACCTTCGCCAGTCTGCATTTCAGCTATCATGCCCTGCAACATGACCCAGCCGCCAATAAGCTGGCTGTCAAAATGCTTCATACCCAGTTTCCTGCCGGCAACTTCTCGAATGGTAGCAAATGCTCTTGCCGTAATTTCTTCAGTTAGCCCCTTGCTATGCAGTTTTTTCTTTACATCGATTATCCAGCTATCAAGCCCGCGCTCGCTCATTTTACTTAACGGCCTGTCCATCGCCTCAATACGCCGGGTAAATTTTTGCCACTGCTTTTTACTGGCAGCTTCAGGTTTTGATGAAAAGGATGCAAGGCTGCGAAGAAACTCTTCTATCCTGCCTTTGTCCTGTTCTTTCCTGTATGGATAGGCGCCAAAATACACCCCGGGATGAGGCAACGGTTCGCTATCTTCAGCCAATGAAAACAGTGAGCGGATTTTTATTGCGCTGCTGCCCAACATCTACACGCGCCCCAGTTCATCGAGGAACAATTCTTCGAATGAGCGATACCATTGCCATGCCAGGGGTTCATAGCCATGGGTAAAACGTACGAACACACGCTGGCCTATGTTCTGCTTGTTGATCGAAGCAGGTAATGCAATTTCGAACTGGAAGTACTGATCTTTAGTTTTCACGCCATCCTTGTCGAAAGGATCAGTCTTTATTTTACCGCCGCCATCCAGGGACAGTGCCTTGCTTGGCAGTCGGTAGGTTGCAGCAGGTATTTCTCTCTCTACAGATGATTGAATGCTTTCATGAACTGCACCTTCCAGCCTTAATTCAACATCAAGGGTTCGTTTTCTCACCAGGCCAATGGCATTTTGCGGCACGACAACGCGCACAGATACATCATCGAAATCTATCACATAGGCAATGGGATCACCCTGCTTCAGGTAATGACCGAGCAGGTCTTTTGATTCAGCAATGATAAACACACCATCCACGGGGCTGGTGATCGTCATTTCCGAGATCTGTTCTTTCAGGCGCTGTATCTTGCCATCCAGCAGGTTGATTTCCTCCATTGCGATTTCGGATTCGACAATATCTTCCTGTACCAGAACATCGTATTTTACTTCCAGCTCTTTCTTGTTGGCTTCTAGTAACTTGAGCTGCGCTTGCATCAACGGGTCCCGGGTCACAATCAGGTCAGTGCTCTTGTTTACATACTCGCCATCTTTAACGAGAATATTCTGTATAAAGCCATTACTGCCCGCACGCACATACGAGTGTTCCGGCATCCACACAACACCTTCTGCCATGGTGTTCAACGGCATCGGAATCAGGAACAGCATTGATACAACGATCGCAATCGTGCCTATGCTGACAGACAAAGCCCTTTCACGCCGGTGTGACAAGGTTGGGCTTTTCAGCAAATAACCAATAGCTTTTAATAGCGGCAGCACCAGCTGCATAAAGATTGCCCAGACCGCAAGCGCGACGCCAATGAAAAAGTATTTACCGGCCACAAACAGGGTGATCATCACCAGGATCATGATCCTGTATACGAACGCCGCGGCACCATAAACCACGAACCAGAAGCTTTCACCATCTGCGGTAACTGGTGATTTAACTTCTTTGACATCGAATACATAGCGCTGAACCAGATAGGTGTAATATCGATTGGCCCTGTTGCCGAGCCCGGGAATTTCAATGGCATCGGCGAAGACATAATAGCCATCGAAACGTAACAACGGATTACCATTAAACAGCAGTGTAGAAACACCGCCAATCAACATAATGTTGAACAGCACATCACTAACGAGGCCCTGCTGCACATTCAGCCATAACAGCAATGCAATAGATGCAAGCAGCAACTCCACAATGATGCCGGCCAGGCCCACAATCATTCGTTGCTGCTTTGACCTGAATGATGAAGCTGCTGAAGCATCGACATAAGGCACCGGCATTAACACCAGCAGCATGATCCCCAGCTCGTGTACTTCACCGCCCCATTTCTTCACCGCAAAACCGTGACCGAGCTCGTGTATGCCTTTAACGAATGGATAAACAAACCAGATGATGAGCAGGTTATAAGGTGAAAGCGCATGCTCCACTGCATGCTTGCTCAGCAAGGACCAGTTACGCGTCATTTCCAGCAAGGCAAACAACATGATGATCAAACCGATCGCGGCTGCTGTTTTCGTGAACAGCGGCCTTACAAATGACATCCAGCGTGTCAGCAGCCTGTCAGGATCGACCAGCGGTATACGTATCGCCAGAGGATTGCCGACGCGGGAAATAAACAGGCGTTGTCTTTCCTTGTTTCTGCGGTTAATCAGTTCCTGTACGTCAGGCGCGAGTTCGGCAAGCAGGTGGTCAGCATAGTGAAGCTGGCCGAGCAACTGGATGACTTCTTCCTGGGTAGGTGCATCGTCACCCTGATCATGCTGCATGATTTCCCAGATTTCGTTGACTGATCTTTTACCGTTGATCAGCTTGATGAAGTTGTAGGCCGCCTCATTGAAGCGATGATGACGGCCGGATGATTCATCACGCAGGATGTACCAGGTGTTACCCCGGTAGACATGTTGATACACACGTACATGACTGCGTAACGACAGTTTTACACTGGCAACACGGTACCAGTGTGAACTGAACAGTTGATCAGACATCGACTACCACCATGACCACAGTTTCAGCCGCAGCCAGTCAACCAGCTTGTGCGTCCAGATCCACAGCAGTTGACGTTCGCCAATTTCGATCTTGCTCACACCCTGCATACCAGGGCGCAGGAATTCTGGCGTTTCAACCAACGATGCTTCTACCTGAAAATAGTTGGCACCTTCGCCTGCCTGGGACACGGGTGTGATCTTGTCGACCACAATTTCAAAGGTGTCTTCTGCTGCCGCTGACAGGGTCAGCTCACCTCTCATGCCGACAGACAGTTCTGTAATATCGCTTTCATCGACATCCAGTAACACACGATACTGATCAAGCGGCGAAACCTTGTACAAAATCTGCCCTCTTTCCACGGGCGAACCCAGTGCTCGGGTAAAGTCGCCACTGACGATGACACCGCCTATTGGTGCACTGATGACGGTACGCTCGAGTTTTTTATCGAGAATCTCTAATTGCGCCTGCGCCTGGTCCAGCTGTGCACGCAGAATACCAATTTGCGATCTGTCACGACTCGCCAGTGCTTCCCTGTATTCTTTTGAGACCTGTTTTTGCTTGCCACTCCATTTCAGTTTTTCCAGCTTCAGATCCCTGTCATCCAGCGCAGCCAGCTGCTGGTTTGCAGTAACCAGGTCACCGGGTCGGGCTGGCGCATCTTTGATATAGCCTTCTTCAGGCGCGGTTATAACCCGTTCGATGGTGCCTTCAAGCACCGAATTGGCAGATACCTTGTATTCCCATTGCACAAAAGTCAGCAGCGATAACACCAGGGCAGTCATGGCAACACCAAACTTGAATCCCAGGTGACCCCGACCCAGTATCCCGCATGCCAGGTTCTTCAACAGTTCTTTTGTCTTTGCCGGTAACGGGCGATCGTTGAGACGCCGATATTCAAGAATCGGCGCAAACAAAGCAGCTAACTGTTCACATAACTCCACGGTTTCAGGCAGAAACGCAGTTGCCGCAGAGCTGCGTTCAAAAATTACACCACCCACCACCTGCTCGTTATGTATCAGGGGTATGCTGCAAATAAATTTACCGCCGTGACTTCTCGCCAGCTCTTCGTGCGCCTGCAGCATATATCTGCTGTCATCCGCTGCAGGATAAACCAGAGTCTCTTTTTGATCGACGGCTTCTTCAATTGCAGCTTCAATGCGCTTGATCAGGTTCTGTTTGGATTCATAGCGCGCGCTGTGTGACAGGGCATACAACTTGAGTTCACGCCCTTCCCTGAATCCAATACTGACACGCTCACATGACAAACGTGTCGCCAGTTCCGTTACCACCGATGTCGCTGCTGCTGCAGACGAATCCTGAGATAAAGCACGTGCGGTAATCTGCAATGCCAGTGCAGCATTTTCAGATGATGCACTATCGCCGGTTTCGTTATTGCAGAGAAACTGCAGCCAGTTGAGTGCAGCCTCAACATTCTTCAGAAAATCGTGGGTCTTGATAGCAGCATCCTGTTTAAACTCGATGCTGACAGCGCCATAAAGATGGCGCTCTATCAATAGCGGACACGTCACCAGGTAGTTCGTAGAATTTATACCGGTTACCGCTTGAGTGGCGTTGACCACAACCAGACGTTTAACTTCAGCCTCGCCCTGGCTGGCGCCAATGCGGGTCACCACAGACTTGCGTCGTTTCAGCACCGCATTGATGTTGTCGCGGACCAGCTCACTGTTGGCGAAGATTTCAGATGTGGCTTCGACCAGGGAATACGGCCCCTTGTCCGGCTCTCCCATACAGACACACCCCTGCGCGACCCCCTGCATTTGCTGGCACGCATAGCCGAACCACACCTTTACCAGTGATGGTGTAATCATTCCCCAACCTTGAATTCGTTCTAATAATCCTGATTAGGTATGAGTATAGGTGGGATTTACAGGCAATTCAGATAGATAGAACAAAACCGGGTACTAGGGACTAGGTGCTAGATACTAGGATCTGGGAAAAGACCGGTGGTGTATATATATTGGGTATAGTCATTCGAGGGCATCCTGTCCCCTTCCCAGTATCCAGTACCTAGTCCCTAGTACCTGGTACCTGGTACCTGGTACCTGGTACCTGGTACCTAGTACCTAGAACCTAGTCCCTGTTTTTTTTGATGTGCATCAACTTCCATATCCATATAATCATTAACATTCAAATGTTCTACTCGTAAATATATTGTTCGTCTATACTCAACGCCTGGTTATATTCACAATTTCGTAATATAACCAATGAATAATATCGCAGTACTAATCAACTGAATTAAACCGATGATGTCGGGCACCCTGGGGAGAAATATTGATGGTCACCATCGCCGCAAATACACAAGCCGCAAATACACAATACGTCTATTCATTCAAGCAAGGCGATGGCCAGAACAAAAAACTGCTTGGTGGTAAAGGTGCCAACCTCTGCGAGATGACGCAAATTGGCATCAATGTACCTCCCGGATTTGTCATCAGTACTGACGCCTGCCTCAGTTACCTGGACACTGAAGACCGTGAATTGCCACCGGGTCTGATGGATGAGGTCCACGAACAGATCAAGGCTCTGGAAGAATCGACTGGCAAAGGTTTCGGTGATGCTGACAACATGCTGCTGCTGTCAGTACGTTCAGGCTCAGCCCTGTCGATGCCTGGCATGATGGATACCATCCTCAATCTCGGCCTGAATATTGAAACGCTGCCCGGCCTGATCAAGCAAACCGGCAATGAGCGCTTTGCCTGGGATGCGTACCGGCGTTTTGTGCAACTGTTCGGCAAGGTCGCGTTGGGTATCGCTGATGAAAAATTCGACAAGCCCTTTGAAGAATTGAAGAAACGTGAAGGTGTCAGTGACGATCTTGAGCTTACTGCTGACAACCTGCGTGAAATCAGCGATGTCTTTCTTGATGTAGTACAGGGCGAAACAGGAAGACCGTTCCCTGAAGACGTCTACAAACAATTGACCCTGTCAATCAAGGCCGTATTCAACTCATGGACGGGTAAGCGTGCTGTCGACTATCGGCGTGAATTCAAGATCACCACTGACATGGCTAACGGTACCGCGGTTAATATTCAGACCATGGTGTTCGGCAACATGGGTGATGACTGCGCCACCGGCGTTGGCTTCACCCGCAATCCAGCGACTGGCGAAAACGTCATGTTCGGTGAATTCCTGGTCAACGCCCAGGGCGAAGACGTGGTTGCCGGCATACGCACACCCAAGCCGGTGCATGAACTTGAGAATATCATGCCCGAGATGTACAGACAGCTGGTCGCACTGCGTGACCGCCTGGAAAACCACTACTGTGAAGTTCAGGATTACGAATATACCATCGAAAAAGGCATTCTTTACTGCCTGCAGACACGCAACGGCAAGATGAATGCCACTGCACGTGTGCGCACCTCGGTGGAAATGGTCAAGGAAGAACTAATCAACCGCCAGGAAGCGATCATGCGGGTTGATCCGGAAGAACTCGACCAGGTTCTGCACCCGATGCTTGATCCTGACTACAAGACAACACCGGTTGTACAGGGTCTGCCGGCATCACCGGGTGCCGCGTCCGGGCATATCGTGTTCGATGCCGATCGTGCTGAGATGGCAAGACAGGAAGGTGAACAGGTCATCCTGGTACGTGAAGAAACCAAGCCCGAAGACATCCATGGCTTCTTCGCAGCCGAAGGTGTACTCACCAGCCGCGGCGGTAAAACTTCGCATGCTGCCGTGGTGGCCCGCGGCATGGGTAAACCCTGTGTCGCCGGCGCAGAAGGTATAAAAGTCGATGTTGAAAAACACATCGCAGTGGTGGGCGACACCATTCTGCACGAAGGTGACATCATCACTATCGATGGCGGCAACGGTAACGTATACATTGGCGAGATCCCCACCGTACCACCCAAGTTTTCAGATGACCTGCGCACCCTGCTGAGCTGGGCCGATGAATTTGCACGGCTCAAGATCATGACCAATGCCGACACGATCGATGCAGCTACCCAGGCGTCGGATTATGGCGCCATGGGCATTGGTCTTTGCCGTACCGAGCGTATGTTCAATGCCCAGGACAGACTTCCAATCGTGATCGATATGATCATTGCTGCCGACAAGGAAGCACGCCAGGAGGCACTTGACCGCCTGCGGCCAATACAGCGAGGTGACTTCAAGGAGATCCTCAAGATCATGGCTCCGAAGCCGGTTACCATTCGCCTGCTGGACCCGCCGATTCATGAATTTCTGCCCAATGAAAAACAGCTGGAACAGGAAATTGCACGCCTGGAGCAATTACGTACAACGGTAGAAGGTGTTAACGATTTGATGAACACCATGCATCTGCTCAGACGTCAGGCCGACGTCAAGCAACTGCCGAAACCATTCGCGCCAGGCGGACGTGAGCTGGTTGATTCTGCCATTGCCCGGAAAACACAGATGCTGCACAAGGTACGCGAACTGTTTGAGGTCAACCCGATGCTTGGCCATCGCGGTGTGCGCCTGGGCATCACCTACCCTGAAATCTATTCAATGCAGATCCGTGCCGTGCTGGAAGCTGCCGCCGAGTGCAGCAAGGAAGGCTTCGATGTGCATCCCGAAATCATGGTGCCGCAGGTGTGTACAGGGCAGGAACTGCACTGGGTGAAAGATATCGTTGACCAGGTTCGTGCTGAAGTTGAAGCTGAATACGAGGTGCAGCTGAAATTCAAATTCGGCACCATGATTGAAGTCGTGCGCGCCTGCATGCGTGCCGGACGATTGGCAGAAATCGCCGAGTTTTTCTCTTTCGGCACCAACGACCTGACACAGTCCTGTTTCTCGTTTTCACGTGAGGATGCAGAGAACAAGTTCCTGCCTTTATATGAAGAAGCCAACATACTGCAACATAATCCATTCGAGGTGCTCGATGTAAAAGGTGTCGGCAGACTGATGGAAATCACCGTCGACTGGGGCCGCAAAGCACGGTCGGACTTGCGCGTTGGTATCTGTGGCGAACAGGGTGGTCACCCCGAATCCATCCGCTTCTGCCATCATGTCGGCCTGAATTATGTCTCCTGCTCGCCTCACCGCGTACCCATCGCCAGGATTGCGGCTGCACAGGCCAAAATAACTGAAGATAAATACATTGTTGAACAGGGGTTGAAACAGGAAAACAAGTCACTGTAAAAAACAGTTAATAGTGAACAGTGAATAATGAAACCAGATCTACCCGATCAGGTTTCATTTCATCCGGGTCACATGCTGATAAAAGAATTGTAGGTCGGGTTAGGCGTTTATTGCCGTAACCCGACATTGCTGAGATTAACGATAATGTCGGATTACAGAATACATCCATGTATTCTGCCCTTCGGGCCAGCGCAAGGCTGTTCAAATTCGGTCCTACCGAATTTAGTACGCTTCGCTAATCCAACCTACATGTATTAAATAACAAAACCGAATTCAACATTCAAAGCTATGATAACAAGACCGCAGACAACATATTGACTAGAGATAAATTAATTTCATATAAAAAGATAAGACTTCTT
>CAZRKQ010000154.1:0-2384 GCA_964600755.1 uncultured Thiotrichaceae bacterium
TGTCAATACAGGATTAATGTATGCGCTGTCATCATAAAGCACACTCAGGACCTGGCTGGTAATATCAAACACCCAGACACGATTGTCACCCTTGGTGGTGAAATAGACCTTGCCCCTGGAATAGGCAACACCTTCACCACCGTTGAATTTCGTGGCACTGGCCTGGAAGCGGGTTGCAGTCTTGCCGGCAGACGGATCACTGATCTGCAGCCACTCAAGCTTGCCGGTTTCGCCATTAACAACACGTGCCGCTTCAAGTTTACCGGTTGAAAGATCTGGATAATTGAATGGTGTAAACCGGTATAGATAACCATCGACCTGGTCTTCTGTAAGGTAAAGCTTTCGATTAAGCGAATCGACGGCTACCGCCTCGTGCTTGAATACACCCAGTGCCGGCCTGACGACAGCAGCCTCTACACCCAGTGGATCGCATTCCCACACCCTTCCCTTATCGATTTCTTCGCAGGAAAGCCATGTGCCCCAGGGCGTGGCGCCACCCGCACAGTTTCGACTGGTACCGTGCAGAATGGAATAAGCATCGATCAGCTTGCCATCAGCGTCGAAGCGAAGCGCGCCTGCGCCACCATCAGTGTCATCGAGTTCACTGTTGGATACATATATCCAGCCACCGCCCTCATCAACAAAGCAGGCTCCGCCATCGGGTGCCGCGTGCCACACATAGTCACAACCGCCAAGTGGTGAAATTGACGATTCAGCCACGATGCGCGAACTGAATCCCGCCGGCAGGCGTACGCCATTAGAATCTGCCGCTAACAGCTGAACATGATCCGGGGCGGCACGGCTGCTGCCCATAATCAGGTTGGCCCAGAGCGCCCCGCTGCCATACAGCCCAAGTTTAATTAAGTCTCTTCTATTCATAACATTGAGTAATTTCAAACACCTGGCAGGCCATTACCCGGCTCCCGACCGGACTAATGGCAAAATTTCCGAACAAAACCATCGATTTACTTTCCTAAGCCGTCACGTAAAATGCCCGTAATGGCAAATAATACAAATAAACGCGCCTATCTGGTCGACTCCAGCATATATATCTTCAGAGGCTGGCATGTCTATCCCGAACATATGACCGATATCGACGGTAATCCGTCAAATGCTGTTTATGGCTTTACCGAGTTCCTGCATGAATTGATCCAGCTGGAACAGCCTGAATATATTGCCTGTGCTTTCGATGCAAAACAAACCAATTCGTACCGCAGGGAAATCTTTCCTGAGTATAAAGCCAACCGCCCGCCTGCTCCTGAAGAGTTGAAAAGACAATTCAAACATTGCCGTGATTTTTGCCGCGCTGCAGGTATTGCCGATTATTCCA
Source organism: uncultured Thiotrichaceae bacterium (assembly GCA_964600755.1). GTDB lineage: Bacteria > Pseudomonadota > Gammaproteobacteria > SZUA-229 > SZUA-229 > JABDQW01. The sequence continues at coordinate 1,331 of CAZRKQ010000154.1, forward strand.
GCAACCGCTATGAAGCTGATGACATTATCGGCACCCTGGCAACTCGATTGCGCGATCAGGGCTACGCCATCACGATTCTCAGCGCCGACAAGGACCTCGCACAATTAATCAGGCCCGGCGACATCTGGTGGGATTTTGCCCGCGATAAAATCATGCATTATCGAGATGTTGAAAAAACATTTGGTGTAAATCCTGAACTCATTGCCGACCTGCTGGCCCTGTCGGGCGATGCAATCGACAATGTCCCCGGCATTCCGGGTATCGGTTATAAAATGGCATCGAACCTGCTGAAAAAGTACCCGGGTGTTGAGCAGGTTGTTGAAAACATGCACAAAATCTCTGAAATGAAATTCAGGGGCTCTGCGCGCATACAACGCCTGGTCGAAGAGCATAAACATATACTGCCGATGACCAAGCAGCTGACAACTATTGTTACTGACGCTGAGTTCAAGGGCCCGAAACAGGACCTGCGCTGGCACGGTGTCGACGAAACTGCGCTGCACAAGATATTTGATCGAATGAATGCAGGACCGGGACGTCGCGAGCGCTGGCTAAATTTACAGCCGGTTTAGTCCGCAAATAAAGCGAAAGATGCAAAGGTATTGTGAGTAGCCGGACGAATTGCAAGATAAGCAGGATTTCGCGATATCATTGGTTCAATATATAGTCCACAGATGAACGCAGATTAAATCGGATAGGCATAATTTTTCTGTTGTCCAAACCCGGAGTTGCCCGCCAAGTTGTTACTACTAACAAGAATATCAGTGTTTATCTGCGTTTATCTGTGGACTGATAACTGCTGTATCCTGGGCCCTGACTATGTCGAAAATTATACTGTTCAACAAACCTTACGGTGTTTTGTGCCAGTTCACCGACAAGCAGGGCCGCCCGACGCTCGCTGATTTTATTGATGAAAAAAATGTATATGCTGCCGGTCGTCTGGATATGGATAGCGAAGGGCTCGTGGTACTGACAGATGACGGCGGGCTGCAACACAAAATCACCGACCCGAAAAATAAAATGGAAAAAGTATACTGGGTGCAGGTGGAACACG
>CAZRKQ010000155.1:0-8347 GCA_964600755.1 uncultured Thiotrichaceae bacterium
AGCCCGGACGGCGAGTCAAGGCGGCCCGTTGGCAAAGTTGAATGGTGAGGGAACCCCGTAGGGGCAAACTGGTCGAGGGCGGCGTTCTTTTGGTTACTTTTCTTTCGCTGTTGAAAGAAAAGTAACTCGCCAGCAAGGCGAAATAAAATGCTAACCATAGCGAGCTAATTACACATACAAATATCGTCTGTTATTCCATTCAATCTTTGTTTACACTCAACACCCCGAAAAAAAACAGAAACCTGATAATAATGTCCGAACAACTCGTAATAACCGCCCTTGGTGATGACCGCCCGGGTATCGTCGATGAATTGAGCAATGCCCTGTTCAAACATGAGCTGAATATTAAAGACAGCCGAATGAGTGTACTGGGTGGAGAGTTTGCTGTACTGCTGCTTGTCAGCGGATCGAAGCAGTCAATCGACGATTTTGTCGGTGATACAGCCAGCCTGGAACAATCACTCAACATGAAAATACTGGTTAAGATGACCAGCAGCGAAACCATCCCACAGGCAATGGTGCCATATACGGTGGAAGTGGTTGCGATTGACCACCCTGGTATTGTGCATAAACTGGCAAGCTTCTTTTCAGGCCGACAGATAAATATTGTTGATCTCCACACTGAACGCTATGCTGCTGCACATACCGCAACACCGATGTTTGCAGTCAATATGACCATTGGCATTCCTGCCGACATCACGGTTAAAACGCTTTGATATGAATTAATCGACATGTGCGACGAATTAAACCTTGATGCATCGATGACACCAACGAACTAGGTGCAGGACTCATACATGGCCGACTTGGGAAAAAAAGTAAAAAACTTCAAATTACCGGCAACAGGTGACAAGCAGGTCAGCCTGAATGATTTCAAGGGAAAAAATGTTGTACTTTATTTTTACCCTAAAGACAGTACGCCGGGATGTACTACTGAAGGCCAGGATTTTCGTGATACCAAAGGCAAATTTACGCGGCAGAACACGGTGGTACTGGGAGTTTCACGCGACAGCCTTAAATCTCACGAGAACTTCAAGACCAAACAGAAATTCAATTTCGACATACTTTCTGATGCTGATGAAGAACTGTGTAACCAGTTTGACGTTATCAAGATGAAAAATATGTACGGCAAAAAAGTTCGTGGTATTGAACGCAGTACATTCCTGATTGACGATAAAGGCGTGTTACGCCAGGAGTGGCGCAAGGTCAAAGTCAAAGGGCATGTTGATGAAGTGCTTGAGGCAGTCAAGTCGCTCTAACAAGCCTGAATGCATGTATAAAAATAATTCATAGCAACGCAAAGGCGCGAAGACGCAAAGGGCGCAGAGAAAAGCTCTTTGTATGTAAATCGCATCCTGTCATATCGACATAAGGGAGATATCTCCTTATGCTCGGGAGATGTCTCACGTAGCCTGCCCTGAGTTATTTTTGAAGGCCTGCACAAACTGAAGGGTTACAGGTGAGATAGTTACGCTGGCAACAGCTAGTGCCTCATGCTGGCCTGCCGCTACAGTGAACACAGAGGCACCGCATCAGCACATATTCCAAACATAGTTCTATATTTTCTTTGCGCCCTTTGCGTCTCTGCGCCTTTGCGTTGCAACATCACTATTGATAACTAGTCAAACAGCAAGGTAATATTCGCATCTTTGAGGTAATCACACTCATTGCCCAGGTCAGCCTGTGTCAAGGGGTGCTGATCAAGCCAGCCGTAAGGAAAATGTAGCTCAACAAAATTTTTATCGGCCTTGATCATGACATCAGGCACCTGCTCATCCGTACGCCCGCGATGAAACAGTACGGCGAGACGCAGCAGCACACAGAGCCGCACACCAGGCAGCCTGACAGGCTCGACAAGATCATCAAATGCACTGATGCGAAATCTCTGGCGATGGCTCAATACCAGTGTTGCCAGCATGGCCTGCTCCGGCCGGGAGAATCCAGGAAGATCGGCGTGGTTCAATATGTAGGCACCACGCCTATGGTAGGCGCCGTGTGAAATCTGCAAACCAATTTCATGCAGCTGGGCCGCCCAGATCACCATATCCCTGTGCTCATCACTCAGCCCCCAATCAGCCTTAACCTGGTTAAACAGGTTTGTGACTGTTGCTGTCACATTGTTTGCATGTTCTATATCCAGGTTCCAACGTTGCATCGCAGACTGCACGGTAACCTCACGCGCATCTTTATGCAGGATACGGCCAACCAGGTCATATAACAGACCTTCTCTCAATGCCTGATCGGAAACGCGCATCTGAGATATACCCAGGGTTTCAAATACAGCGGTGAGCACAGCGACGCCACCAGGCAGCACAGGCGCGCGATCAGGTTTAAGGCCCTCCAGATTCAGCTTTTTGATACTGCCCTGTTTGACAATTTTATTTTGCAGACGATACAGGGCTTCAAGCGTAATGCCACTCTCACACCATCCTTCTGCCTGTGTGATATTGCGAATGGACTTGATCGTACCAGAACAACCCACCGCCTCTTCCCAGTTGCCTGCACGCATATAACGGCCGACCGGGTAGAACACCAGCTCGGAATCAATAATTGCCTTGGTCATTCTTTTTTGCGAGATAACACCATCATGAAAATATTTCATACTCGCGCTGACGCAACCGGTATAGAGACTTTCGCGTCGCTCTGACTCTTTTCCTTCACCGATAATCAGCTCGGTACTGCCGCCACCGATATCGACCACCAGACGCTTGCCGGTACGCGCCGCCCTGCCATGAGCTACCCCAAGGTAAATCAGTCGCGCTTCCTCCCGACCTGAAATAACCTCGATTGGATGACCAAAGTTTTCTTCTGCAGCGCGTAAAAACATTTCAGCATTCTTGGCTACACGCAAGGTATTGGTGCCAACAACACGCACATCGCCCTTGGGTAAATCGCGTATTCTCTGGCCGAACAGTTCCGTGCACGCCAGCGCTCTCTCCATTGATTCCTTGCTAAGCTTGCCATTTTCCTTGAGTCCACCACCAAGTCGTACCGTCTCGCGTAACTTGTCAATAACCGAGATCGTGCCTGACTCATCCAGCCTGGCTACAATCATGTGGAAACTGTTCGAACCCAGGTCAACGGCGGCCACTACGCGTGAATTGTCGTTACTGCTGTCGCCGTCGTTCATATTTTGTTACAGAAATGTGACACAACTCTGTGATTTGAAGCTATGTTTGTCATGGGGCGCAAGCTTAGGCTAATTGCCTGGAGATGCCAACAAGGCACACACTGAATAAGACGTATTTATGTTAATGTTTGACGCATGATTTATAAATGACGAGGCTTAATCCCAATGTTGCGATACAAGTACGGAATGCTGCTTGCAGGCCAGATACTGCTTTCTGTTATCTCGCCATTGTTTTCATCATCAGTTTACGCACGCCCTGCTGTTGATCTTGGAATTACAGTTGTATTTCTCACGGCAATATATGTTATTTCAAGCTCAAGAAAACACCTCATCATCGGTATGATATTGATGATTCCAACACTGATATTGATATGGGGCATAAAGTTTTATCATGTAGAGGCACTGGAATTTATTTCACTGATCGGTTCCGTATTTTTCTTTTGTTATATAGCCTGGCTCATACTCGCTGACATTTTTCGCACAAAAATGGTGACACTGGATATTATCGCTGCCGGCATATCCGTGTATCTGTTTTTTGGGAATATCTTCGGATTTATTTATGCCGTCATTGGACGCGTCGACCCCAACGCCTTCACCATTCCTGCAACCACCGCAAGCTATCTCGGTGACAATCTTAGTGATGTGAGCAGCGCGATGTATTTCAGTTTCGTTACCCTGACCACACTGGGCTACGGCGACATAACACCGGTCAACGATTTTGCCCGCTCACTGGCGTTCCTGGAAGCCGCCATGGGCCAGATTTATCTCACCGTATTGATCGCCAGCCTGGTAGGTGTACACATATCATCTTCCGGCAATGGAGCAAAATCATGAGACAGATTTGCCTGTTTACCACGCTCGTTTTTATTATCGTACAAACGGCCATTGCCGGTTACCTGGATGGATTTCATGCTGAAAAAGTTTCAAATCATGTCTATGTGATTCACGGGCCACTGGAGCTTCCTAACGAAACCAATGAAGGTTTCATGAACAACCCGTCATTTATAATTACAAATGACGGTGTCGTTGTCATCGACCCGGGCAGCAGCGTGCATACCGGCAACATGTTGTTGCGCGAGATCCGCAAGGTCACAGACATGCCTGTTATTGCCGTGTTTGACACCCATATTCACGGCGACCACTGGCTGGGCAATGATGCGATTCAACGCACTTATCCTGAGGCAGATATTTTTGCACATCATAAAACCATTTCAATGATCGATGCTGGTGAAGGACAGTCCTGGCTTGAGCTGATGCACAACATGACCAAAGGTGCGACAGATGGGACCAGGATCGTTAATGCGAGCGATGCTATCAAAGGCGGCGAAGACCTGTCAATTGGCGGCCACCAGTTCCAGATCATCCATCAGGGCAAAGCACATACCGCCACCGATATCATGATTTTGTACAAGGAGGACAACGTGTTGTTTACCGGTGACAACGTTGCATATCAACGCATCATTCGAATGGCTGACGGCAACTTCAAAGGCAATATCGAAACAATTGAAACCGCCAGGAACCTGCAACCCGCCATCGTGGTACCAGGACATGGTAGAACCGGTGGTACAGAATTACTCGACAAGTATCAAACTTATCTATCGATACTGTATAAAAATGTCAGCAAGTACTTCGACGAAGACCTGAGCGATTTCGAGATGAAGCCATTAATCCATGAGCAAATGGAAGATTATCATGACTGGTCGGGTTACGATGATGAACTGGGCAAACACATTAGTGGTGCTTACCTGGAAATTGAAGCAGCGGCATTTTAAGTAATACCGCCTCCAGGTTGAAGCTCAAGATACAAATCAACAACAAACTGTATATGATTAAAACAGCGATTCATTGCCGGTCAATAGTTTTGGTACTGATAATAAATGAACCTGGTTAGAGTATGAACTTTGCACTGAAGCTGATAATTACATTCTGCGCAGGCATGGCAGTGGGCATCCTGATGTATACCCTGGTTCCCGAGCTCCTCAGGACTGCAAACACAGACCCTCCGCCTAATCTGATCTCTGTTACAACACGCATTGATACTGCAGGACAACCCTCAGAACAGCAACTCGCTGGTATGAAGCAAGCCGGTTATGACCTGGTCATTAATCTCGCCCCGCCAGATGCTCTTGGATCGATAACAAATGAAGGCAGCCTGGTCACCAGGTCAGGCATCAGTTATGTAAACATCCCGGTCGACTGGGATAATCCGGAGATGGATGACTTCGAGCTGTTTAGTGACTTACTCGATATCACAGATCACCGCCAAATTCTTGTGCACTGCCAGGTGAACAGGCGCGCTTCCCTGTTTACCTTTCTCTACAGGGTCGTTCATGAACACGCCGATGTAGACCAGGAGTATGAAAAAGTGACGTTAATATGGTCACCCGAACCGCACTGGCTTGAATTCGCAAATAAAATAATGGCGGACCATCAGATCGAGTTCGAACCTTTGTAATGCGCATGATTGACAGGCTGATACCCGAAACTTTACGAAATACATTCTATTTGCGCTATTTTGGTTTAACGAAAATACCTCTGCTGTATTACGTAAAGCCTTCCGTGGTAGAAAAATCTGATGAGCGCGTGGTGATCAAGATTCCCCTAAGCCGCAGATCGAAAAATCATCATGGTTCAATGTATTTCGCAGCACTCGCCATGGGTGCCGATTGCTCTGTGGGCTTGCTCGCGGTTGAATTAATTAACCGGCAAGAACAAAGAATTTCATTCATTTTCAAGGATTTCAACGCTGAATTTTACCGGCGTGCAACGGGTGACGTATATTTCAGCTGTGACCAGGGTAAAGATATCGCCAGGTTGGTGCACAATGCCATATCGAGCAATGACAGGGTAGAAATGCCGCTGAATGCCATTGCGACAGTACCGGCTGAAGATAATGAGCCGGTAGCGCGCTTTAGACTGACACTCTCGCTAAAACAGATGGACTGATCAAAACCGGCAAATTGATGAGAATAACCGTGACCTGACCTATATCAAGCATGTAGAAGAAATAGTGTATTAGCATATTCTGATGGATATTTTTACTGTAATTGTTGGCAGCATTCTTGCCCTGTTCATGCTGTACGTTATCATGCGTATGTCATATGTGATTATGCACAATGTAATAGTCGGCATGGAATTTCGTAAAAGCCTTGCCAGACAAGTTGATGCACTGCGCCTGAATAAAATGCTTGCTGCACTTGGTATCGATATCAACAGTTATTTACATTCCGAGCGTGTCATTGATATCGAGGAACAAATCGACAAGTGCTCTGCCTGCCAGAATACCGAAACTTGTGACGATCAGCTTGTCCAAGGCAGTATTCAGTCCAGCAATATCGACTACTGCAACAATGAAAAAGCATTACAGCAAATCGTAGCCGCTAAAGCTGTGCACGAGTCCTGATCTACAGCCACATCGCTGCTGCGCTTGGTTATACTTCATGTATGTTCAGGCGAGCTAATCTATGCTGAAGAAAATATCGCGATTAATCCTGTCAGCAATGGGCTGGCAAGTTGATGATCGGCTTCCCACAGAAAAAAAATATGTCCTGGTCGGTGCATTTCACACCAGTAACTGGGATTTTCCCATTGGTATTCTTGGCATGTGGGCATTGGGCCTCAAGGCGAGCTGGGTCGGGAAACATACCTTGTTCCGCGGTCCACTTGGCCCGGTCTTCAAACTTCTGGGGGGCATCCCAGTAGACCGCACGGTACACACCGGCTTCATTCAACGTATTGCAGAGCTGTACAAAACACGCGATCGCATGGCATTAACTATTGCTGCAGAGGGCACACGCTCGAGAACAGAGCACTGGAAAACCGGATTTTACTATATCGCGGTAGAAGCCGGGGTACCCATCGCGCTGGCTTATCTTGATTACAGCCGGAAGAGCGTCGGTGTCGGAGCAACCTTGTATCCTTCTGGCGACCTCAGGAAAGATTTCGAAATCATCCGCAAATTTTATAAGGACAAGCATGGGCTGCGACCTGAGAACCAGGGGCCGGTATTACTGCCGCCAAAATACAGCGAGGAGGTAAACCGAGTAATTGAGAAAAGTTGATCACGTTCCAGATCGAGCCGCCGGCATTCGTGTTATCTGTCGCAACTGAATCCATCAAGGACGGATAAATTTGATACAGATCAATCACATATAAATTATCAGCTTATTATTGCAAATCTACATGAGAATCGTTTGCATTTGCATTTGTCGTCTGTATAATGCCCTCCAACTATAAGATTTTGCTTATTTTTGGAGCCAATTATGAAACACTGTAAACCACTAATCTCGTCATTTGCGGCGGCGATTGCACTATCCAGCTCTACCTCTGCCCTGGCAGTGACGGACGAAGAATTCAGGGCCCTGCAGGACCAGCTCAACCAGTTGGCTGACGCTGTTGAAAGCCAGCCCGCCTCCAAGGCCAATAAAGTACATATCGGCGGTTATGGCGAACTGCATTACAACAACTGGGAATTCCCCGACGGCAGCAAGTTCAGGCAACTGGATTTACACCGTTTTGTACTGACCTTCGGCTACGACTTCAGCGATAGCATCCGCTTTCACTCGGAGTTAGAACTGGAACATGCGCTGGTCGAGGATACCGCAGATGGCTCCGGTCCCGGAGAGATAGAACTCGAACAGGCCTATATCGAGTTCGACCTGACCGAAAACATGGAGACCAAGGCCGGTCTGTTCCTGATTCCCGTCGGCATACTCAACGAAACCCACGAACCTACAACCTTCTATGGTGTTGAACGTAACCCGGTTGAATCGAGAATTATCCCGACAACCTGGTGGGAAGGCGGCGCCGCATTAACAGGCCGCTTCGGCGGCTCCGGGGTGAGCTATGATCTGGCCATTACCTCAGGTCTCGATGGCGGTACTAATATCCGTGGTGGCCGACAGAAAGTCGCCAAGGCCACGGCCAACGATGCCGCCTACACCGGCCGCCTGAAATACACCGGCCTGGCCGGTCTCGAGCTGGCCGGCACCGCCCAGTACCAGGCCGACATGGCCCAAAGCGCCGATCCAGAAGTCAATGCCGGTGTACTGCTCTCAGCCCATGCCATCTGGAACATCAGCCAGTTCCAGGTACGCGCGCTGTATGCTAACTGGGACATAGATGTAAATTCAGCTGATCCGGATAAACAGGCCATGGACAAGCAGGATGGTTATTACCTGGAAGGCTCGTGGAAATTCGTACCCAGCTCCGGTGTGTTTG
>CAZRKQ010000156.1:0-3705 GCA_964600755.1 uncultured Thiotrichaceae bacterium
GTTCACCCGTCTGAAGCTAGAAGTTAAATAAAAATAAACTGAATGATGGAAACTTCCATCACCAATATTTGATACCCGATGGAGGCATCAATGATTAAGCTCTTGCAATCACTCTTACTTGTCATGCTGACCAGCATTGCCTTTCAGGCAAATGCTGCACCGGAAGACAAACCATTCGCCGAACACAAAGTTGTTCTTCAAATCAGCGATGCTGATCCGACCAAACAAACACTCGTGCTCAATGTTGCCAACAACCTGATGAAGGCATACGGCGGACCCGATAAAGTTGACGTCGAAATTGTTGCCTTCGGTCCTGGCTTGAGGCTGATGTTCGATGATAATGGCAACAAGGGTCGCATAAGTGGTTTAACTGACAACGGCGTACGTTTTGCTGCCTGCGGCAACACCATCAAGAAAATGACCAAGGTACTGGGAAAAGAGCCGGCAATGAATAGCCAGGCCAGCGTTGTTCCCGGCGGTGTAGCTCGTATTCTTGAACTGGTTGATCAAGGCTACACCCTGGTTAAACCCTGATTCGGCCAAACAGAATAATAAATAGTAAAAAATATATATTTCGGAGGATAAACAGTGATTTCAAGTAAACGAAAAATTGCTTTACTGGCAGCCGGCATCGCGGGCTGCCTGTTAACACAAACGGCCTACAGTGCAAACTGGTTGATGCTGCAGGGTACTGAAACCGCAAAACAGGGTCAGGCACCACGTGCGCATGTGTGGGGCTTTATCCAGGCCCAGTACCAGTACGACACCAGCGACGCCAATACGGCTGGTGGTTATATTCCGCCAAAACTGATCGGCCCTAACCTGGATGATCAGGATGGATTCAACGTCAACCGGGCACGCATCGGTGTCCGCGGTACCGGTTTTCCGCTGGATTCAAAAGTGAACTATTTCATCCTGACTGAATTCGGCAATAACGGCATCACCTATGGTGATGATGGCAAGCATCTTACCGATGCCAGCATAACGCTCAACCATATCCCGGGTGCACGTATACGTATGGGCCAGTTCAAATATCCGGGTGCAGAAGAAGGTCTGCAGGCGATTCATGTGTTCGATTACATTAACTTCACCTCTGTTACCAACCAGTTGTTGCTGGAGCGCTTTCCCACAAGCTCAGACACCAACCAGACACCGACCCCAACACCCAATGCCAATATGAATCAATATTCCAGGTCGGTTGGGGCATTTCGTGATGTCGGCATCCAGCTCTTTGACACCTTCAAGTTCAGTAATTGGGAACATAGCTACGCCCTGATGGTTGGCAATGGTAATGGTATAAATCGTGGTGAAAATGATGGCAACAAGGACGTCTACGTATACTGGTCATCGGAAATGGTATTTGGCGGCAAGGGCGGCCGGCGCGAAGGCTGGAAACTGTTTGCCTGGTACCAGGATGGCAAGCGCACCGATGCCTTTGACCCGACTCAGTCACAGGACCGTACCCGTGCAGGTCTCGGTACCAAGTACCTGAAAAAACCTTTTCGTGTTACCGCAGAGTACATGGACGGTGAAGGTATGATATTCCAGGGACAACACCGCCCTGCGCATATATTCAATAACGAGGAAGCCAATGGTGGTTATATCGAAGGCGGCTGGTATATAGGCAAGACCAACTTCGAGGTTGACCTGCGCTATGACACCTATACACGCGGTGAGAATCACCCGACATCAGCAACCAATGATGAAAGCACTGCAGACACGGTGACTCTAGGTGGACAATACCACTTCAACAAGAAGACACGCCTCAATCTCGAATACGCCAGCCGTGACTTCAAGTCTGATACCACTGCAGTTAATAACCAGCAAAAAGACGTTGATGGACGCTTCGCGATCCAGGTTACCCATATCTTCTAATATCTAACAATAACAAGAGTGTCTCCTGCCTTGGTTAAACAAGGTGACTCCAGGGCCCGCAAGGGCCCTGATTTTTATAACAATGAAAATAGAGGCTTAACAAAATGAACAATACTCATCTGTCTGCCGTTGGTTTTCTTCTATTTTATTTAATCAATACCCAGGTGTTTGCGGAACAGGCCGACGGTGTGGTCCGTATAAAAAGTATGCACAGCGTAACTGCTACTGTCGATAAACTGGAGTCAGCGCTGAAAAACAGGGGCATGACCATCTTCAAACGTGTATCACATTCAGATGGTGCCGCCAAAGTCGGGCTTGAGTTAAGGCCAACCGAGTTGATGATATTCGGCAATCCTAAAGTCGGTACGCCACTGATGCAATGTCAGCAATTGGCCGCGCTGGACCTGCCGCAAAAAGCGCTGGTATACGAAGATGAGGATGGACAGGTCTGGTTTGCCTATAATGACCCGGAATACATAGCAAATAGGCACAACATCACCGGCTGCGATGATGTGGTCAGCAAAATTTCCAAGGCACTGTTTAACTTTTCCAGGGTGGCAACCCAGTAATGTTAATTACAACCTGATCAACGAACGTTTATAGTTTGCAGTACTTCAAGCAACTGCTGCCTGTTGCTGTCGAGGTTGAAAGTGACATTATGTCCACCTTCGAGCGTAATCAACTGCTTTGGCTGCAACGCAGCTTCATACAGTTTTTCTGCATGATAAAACCCTATAATCTCATCCTCCTGACTGTGCATAATATAAATCGGCACAGCCGCCACCTTGCCAACAGATTCAACCGGGCTGTAGGTATTACTGATTGTTTTCGAAAGCGGCCATTGAAACAGCCAGAACAGCCAGCTACTCGACAACGCATCCTGCGCGATATCATGGTAGTCACTGAACGCCGCGACTGAAACCAGCGCTCCTATCCTGTCCCGGTACTGGCTGTGGGCGACAGAATATATTGACAGGCTGGCCCCCAGGCTCTGCCCCATGACTACAAGCTCTTGATTCGCCGGCAGATCATCCAGTACATGCCCGATAAGCAGTTGCATGTCATCAATAATTGGATCAAGCTCCGCCTCACCTTGCGACTGGCCATAACCTCGATAATCAAATATATACACATCGTACCCTTGAGCTACCAGCCAGTACACGCTGGCAAAATGCGTGCTGATATTTTCAGCATTGCCATGGAAAAACAATAATGTTCCTTCAACCTCACCCCTGGAAAATAATTTCCAGCCATGAAGTTTCAGATTATCTGCGGTTTCGACAAATATGTCTTCATATGTAATGCCAATGGCATCCGGCGTGATCACATGCTCTTCCATTGGATAAAAAATAAAATTCGTGCATCCCGAAACAATCAGGAGATGCAACAGAACAAGAATTCGCATCAATGACTCCTGTTAGTCACGACAGTGTGCATGCAGTCTTGACTCCGGGTTCAACAGTGTCTTCATTTAGACCTTATTTAAGTAATCAGATAATCGTTTTTTTGCAGGGTGCGTCTTGAGACACAACAAAAAACACTTTGTGTTCAAATATTTTACTTTTATATTCATGTAGTTATAATTTTGATAAATATTCACAAGCCATTTTATCCAGTACAACACAGAATAACCTATACTCAGGCTTGCACAGAAAATATCATTTAACTAATATCACATCCGATTCTATCAGTAGAACCAACATTCATAATAATAATCAGGAGTTTTTAATGAAAAGAATAATTACAGGATTGGCATTACTTTCCGCTTCACAAGTAGCAATGGCCGGCGCGGCTGGTGGTGACGCAGGTTGCGGCTGGGGTAATGCCCTG
>CAZRKQ010000157.1:0-1942 GCA_964600755.1 uncultured Thiotrichaceae bacterium
TGTTGCAGCTGTCGACCATGGATCTACAGACAGAAATCCAGCAGACCCTGGAAGAGAATCCCATGCTGGAGATGGATGAGGAAAATCCTGGCAGCGAGCAGGAGCCACAGAACAAGGGTGAAAACGAACTCAGCCAGCAGGATAAACAGCTGGACCTTGAGAGATCCCAGGATCTGCCCGATGACCTGCCTGTCGACAGCGAGTGGGAAGATATTTACGATGTCGCAACGGCGGGCATCAGCAATGCAACCCAGACCAGTAGTGAGAACCTGAGCGATTATCTTGAAAACCAGAGTATGGAAGGCGACACACTTGCAGAGCATCTGCTCTGGCAGCTCAGGAATATGTCAACCACTGATACCGACTTCGCCATCGGCATCGCCATTATTGACGCAATAAATGATGATGGTTACCTCACAGAAAGCATAGAGGAAATCCACGCCGGACTGGTGGATGAACTCGAAATTGAGCTCGACGAGGTTGAAGCCGTACTGCACCGGATCCAGCGCCTTGACCCACTGGGCACAGGCGCACGCAGCCTGAAAGAATGCCTGCTACTACAGCTTGAACAATTTGATGAAAGCACCGAGGGTCTGGCCGATGTCCGTATGCTGATACGCGATCATCTTGAACAGATCGGCAGCCGCGATTATGCACGATTGCTCAAATCAACGCGCTTGTCCGAAGAAAAGCTGCAGGATCTGATAATGTTCATACAATCTTTGAACCCTAAACCCGGCTCCATCATCTCTCCTAATCGAGCGGAATATATCATTCCTGATATTTTTGTACGCAAGATGAATGGCGAGTGGCAGGTTTCGCTGAATCCGGACGCCGCCCCCAGATTAAGAATCAACCCGCTTTATGCCGGCTATGTCAAAAAGTCAGGTCGCGACAAGGACAGCAGTTATTTAAGAAACAGCATGCAGGAAGCCCGCTGGTTCCTTAAAAGCCTGCAAAGCCGCAGCGACACCCTGCTCCGGGTTGGCAAGGCCATTGTAGATCGCCAGCGCCTGTATCTCGAATATGGCGATGAAGGTATGAAACCCATGGTATTACGCGATATTGCAGAAGAACTCGAGATGCACGAGTCCACCATTTCTCGTGTCACTACACAAAAATACATGCATACACCTCGAGGTGTATTTGAGTTCAAATTCTTTTTTTCCAGCCATGTCAGCACGGCAGATGGCGGTGAATGCTCCGCCACAGCAATCCGCGCCATGGTGAAAAAGCTCATCGAAAACGAGAATCCAAGAAAACCGATGAGTGATAACAAAATTTCTGCCTTTCTGGTCAAGGAAGGCATTAATGTTGCTCGCCGAACTGTGGCAAAATACAGAGAGGCGATGTCCATTCCACCCTCAAATGAGAGAAAGCGTCTTGTTTGAGGCTACTTGCGGAGAGAATTATGCAAATTAATCTGACTGGTCACCATGTTGATGTTACAGATTCGTTAAGAAACTATGTCAATGAAAAGATGGGAAAGTTAGAGCGCCACTTTGATAAAGTCAGCAATACCCACGTTATACTGACTCTTGAAAATCTCACTCATAAAGCTGAAGCTACGGTGCATATGAGTGGCAATGATATTTTTGCTGAAGCCAGCGAAGCAGACATGTACGCAGCCATTGATTCACTGGTTGATAAACTTGACCGCCAGGTCAAGAAGCACAAGGAAAAGCTTAAAAACCATTTACATCACAAACCGAGTGAAATTCCTATACCCTGATGAAACTTGAACAGCTGATCAATCAGGACTCTGTTGTTTGCAACGCCGAAGTCAGCAGCAAAAAAAGAGCCCTTGAGTTTCTCGCTGAGTTGCTTGCAAGAGAGTCTGGAACGGTGGACGCTTTTGATATTTTTCAGCACCTGACTGAGCGTGAAAAGCTGGGCTCAACAAGCCTGGGGCACGGTGTTGCCATACCTCATGCACGCACCA
>CAZRKQ010000158.1:0-1626 GCA_964600755.1 uncultured Thiotrichaceae bacterium
ATGGTAACCGGCTGCCCGGTGCAATCGGCCAGTTCGCAGGCCTTGAGCAAGGCCGCTAGCGAATGGCCGGAAAAATCTACCGGTACGAGAATCGGCTTTTTGCCGTCATTATCTGCCATCTATAAATTCCTCGTTGTTAGCCCTGTGGAGCTCGAATATAAGCTGGTCGTATATATTTTAGGACATATGTCAGCCGATAGCTCTCTGAGCTGGCTTTGCTTGCACCCCAACCCGGCCTTTAGCGCACAGATTGCACCAGGGATCCGGGTTTCATCGGTTATCTGGCACGCCTTACTGCGTCCTTTACCTTGCGTCTACCTTGCGAAACAGGCGGTTAGTCAATGCCTGGTATACGCCAGCGCATTGTCACAATAACGTAATAATACAGTCATATTTGTTTTATATAGTTGGCATCTTCCATCACATGCAGGAGAAACATTAAATAATGCTCCCAACAATGGGCAGGAGATACCAGATCGACTATCTGTCTGGATTGCGTTATTTTTTCTCACCAGGTTACAGGGCTCAAGTACGCAATACCTGGGGCCGGAGTACCTGTTTAAAGGTGCTGTATATGTTTGGCGGTCTTGTCAGTACAGCTGTAGTGATATCAATATTACTGCTCCTCGTTCTTGTCATACAGGGATTGTTGCGCTAACCATCGGAAAGCCACACGCCAGCTCATTGCAATCAAGTCGGTACCCGCGATGCTTTATCATGGTTCACATGAGCGTCAGACGTAGGCCTGTATAAGGGACGTTGCAGGCGGTTCGAGCATCCAGTCTTTTATCTCTGTGTCGAACGATATTTTGAAGGCGTCATCCCGGTCCAGCGCTTGAACGCGCGCGTGAAGTGCGCGGTATCGTTGTAACCAAGTTGCTGCGCGATCTCGGTTATCTTCATATTGGTTAATTTCAGGTTTGTGCATGCATACTGCATACGCGCTTCGTTCAAAAAGTCAGTGTAACTGATTTCGTATTCTTTCAGTCTGCGCTGCAATGTCCGTGTCGTGCATCCTGCGAGTTCTGCAATCGTATCGATGGACAGATCTTTTTCCAGGATATACTGACTGATGATGGTTTTCATGCTCGCGATAAATTCTGATTTATCGTGCATTTCTTCCAGTGGTTTATTACTGATGCTGGTACCGGCAGGCAGGATATTGACGTTTGCATTCAGCAGGCCAATGGGCATCGCAATGGCCGTACGCTCCTGTGTGAATTGCAGGTCACAACCCTCAAGCAGCCTGTTTTTGCGGATGACCTTGTTGTCATCCATTTTCAGACGTATGAATACAGGCTTCCAGTTTATGCCGCCGGCCAGCTGCACAAGCTCAATCATATTGGTGAGCCGATAGTTTTCCATTTGTATGTCGTTGTTAACCAGGATGTCACTATGGTGTTCGAACCAGCACAGCTCGCCATCCATGCGCAGCTTGAAAGCAGAGGTATTGCTTTGTGAATTCGCAGCGCTACAGAATTTTTCGAGCACCTTTCCCAATGGCTGTTTGCCGCGCAGCATCGGGCGCAGTGATTCGATCTCGTACCACGGCCTGGCCTGCGCAACCTGCATGCCGAAATCAGGAATCATCTCGGCGATTGCGACCTGGTTGATCAGGCGCCAGAA